>JAYZBS010000121.1:0-32508 GCA_036338635.1 Pseudomonadota bacterium | reverse complement strand
CGTCTGGATGCCGCGCGCATCGGCCAGCACGCCAAGCGCCGCCGCCGCGATCCCGCCCATGCCGAAGGAGAACCCGAAGAAGATCCCCGCGATGGTCCCCGTCCGCCCCGGCACCAGTTCCTGGGCAAAGACCACGATGGCCGGAAAGGCCGAGGCCAGGATCAGCCCGATCACCACCGCCAGCGCCCCCGTGGCCTGCAGTCCGACATGCGGCAGCGCCAGCGTGAAGGGCAGCACCCCCAGGATCGACACCCAGATCACCGTCAGCGGCCCAACCCGGTCGCCGATGATCCCGCCCAGCATGACGCCCCCCGCCATGCCCAGCAGGAACAGGAACAGCATGATCTGGGACGCCTGCGTGCCAAGGTCGAATTTCTCGATGGTGAAGAAGGTGAAATAGCTGCTCATGGATGCGGTATAGATGTTCTTGGTGAACACCAGGATCGTCAGCACCAGGATGGCCCGCATGACGACCGGCCGGGGCAGGCGCAGGGTGGTGTCGGGCCGGGCGGCGCTGGCCTTGCGACGATCCTCGGCCCAGGCCCCCACATGCCACAGCATCGCGGCGCCCAGGGCCGCGGCCACCGCGAACCAGGCCACCGCCGGACGCCCCAACGGCACCACGATGAAGGCCGCCAGCAACGGCCCCAGCGACTGGCCGAAATTGCCGCCCAGCTGGAACAGCGACTGCGCCGTCCCGAACCGCCCGCCCGACGCCAGCCGCGCCACGCGCGAGCTTTCGGGGTGGAAGACGGCCGAGCCGATGCCGATCAGCATCGCCCCCAGCAGCAGCATCTCGTACCGGTGGGCGCCCGCCAGCAGCAGCACGCCCAAGAGAGTCGAGCACATGCCGAAGGGCAGCGAACGCGGCTGCGGGTGTCGGTCGGTGGCCATCCCTATCATCGGCTGCAGCAGCGACGCGGTGACCTGGAAGGCGAAGGTCATCACCCCGATCTGCGCATAACTGAGCGAGAATTCGGCCTGCAGCAGCGGATAGATCGCAGCCAGCATCGACTGCATCACGTCGTTGATCATGTGGCACATGCTGATCGCCGCCAGCACGCCCCAGGATGTCAGCTGCGCCGCCGGCGCCCGGCCCTGCACCGCCAGCGTCGTCCGATCCATGATCTGCCGCATGTCCGCCCGTCCTGCACCCTTAAAGTCCGCCGCCACCTGACCGTCAAACGCCCGGAAAGGCAAGCCGTGGCCGCGGCGGTCATGTCGATTTGGACAACTGGCGCAATATCCGGTCATGCCCTTAACTTACATCGTTCGGTAAAGAGTAGTTCAAATGGTAACCATGCCCGCAGGCCCTCCGCCTCTGGTCCGATTTCCGGGGCCTCATGTGCAGCGCAAGCGCTTGAATACATGGCAGGCAATCCATGCCGAGGTGCTGCGACGCATCCGCTCGGGCGACTGGCCGCCGGGCGAATTGATCCCGACCGAACAGGCGCTTGCCGCTGAACTGGGCTGCGCCCGCGCCACCGTGAACCGCGCGCTGCGCGAGCTGGCCGAAAGCGGCATCATTGAACGTCGCCGCAAGGTCGGCACGCGCGTGACCGCCAGTTCGGCCCGCCGCACCACGCTGCGCCTGCCGACGATCCGGGACGAGATCGAGGCCCTTGGCGCCACCCCCAGCTATGCGATGACCAGCTGCGAACCCGCCATGCCGAACCAGGCCGCGATGCGGGCGCTGCGGGTCTCCGCGGACGAGCCGCTGCTGCTTGTCCTGTCGCGTTTCTCGGCCGACGACCGGCCTCATTGCTGCGAGGCGATCTGGCTGAACCCGCGTGTGGCCGACCTGCCCGCGGCCGATGCCTTTGCATCAGAGCCGCCCCAGGAATGGCTGTCGCGCAATCTTCCCGTCACGCAGAGCGATGTGTCGATCATCGCCGAAGCTGCCGACGCCCACTGCGCCCGCAGCCTGGAGATCAATCCAGGCACCCCGGTCCTGACGATCGAGCGGGTGAACACGCTGCATGGCGTCCCCGTGTCCTTCGCGCGGCACTTCTACCCGCCCAAGCACCGCCTGGTCTTCGACATCTGAAAGCCGGGTTTCAGGAACGGGCCTCGTCAGCCAGAAGGGCGGCGAAATGGTCCAGCAGCAGGTGCTTGAGCACCTTTCCCGTCGCTGCCGCCGGCAGGGGTCCGGTCAGGAAGATCCGCGTAGGCCGCTTGTAGGCCGACAGCCGTGCCGCGGCGTGTTCGGCCAGCGCCTCGGCCGTGACGCTGCCGGGGGCGACAAGCTGGCAGAAGGCCAGCACATCCTCGTCACCGCCCTCGCGCTTGCGTCCGATCACCGCCGCCTGCAGGACCGCCGGGTGGTCGTTCAGCGCGGCCTCGACCTCGGGCGGATAGACGTTGAAGCCGCCGCGGATGATCAGCTCCTTGCTGCGGCCGACGATGTGCAGGCGGCCCTGATCATCGATGCGACCCAGATCGCCCGTATGCATCCAGCCATCGGCATCCAGCACCTGCGCGGTGGCCTGCGGGTTGCGGAAATATCCACGCATGACGTGCGGGCCGCGGGTCAGCACCTCGCCGGTGCCGGGTTCGCGGCCCACCGTCTCGTCCAGCGCGATCTGGACCCCCGGCAGTGGACGGCCTGCGGACGGGTCGGGATCACCCTTGACGTTGGTGGTGATCGTCACGCCCGCCGTTGTCTCGGTCATTCCGTAGCCGTTCTGCAGCGCGATGCCATAGAACGCTTCGGCCCGGCGCTTCCAGTCGGGGTCCAGGGGGGCCGCACCGCTGCTGACATAGCGCAAGCCGTCCAGCCGGTCCTGACCGCGACTGCGGGCCTCGGCCATGATGGCGGCGTGCATCTGCGGGACCGCGGGCAGCACCGTCACCCCCGCCTGCAGTGCGTCCAGCGTGGCGGCGGCCGAAAAGCGCGGCACCAGCCGCACATGCGCACCAGCCGACAGCCCGGCACAGAGCATCGAGGTCAGGCCGAAGACATGCGTCAGCGGCAGCACGCCGTAGATCACGTCGTCCGGCACGATGTCGCGCAATCTGGCCGAAGAGCGTCCGCCGAAAATCAGGTTGCCATGCGTCAGCATCACCCCCTTTGGCGTACCCGTGGTGCCGGTCGTATAAAGGATCACCGCCGTCATGCCCGCATCCGGCTCGACATTCTCCTGAACGCAGTCGAAGGGGCCTTCGACATGTAGTGACGCGCCCGCCAGGGTCAGGGGGCGCGCAGCGGCGGCTTCGGCATGGGCGCGGGCGGCGGGGCTGACGTCCGACAGGTGAAGCACCAGGCGGGGATCGGTATGCGCCGTGATCCGTGCCAGTTCGTGACCTGTCATGCGGGCATTCACCGGAACCGCGACCGCATCCATGCGGCTGGCCGCCAGCAGCAGGATCGCCACCGGCGAGGCGTTTTCCGAAACCACCAGCAGCCGGTCGCCGGGGCGGAGGCCACGGGCGCGAAGTTCGCCGGCGGTTGCATCGACCAGCGCGTCCAGCGCGGCATAGGTCAGAGTGGCCCCCGTCCAGTCGCTCAGCGCGGGACGGTCCGGATGGGCCGCGAGGGCCTGGTCGAACAGCTGGTGGATGCGGGTCGCGTCAGTCATGTTGCCTCGCGCAGTCGTCTGAAATCGGGGGCGCGCTTGCCCAGAAAGGCGCTGATGCCCTCGGCCGCCTCGGGGGCGGCAAGCGCATCGGCCATGGCATCGCGTTCGGCGGCCAGCTGCGTTTCCAGCAGCGTGGCCCGCGCGCCGGTCAGCAGGCGCTTGATCGCGGCCTGGGCCTCGGCCGGGCCTTGCGCCAGCCGGTCGGCCAGCGCCATCGCGGTCATGATCGCCTCGCCCGGCTCGGTCAGCTCGGCGATCAGGCCCAAGGCGTGCAGCCGCTCGGCCGCGACGGGCTGACCGGTCAAGGCCATCTGGGCGGCCATCTGCGGCGGCAGGCCAGCGGCCAGTGCCGCCGTCAGCCCGCCATCGGGCACAAGACCGGCATTGACATAGGCGGCCGTGAACTTCGACTCCCTGGCTGCGATCACCATGTCGCAGGCCAGCGCCAGCGACAGGCCAGCACCGGCCGCGCCGCCTTCGACCACGGCGATCACCGGGCGCGGGCAGCGGATGACGGCACGGATCAGGTCGTTCAACGCCTCGATCCGGGCGCGGCGGTCATCCTCGCTCATCTGCTGGGCGGTGATCAGCATGTTCAGATCGCCCCCGGCGCAGAAGAAATCACCCTCGCCCATGACGATCACCGCACCGATGCGCGGCTCGTCCGCGGCCATGCGCAGCGCCTGGTGCAGGCCGTCATAGAATTCGGGCGTCAGGGCGTTGCGGCGGGCGGCGTTGCGGTTTTCGACCACAAGGCGGTCGCCGAGATCGCTGATCTCGCAATGCGGATTGGTGAGGGCGGTCATGCGGGCTCCTGTCGGGACTTGCGGAAGACGCCAGTCGCGGTGGCGATCAGCGTGCCATCCTCATGGCGCAACTCGCCCTCGATGAACAGGGTCGCGCGGCCGCCGCCGGTGATGCGGCCCGTGGCCTCGACCGCGCCGGGGCGGCCGGGGGCCAGATAGTTCACGGTCAGCGACAGCGTGGTGAAGGGGTGGCGGCCGCTTGCATCCACCGTCAGGCTGCCCGTCGCGCCCATCGCACTGTCCAAGAGCGTGGCCGCGATGCCGCCGTGCAGGATGCCCTGGCGGTTCAGATGCCGGTCGTCCAGCTGCAACCGGCAGCGAGCGATGCCGTCCCCCTGCCCCACGTCCAGATCATAGCCGATCAGCCGCTGCGTGCCGGTCTCGTCACGGATCACGCCCATGCGGGCTCGCCCAGGGCAAACCGCTCCAGGTGCCAGTCGGCGTCGCCCATCGCGGCGTCGGCGGCCAGAAGCCGGCGGACCATCGCGGCCAGCGCGTATTCCTCGGTCATGCCGATGCCGCCGTGCAGCTGGATGGCTTCCTCGGCAACCAGGCGCGCAACACGGCCGACGGTGACCTTGCAGGCCTGCAGATGACGGTCGCGCAGGGGCGCGTCGTCGTTCAGGTGCCCCGCCAGGTTGACGACGGCGGACCGCGCCTGCTCGACCTCGACCGCCAGATCGGCGGCGCGGTGGGCCAGCGCCTGGAACGACATCAGCGGCTGGCCGAACTGCTTGCGGGTGCGCAGATAATCCATCGTCAGATCCACTGCCGCCGTGATCGTGCCAAGCGCCAGCGCCGCATAGGCCAGGACGCCGCGCGACAGCACGCTGCCGAAGTCGGCCAGACCGCCAAGGCGCAGCGCGGGCGTCGCGTCAAGCTCCAGATCCGCGCCCCTCTGTCCATCGATCAGCGAGTAGCCTCGCAGCGACAGGCCGTCGGCGCCCGGCTGGACCAGCCACAGCGCATCGGCGGTCGTGACGACGATCGCGGCGGCATCCTCGGCCCCGGCGACCATGGTCTTGCGGCCGGTCAGCCGATCGCCCTCGACGCGGATCGCCACGCCGCGGTCGTACCGGGTGCCCGGTTCGGCATCGGCGAAGGCGACAATGGCGCCATCCTCTGCCGGCCGGCCCGCCTGCGCCATGGCGGCGGCGGCGATCATCGTCCCGGCCAGCGGCAGCGCCACACCGGCGCGACCCATCTCCTCGAAGATTAGCGCGATCGCGGCGCCCGAGCCGTCGAAGCCGCCCTCGTCCTCGGTCAGCAGGGCTGCCGGGACGCCCGCCTCGACCAGCGCGGGCCAGAGGGCGTCGCCGGAATGGCGGGTCAGGATGCCGCGCAGGCTGTCCTGCAGCATGCGATGGTCGTCGGAAAGCTGGAAATCCATCGGATCACCCTTTCGCCAAGGCGCCAGCGATGATGCTGCGCTGGATCTCGTTCGAGCCGCCATAGATCGACAGCTTGCGGTTGTTCAGCCAAGATGCGCTGGCCGACAGCACCTCGTCGGCCTCCTCGGGCTCGCCCTCGTTGCCGGAGGCGGGCAGCGCCATCGCCCAGCCGCCATAGGCGCGGCGGGTCAGCGCATCCAGCCGCTGACGGATCTGGGTGCCCTTGATCTTGAGCATGCTGCTCTCGATCCCAGGCGCCTGGCCCTGGGCGGCGGCGGACAGCATCCGCAGGTTGGTCGTCGACATGGCCATCAGGTCGATCTCGACCGAGGCGATCTGGGCCGCGAACAGCGGGTCCTGGGCCAGCGGCCGCCCGCGATGGACCTGCGCCCGCGCCACCCGCTTCAGGTTCTCCAGCGCGGCCGTCGCAAAGCCCACACCTGCGATGTTAGTGCGTTCATGCGTCAGCAGGTATTTGGCATAGGTCCAGCCCTGGTTCTCCTCGCCCACCAGGTTTTCAACCGGGACCTTCACGTCGTCGAAGAACACCTCGTTCACCTCGGCGGTGCCGTCGAGCAGGATGATGGGGCGCACGGTGACGCCCGGCGTCGTCATGTCGATCAGAAGGAAGCTGATCCCCTCCTGCTTCTTGCCCTCGGTCGAGGTGCGGACCAGGCAGAAGATCATGTTGGCGTGCTGGCCAAGGGTCGTCCAGGTCTTCTGGCCGTTCACGACGTAATGGTCGCCCTGGCGTTCGGCCCGGCAGCGCAGGCCGGCAAGGTCCGACCCGGCCCCGGGTTCCGAATAGCCCTGGCACCACCAGTCGTCCCCGTTCAGGATGCGCGGCAGCCAGCGGTCCTGCTGTTCCTTCGATCCGAACTTCTGCAGGACCGGCCCTAGCATGGCGATGCCGAATGGCACGACGCGGGGCGCATGGGCGCGGGCCGATTCCTCTTCGAAGATGTGGCGCTGGATGGCGGTCCAGCCGGCGCCGCCGAACTGGGTGGGCCAGTTGCCGGCCAGCCAGCCCTGCGCATTCAGCTTGGCGTGCCAGCCCTCCATCTCGGCCTTGGTCAGCGGCTGGTGCAGGCGGACCTTGCGGGCCAGATCGGGCTCCAGCTCTGCCTGCAGGAAGGCGCGAACCTTGTCTCGGAACGCCAGTTCGTCGGTGGTGAAACGCATGTCCATCAGAAGATCTCCAGAAGTCCGGCCGCACCTTGGCCGCCGCCCACGCACATGGTGACGACGCCCCATTTCGCGCCGCGCCTGCGGCCTTCGCGCAGCAGGTGGCCAGCGGTTCGGGCGCCGGTCATGCCGAAGGGGTGGCCGATGGAAATCGCGCCGCCGTTGACGTTGTACTTCGCCGGGTCGATCCCAAGCGTATCCCGGCAATAGAGACACTGGCTGGCGAAGGCCTCGTTCAGTTCCCACAGGTCGATGTCGTCGACGCGAAGGCCGTGACGCTCCAGCAGGCGCGGGACGGCCAGGACGGGGCCGATGCCCATCTCGTCCGGCGCGCAGCCCGCGACGGCGAAGCCGCGGAAGGCGCCAAGCGGTTCCAGCCCCTCGGCCGCGGCCAGATCGGCGTCCATCACCAGAAGCGCCGCCGCTCCGTCCGACAGCTGGGACGCATTGCCCGCGGTGATGAAGTTGCCGGGTCCCCGCACCGGCTCCAGCCGCGACAGCGCATCCAGCGTGGTGCCGGGGCGGTTACCCTCGTCGGCGGCGATGGTCATCTCGCGTTCCGAGGTTTCGCCGGTGGCCTTGTCGGTGACCGACATGGTGACGGTCAGCGGAATGATCTCGTCGGCGAAGACGCCGGCGTCCTGTGCGGCGGCGGTCCGGGCCTGCGACTGGACAGCGTATTCGTCCTGCGCCTCTCGGCTGATGCCGTATCGGGCGGCGACGTTGTCGGCGGTCTCGATCATGGTCATGTAGAGGTCGGGGCGGTTCGCCTCGATCCAGGCTTCGCGCGAATGGCGGACCGGCGGCTGGACCAGAGATATGCTTTCCACACCGCCGGCCAGCACGGCGCGGGCGCCTTCATGCGCGACCATCTGCGCGGCCATCGCCAAGGCGTGCAGACCGGATGCGCAGAACCGGTTCACCGTTGCGCCGGCGATGCTGTCGGGCAGACCCGCGCGGATCACCGCCTGACGGGCGATGTTCCCGCCGGTGACGTATTCGGGATAGCCGCAGCCCCAGATGCTGTCCTCGATCAGCGCGGGGTCGATACCGGCGCGGGCGACGACGGCACTGGCCGTGGCGCCGGCCATGACCGCGCCGTGGGTCATGTTGAAGGCGCCGCGCTTGGCCTTGCCGATGCCGGTGCGGGCGGCCTGGACGATGACGGGTTGCTTCATGGCTTGGTTCCTTCGTTCAGATCGGCAAAGCCGCGCCCGCTTGCGACAAGGTCGCGAAGCAGGTCGGCGGGCTGCCAGAAATGGTCGTCTTCGGCGGCAAAGCGGCGGATGTCGTCCAGGATCGCCTGCAGGCCCTGCCGGTCGGCCCAGTGCATCGGCCCGCCGCGCCAGCGCGGAAAGCCATAGCCGTTCAGCATCACCACATCGACGTCCAGCGGGCGCAGGGCGGTGCCGTCGCCGACGACGCGTGCGGCCTCGTTCACCATGGCGGCCATGGTGCGGGCGACGATCTCATCGTCGGTGAAGCGGCGGGGGGTAATGCCCAGATCGGCACGGACCCGGTCCAGCAGCGGGCCCAGCTCCGGGTCCTCCTGCGGGGCCGGGTCGCCATAGATGTAGTATCCGCGGCCCGTCTTGCGCCCCAGGTGGCCCTGTTCGTACAGGCGATCTGCAAACACCGGCACGCGGTCGCGCGGGTGACGGTCGGCCGCCTTTCGCTGCCGGGTCATGTAGCCGATGTCCAGCCCCGCCAGGTCGGACACCGCATAGGGGCCCATTGCAAAGCCGAAATCCACCAGCGCCCGGTCGACATGATAGGGCGAGGCCCCGTCCAGCACCATCGCGTCCACCGCCGCGCGGTAATGCGACAGGATGCGATTGCCGATGAAGCCGTCGCAGACCCCGGCGCGCACGGCGATCTTCTTCAGGCGCCTGGCCAGGGCAAAACCGGTCGCCACGACCTCGGGTGCGGTGCGGTCGGCGACCACCACCTCCAGCAGACGCATGACATGGGCGGGCGAGAAAAAATGCAGGCCGATCACGTCCGCCGGACGGCCGGTCGCATCGGCAATCCGGTTCACGTCCAGATAAGAGGTGTTCGTCGCCAGCACCGCCCCCGGCTTGGCCACGCCGTCGAGCGCGCGGAACACCTGCTCCTTGACCTCCATCGCTTCGAAGACGGCCTCGACGATCAGGTCGGCATGGGTCAGGGCAGCATAGTCGGAGTCGGTGCGGAAGCTGTCCGACAGGATCACGTCGCGGCGAGCGGCCTTGAGCTTGCCGCGGTTGACGGAACCGTCCAGCAGCTTTGCGACGCTCGCTTGCGCCTTCGCCGCCGCGTCGGCATCGCGTTCGATCAGCGTGACGTCCAGCCCCGCCAGCAGGGCCGAGACGGCGATGCCCGCGCCCATTGTGCCGCCGCCGATGACACCCATGCTGTCCAGCGGGCGCGGATCGACCCCCTTGATCTCGGGCAGGTGACCAACGGCGCGTTCGGCGAAGAAGGCATGGATCAGGGCGGCGCGCTGAGGGCTGTCCATGAGGGCTCGGAAGGCCGCACGTTCCATCGCCATCCCCTCGGCGAAAGGCAGCGCCAGACCCTCGGTCACGACGTCGACGGCGGTGGCCTGGGCGATCTGGCCCCGAGCGCTTCGCGCCAGCTTCGCCTTCAGCGCTTCGGCCAGCTCCGGATCGGCGGCGGGTGCGGGCAGATCGCCCGTGCGTCGCGGCGACCGTCCCGCCAGTTCCCCGGCCAGGGCGATGGCGGCAGAGGCCAGATCGCCGTCCGCGATGCGGTCGATCAAACCCAGTTCGGCCGCCTCGGGCGCCGGAATCTGTCGGGCCGAGGTGATGGCGTCCAGCGCCGGCCCCAAGCCCACCAGGCGCGGCAGCCGCTGCGTGCCGCCAGCGCCCGGCAGCAGGCCAAGCGTCACCTCGGGCAGGCCCATCCGCGCAGAAGGCACGGCGATGCGGGCATGGGCGCCGAGCGCCAGTTCAAGCCCGCCACCCAGGGCGGTGCCGTGCAGCGCTGCGACGACCGGCTTCTCCAGCGCCTCGATTTGCGCGATCACGTCGGGCAGGAACGGCTCGGCCGGCGGCTTGCCGAACTCTGAAATGTCGGCCCCTGCGACCCAGGTGCGTCCGGCGCAGAGAATCACGCCCGCCTGCGCCTGATCGTCGGCGGCGAAATCGGCGGCCGCCTGCACCAGCCCCGCGCGGACCGCTTGTGACAGCGCGTTCACGGGCGGGTTGTCGATGGTGATGACGCCGATGCGACCCTCGCGGCGATAGGTGACGGGCATGGAAACTCCTTCAGTCATTCAGGGCGCCGGACCAGGCGGGGGTGCCTTGCTGCCCGACCAGGATCTGCAGCCGGTGGACCGTGTCCCGCAGCGCGGGTCCGACCTCGTCGTGGATGCGGGCGTCGGGCAGGACATCGTCCAGTGCGCCGCAGGAAAAGGCGACCGGCCCCG
The DNA here is from genome assembly GCA_036338635.1 of Pseudomonadota bacterium. Taxonomy (GTDB): domain Bacteria; phylum Pseudomonadota; class Alphaproteobacteria; order Rhodobacterales; family Rhodobacteraceae; genus Paracoccus. The sequence continues at coordinate 22,118 of JAYZBS010000121.1, read as the reverse complement.
CCAGCCGCGAAGACCGGAACGGCACCGACACGGCCGAGATGTTGCGCGAATAACGAAGCTCGTTCCTGACGACCGCATATCCGTGACCGATCAATTGCGCGCGCGCCTCGGCCCGCAGGTCGTCGAGCGTGCCGCCGTCCAGCGGCGCATCGGGATGGTCGGCCAGCAGGCAGGCGAATTCATCGCGTGTCGTGGACCCCAGCACCGCGATCCCCGACGAAGACCCGCCGATGGGCAGGCGGTGCCCCACATCCAGCCAGATCGAGGACGTGCGCTGCGGCCGCCATGTCCGCATCAGCGCCACCTTGTCCCGGTCGCGCACAGCGAACAGGACCAGCGTCCCGATCTGATCGGCCAAGGCCTGCATCATGTCATGCGCCGGGTCCAGGAAGGACAGCGACGCCGCTGCGACATGCCCCATCGCCAGCAGCGTCGGGCCGGGGCGATAGCGGTCGTTGCGCTGCGGCTGCGTCAGATAGCCCAGGCACCCCAGCGTGAAGGTCAGCCGCGATACCGTGGATTTCGGCAGCCCCGTCCGCTCGGCGATCTGGGCGTTGGTCAGCCCGTCGTCGTCCGCCCGGAAGGCGCGCAGGACCGACAGCCCCCGCGCCAGGGTCGTGGCGAAGTTGCGGTCATCCTCATAGTCGGGGCGCGTGTCCGACATCACATCGATCCGGGGATGATGATCGAGATCACCGGGAACAGGATCAGGACCAAGAGGACCAGCAGATCGACAAGCAGGAACCGCGACACGCCGGCAAAGATCTTGTCGATGGCCACGCCCTTGGTCACGTTGCTGACGACGAAGACGTTCAGCCCGACGGGTGGCGTGATCAGCCCGATCTCCAGCAGCTTGACCACGATGACGCCGAACCAGATCAGGTTCAGGCCATAGCCCTCGACCAGCGGCACCATGAAGGGCAGCGTCAGGACCATGATGCCGATGGGATCGAGGAACATGCCCAGCACGAGGTAGATCACCACGATCACCAGCATCAGGACCGCGAATGACAGCTGTGCATCCGCGACCCAGCCCACCACGCCCCCGGCGATGCCGGTCAGGGCGACGAAGCTGACGAATATCTTGGCCGCGCCCGCGATCAGGAAGATCGACGCGGTCTGCACCAGGCTTTCGCGGACGGCGCGCCACAGCACCTCGAACGACAAGCGGCGCTCGGCAAAGCCGATGGCGATGGTCAGGACCACGCAGACGGCCGCGGCCTCGGTCGCGGTGAAGAAGCCGCCATAGATGCCGCCCACGATCACCGCGAACAGCAGGACGGCCGGCCAGGCGGCCAGAGCCGCTTGCGAGCGGCTGGCGCCTTCGCCGCTGGCGCGCGGTGCGGCGGCGGGATCGCGCGCGACCCACCACGCGATGACCAGGATCATGCCCGCCAGGGACAGAAGGCCCGGCAGGATGCCCGCCAGGAACAGCTGCGCGATCGAGGTTTCGGTGAAGATGCCGTAGAGGATGAAGAGGACCGAGGGCGGGATCAGCGACCCCAGCGTGCCGCCCACCGCCACCGAGGATGTCGCCAGCTTCGGGTCATAGCCCATGCGCAGCATCTCGGGGACGCAGATCCGCCCCATGGTCGAGGCGCAGGCGATGGACGACCCCGAGATCGCGGAAAATCCCCCGCAGCCCATGACCGAGGCCATCGCCACGCCGCCCGGAAGCCCGCGCAGCCAGACGGCGGCGGCGTCATAGATGCGCGTCGTGATGCCGGCATAGAAGGCGATGTTGCCCAGTGCCACGAACAGCGGCACCATCGACAGGTCATAGGAATGCACCAGGTCGAAGAAGTTCGAGAACACGACCGAGGTCGTCGGGTTCAGCGCCCGTTCCGGCGTCCAGTCGCCGGTGCGGGTCGCATAGACCAGGAAGGTCCCGCCGCTGGCCACCGCCGCCAGGGCGAAGGCGATGGGCACGCGCAGGGCCAGCAGAAGCAGGACCAGCGCCATCGCCACCAGCCCGATCGTCATCGCGTCCATCAGCTTACCTCGTTTCCGTCGCCGTCAAGGATGGTGCCCGTGGCGCGCAACTGGCGCAGGTCGCCCGCCAGCAGGGCCGCGATCCGCACCCACATCAGCACCAGCCCCGCCAGGAAAAGCGCCACCCCCGGCCAGCGCAGCAGGTTCAGGTCGCCGTAGTAGAACTCGCCCGAGACATAGGTCTGCGCCGTGACCCGCCAGGCGGCGTAGATCAGCGGCATCAACGCCAGCAGACCCACGACATGGCCCAGCAGGATCAGCCGCCCGCGCACCGCGGCGGGCATCCGGTCGCTGAGGAACGTGACGGCCACGTGGCCCCGCGCCGCGGTGGCGGCGGCCATCGGCAGGATGATCGCCGCCACCATCAGTTCGCGCACGATGATGATGGCGTCCGGCACGCTGACGCCGATCGTGGCGCGCAGCGTGACGTTGGCGAAGATCACCACCCCCAGCGCCATCAGCGCCAGCACGGCGACGTCCAGCAGCGTCCGCTCGATCAGGCGCATGAGGTCACCCGCGCTCCCACGGATAGCCCTGCTCTTCCAGCTCGGTCGCGTATTGCTGGATCAGGCCGCGGTATTCCTCCAGCAGCGCCTGCCCGTCCAGACCCACGCCGTCGGCGCGCGCGACCCATTCGTCCAGGTACTTCTGACCGGCCTCGTCCAGCTTGGCGCGATCCTCGTCTGAAAAGCGCACGATTTCCTTGCCGGCATCTTCCAGGACCTTGACCGATTCGGCATTCGCCTCGCCGATGATCCGGCCGAATTCGTCGGCCAGACCTTCGCCCGCGGTCATGATGGCGTCCTGGTGTTCGGGCGACAGGCTGTCGAACATCGACTTGTTCATCAGGATGCCCAGCGCACCGATCTGCCCCCAGTCGATGAAGGTGTAGCTGTCGAAGACCTCGTCGAACTTCAGCGCCTTGACCAGGTAGGAATAGGTCTGCGTGCAGTCGATCAAGCCGCTTTCCAGACCCTGGTAGGCCTCGTAGACGGTCATGTCGACCAGCGTCGCGCCCAAATCGCGGAAGGTCTGTCCATAGGCGCCGACGCCGCGAACCTTCTTGCCCTGGATATCGTCAATGGACGCCACCGCAGGTCCCTTGCAGCCCATCTGCACGGCCGAGGTCGTATAGGTGCCGACATAGACCAGGTTCTGGGCAGCCAGATTCGCCTTGATCTGTTCGTTGTTCCGCATCAACGCGTCCGTGGCCTTCATGCCCACCCACGGGTCGGGATTATTGATCGGCAGGTCGGCGATGCCATAGGCAACCATTTCCTGCGGGAAATAGACGCCGATCACGCTGCCGAGGTCCGCGACCCCGTCGCGCAGGGACTGCACGGCCGCCTTTTCGGAAAACAGCGCGCCCCCCCAGGTGATGTCCAGCTTCAGATCGCCGTCCGTCAGCTCGGACACCTCGTCGGCGAACCACTGGGTCGCTTCGGCGCGGGCGCCGCGGTTGGGACCGGGCTCACCATAGATCAGGGTCGTCTGCGAGAAAGCAGGCAGCGCAAGCGCGGCCGTCAGCACAGCCGACGTTGCGGCCGTCTTCAGCGATAGGGTCATCTGGAAACCTCCTCCGTTTCACCATGCAGGCTGCCATTCCGCAGTGCGGGACACAAGAGGGAATTGACCGAAACGTGACCGCTCAGCTATCTGGCGGTTTTCCGCGCGATGCCGGAAGGTTGCCCGAAGCGATCGAGGTTCCTGATGCAATACCGGCTTATGCTGGCCTTCCTCTGCGGGCTTGTCCCGCCCCTGCCCGCCCTGGCGCAGGACGACCTGCCCTTTACCGCCGCCGACATCGAGGCCGCACAATACGGGCTGGGCGATCTGCCCCCCGGTCGGTCAGCCCTGACCGCGAAGGTGCAGATCCTGCTGGACCGCTCGGGCACCTCCCCCGGCGTCATTGACGGCTACAAGGGTGGCATGAGCCAAAGCGCGATCATGGCCTTCGAGCGTCGCGCCGCGCTGCCGGTGGATGGCATCATGGACCCGCATGTCTGGAACCTGCTGCAGGCCTATGCCGTGCGCCCTGCGACGCAAGCCTACACGATCACACAGGCCGATGCCGAGGGACTGGTTGCCTCGATCCCGACCGACTATGCCGAAAAGGCGCAGATGGAGGCGATGGCCCATACCAGCGTCGCCGAACGTCTGGGCGAGCGTTTCCACATGGACGAGAAGTTCATCCAGTTCCTGAACCCCGGCATCGACCTGGTGCCCGGCGCGACGATACAGGTGATGGCCCCGAACCCACCGTTGAAAGGCCAGGTGGCGCGGATCATCATCGACAAGGAAAATCGGCGCGTCGCGGGCTATAACGCGCGGGGTGACATGGTCGTGGACTATCCTGCGACCATCGGATCGGCCGCGACCCCCTCTCCCGAGGGAACCCACAACGTCCGTGTGGTCGCGCTGAACCCGAACTATACCTACAACCCCGACGTCAACTTCCGTCAGGAGGGCAATGACACGAAGCTGGTCGTCCCGCCCGGTCCCAACGGACCCGTCGGGACCGTCTGGATCGGGTTGACCAAGCCCACCTACGGCATTCACGGCACGCCCACGCCGTCGCAGCTGTTCCGCAACCAGTCGAACGGCTGCGTCCGCCTGACCAACTGGGACGCCGAGGAGTTGGCCGGCATGGTGGCCATCGGCGGCACCACGGTCGAGTTCCTGCCCACCGGCATGACCATCGCCGAGGCGACGGGCGCGCCCAGCCCCACCGTGCCGACACCCCAGATCGCCCTGCCCGAGGGCACCCAGACCCCCGAGGTGCCGGTCACCGAAACGCCCTTGAGCCTGCCGGACGAAACCACCGCGACGACGCTGCCCCAGACGGCGCCGCTGGAGGCCGAACCCGAGGCACCGCTTGACGCCGAACCCGAGGTGCCGCCGGCGGACCCGCTCAGCAACGCGCTGAGCGACGCCCTGCCCGATGGATTCGTCGTTCCACCGGTCGAGGATACGCAGCCATGACGATCCGGGTGCGATGGACCGCCGCCTGCGCCCTGCTTCTGGCGGTCCACGCGCCCGCATTGGCTCAAGAACGCCCGCCCGAACCGCAGGTACCCTTGACGGTGCCCGATCGCCCGGCCGCGCCGCCGGGCCGGGATGACCGGCGCCCTCCAGAAAGACCATACGGCGAGTCTGCGGACGCGGTGCAGCCAGACGCCCCCGCGCCGCGGCCGGAAAGTTCCCGGCGGCCGCCCGAGCAGCCGGAGCCTGATGCGGCGCAAGGACCTGCGCCGGCGGATTCCGGGCCTGAAGACGCCGCCTCCAACAATCAGCCCAAGCAGCCGTTCGGCCCACCGCCGCCGCCGGTCTGGTTTATCTTAGCCGAGGACGATGCGGGCTTTGCTGCCTGTCGCCTTGCCCTGTCGTTGCTGGGGACGCGGTATATCTTGGAACCGTCGGTCACCGAAGATGAGAACCGCGACTGCGGCATCGCCAGGCCGCTCCGCGTGACCGAGATCGTTCCGGGCGTCCGCCTGACCGGCGATCCGGTGATGCGCTGCGATACCGCGCGCGCCTTGGGCTTCTGGACCCGCGACTTTCTGCGGCCCGCGGCAGCCCTGCTGCCGGGCGCGCCGCGCCTCCAGGCGCTGCAGACCGGCCCAGCCTATACCTGCCGCGATCGCGTCGGAACCGGGGCCGCCGATCCCAAGCCCTCGGAACACGGCTATGGCAATGCCATCGACATCATGGGATTCCAACTGGCCGGGGCTGATGCGCTGACCGTTACGCCGCGTGCCGGTGATGGCGACAGCGCCGAGGCGTTCCTGCGCGCGGCCCGGGGAACCGCCTGCCTGCTCTTCACCACGGTCCTGGGGCCGGGATCGAACGCGGCCCATGACGACCACCTGCACCTGGACTTGGCGGCCCGGAACGGCGGCTGGCGGCTTTGCGAATGACTCAGCGGCTGAGTCGTTCGATGTCCAGGTAGGAGGGATCGAACCGCGCCAGCGTCGCAAGGCCCTTCCAGTCGATGATGTTGATGTCTGCGCCGGACCACCTGATCAACCCGCGATCGCGCAGGTCGCGCACCGCCCTGTTCACGTGGATGGGCGAATAGCCCAGGATGTCCGCCAGCTCTCTCTGCAGAAGCGGCAGCGAAAACTGCATGTCACCCGCCGCGCCGACCGCGTTCAGCCGCGTGTAGATCTCGCATAGAAGATGCGCCAGGTGCGCGCTGGAGCGCAACGAGGCCGCAGCGACCAGCCATTGACGGTGGACCGAGGCGTCTATCAGCGTCGCCATCCACAAAAGGCGGGTCAGGTGGGGAAAGTTCTCAGTAATGTCGGTCAGTTCGGCATGCTCGATGAACTCAACCTCGGCCGTGCCGACCGCGACCACGGAATGCTCCAGTCCGGCCAGCACGAAGCCGTGCAGGTCGACGAAATCGCCGGGCACGTGCAGGGCCGTGATGACGCGTTCCTCGGGGCGTCCGACCAGTTGATGCGACCGCGCCGACATGCCGCGCAGCATCATTGCGCTGCGTTTGGCAAGGCGGTCGGCCTGCACGATTACCTCTCCGGGCGCGAATGAGACATGCTCGGTCCTGATCGCGCGCAGGCGTTCAAGGTCCTTGCCGGACAGACTGTCACGCCGTTGAAGAAAGCGAACAAAATAGTCGGTTATCGCCAATTCACGCCCTTCCTTCGCCGGCTGCCGGACACTTGCAAATCAGCATTTGGCGCGCAATGGCCGCAGCTGGGCAAATAACATTGATTAATCAGACAAACGCGTGCCCGGGGCGAAGGTTTCAGGGCGTCAGGCGCGGCCCCTGACCGGCGCGCGCAGCGCCGCCTCCAGCGCGGTGAAGCTGTCGGCGGTCGAGGCCGACCGCCGCGCTGCGAAATCGTCCAGTTGCGGGAAAAGCCGCACCGCCTCGTCCAGCTTGGGGTCCGAGCCGGGCGCATAGAGGCCTGCCCGGATCATCAGCTCTGATTCGGCATAGGCGCCCAGCGCGGCGCGGGCGCGGGCGATCAGCTGGTTCTCGATCGCGGTTGCCGCATCCGGCAGGCTGCGCGACACCGACCTGACCACGTCGACGGCGGGGAAACGCCCCCGCTCGGCGATGGCGCGTTCCAGCACGACATGGCCGTCCAGCGTGCCGCGCAGGATGTCGGCCACCGGCTCCTCCATGTCGGACCCGGCGACGAGGACGCTGAAGATCCCGGTGATGTCGCCGGTGCCTTCGGGACCCGGTCCGGCGCGTTCGGCCAAGGCCATGATCAGGTTCGACACAGACGGCGGAAAGCCGCGATAGCTGGCAGGTTCGCCAGCGGCCAGGGCGATCTCTCGATGCGCCTCGGCGAAGCGGGTGATCGAATCGGCCAGGAACAGGACGTGCCTGCCCTGGTCGCGGAAATGCTCGGCCACGCTCATCGCGGCCCAGGCCGCGCGCCTGCGGATCAGGGGCGAGCGATCCGAGGTGGCCGCAACGATGACCGTGCGCGCCATGCCCTCGGGCCCCATGGTCTTCTCGACGAATTCCCGCAGTTCCCGCCCCCGCTCTCCGATCATGGCGATGACGACGATATCGGCCTGCACACCCTTGGCCATCTGCGACAGCAAGGTCGACTTGCCCACGCCAGAACCGGCGAAGAGACCGATCCTCTGGCCCGCGACCAGCGGCAGAATCGTGTCGAAGACCGCCAGCCCGGTCGCGAGCCGCGCCCCAAGCCGCTTGCGCGTCACCGCCGGCGGCGCCTCGGCCCGGAAGCTGCGGGCGGCGAGGCCCTGCGGCAGCGGGCGCCCGTCGAGCGGCTGCCCCAGCGGGTCGATGATCCGCCCCACCCACGCGTCGCAGGGGGAAATGCGGGGCGCAAAGACCAGCTCCACCTCGGCCCCGACGGACAGGCCCTCGATTGTTCCCTCGGGCAGGACCTGTGCATTGCGCTGGCTGAGGCCCACGATCTCTCCGCCTAGTTGCCCCGCGGGCAGCGCGATCTGGACCCTGTCGCCGACCGAGGCATGGGCCGTCAGCCCTTCGACCCCGATCAGCCCTGCACGGATCGTCTGCACCCGGCCGAAATGCCTGATCAGCCGCAACTGGGCGATGCGCTGCGCAACCGATTCAAGTTTATCCATTGCCCGTCACCCCCGGCATCGAATCCTGCATCACTCAACGGTTTCTAAACGAATCGGAGTTAAGACCGGGTTTATCGTGATTGAGGAGAAGCCTCATGTTTGAGAAGATCGAGATGATGCAGATGGCCCGCGCCATGGGCCAGCATGTCGCCGACCGGCAGGTGGCCGTGACGCGCAACATCGCCAATGCCGATACGCCCGGATACCGGGCCACCGACCTGCAGCCCTTCGCCGACAGTTATGAACGCGCCGGGACGGCGGGGCCGCTGCGGACGACCGACCCGCGCCACATCGCCAATCCCGACTGGTCCCCCGCCGGGACCCGCCTGATCCAGACGGACGATCCCGTGTCGCCCAACGGCAACTCGGTTTCGCTGGAGGAAGAGATGGTGCGCGCCGCCGACGTCAAGCGCCAGCACGATCTGTCGCTTGGCATCTACCGTTCCGCGCTGGATCTCATGCAGGCCAGCTTGGGCCGCCGCTAAGGAAAACCTGACATGACCGACCCGATCTCGCCGCTGCGACTGGCAGCGTCAGGCATGCGCGCGCAGACCGAACGGCTGCGCCACACCGCCGAAAACATCGCCAATGCTGATACGCCCGGCTATCGCCGCAAGCTGGTCAGCTTCGAGGAGGCCGTACTCTTCGGCCGTCCGACCGGAGAGGTCGAAGCCGGACGCGTGCGCCTGGACCAGACGGAACTGCCCCGCATCCATGATCCCGCGCATCCGATGGCCGACAAGGACGGCTATTACCAGGGTTCAAACGTGGACCTGGTGATCGAGCTGGCTGACAGCCGAGAGGCCGGCCGCAGCTATGAAGCCAACCTGCGCATGTTTGAACAGACCCGCCAGATGGGCGCGTCGCTTCTTGACCTTCTCCGCCGCTGAAAGGGACCCAGATGATCACCGGACTGAACGCCGCCAACGCCTATTCCGCCGCCCGTCAGGCCGTCGCGCCCGACGCACAGGCATCCTCGACCGTGACCCGCATCGGCCAGGCGGCCGAGGATTTCGCCGCCCAGATGGCCCAGGTCGACCAGGTCTCGACCGGGGCGATGACGGGCCAGGTCAGCACGCACCAGCTGGTCCAAACCATCGCCGAGGCCGAGATGACCATGAACACTGTCGTCGCCATACGCGACAAGGTGGTCGAGGCCTATCAGGAAATCCTGCGGATGCCGGTGTGATGGGCGAGACGGTCCTTTTCGACATGCTGCGCCAGTCGCTGCTGATCGCGGTCCGGATGTCGGCCCCGCTGCTGGCGGTGGCGCTGATTACCGGCGTGGTCATCGGTCTTTTCCAGGCGCTGACCTCGGTGCAGGAAATGACGCTGACCTTCGTGCCGAAGGTCGGGCTGATGCTGGTCGTCTTCTGGGTCTCGATGAGTTTCATGACAACGGCGCTGTCGGACTTCTACCTGGGGGAAATCATCCCCCTGATCGCGGGAAGCTGACATGGACAATGCGATCTATGCCAGCCTGACCCGCCAATCCGGCCTGATGGCCGAGATGCGGACCGTCGCCAACAACATTGCCAACGCTAACACCACCGGTTTCCGCCGCGAAGGCGTGATCTTTGCCGAACACCTGACCGCGCTGGATCGTCACGGCGACACGCTGTCGATGGCCCATGCCCGCGGTCGGATGCTGGATCTGAACCAAGGCGTGCTGACACAGACGAACAACAACCTTGACCTTGCCATCGAGGGCGACGGCTTCTTCCTGGTCGAGGCGCCAGAGGGCCTGCGCTTGACCCGAGCCGGCGCCTTCATGCCCTCGGCCGAGGGCGAATTGATGACCGCCGACGGCCACCGCCTGCTGGATGAGGGTCAGGCGCCGATCATCCTGCCCGCCGGCGCGTCCTCGGTCGCGGTCGGGGCCGACGGAACGCTGTCGTCGAATGGCCTGCCTTTCGGACGCATCGGCCTGTTCAATGCGCCCGAGGGCGTGAACCTGACCCACGAGGGCGGCACCGCCTTCAGCATCGAGGGCGACCCGGAACCGGTCGAGGAGGCCCGCATCCGCCAGGGCTTCCTCGAAGAATCGAACGTCGATCCCGTGTTCGAGATCACCCGCATGATCGAGGTCCAGCGCGCCTACGAGCTGGGCCAGTCCTTCCTGGATCGCGAGGATCAGAGGATCCGCGGCGCGATCACCGCCATGACCCGCTAAGGAGCCACCATGAGAGCCCTGCAGATCGCCGCCACCGGCATGAGCGCGCAGCAGACCCGCGTCGAAGTCATCTCGAACAACCTCGCGAACATGTCGACCACCGGCTACAACGCCCGCCGCGCTGAATTTGCGGACCTGCATTACCAGCAGGCCGCCCGACCCGGCAGCGTGACCGCCGCCGACGGCACCGTCATCCCGGCGGGTGTCCAACTGGGCCTGGGCGTGCGTCCCACGGCCGTCAGCGTGAACCTGCAGCAGGGCGCGCTGACCGCGACCGGTGGCGATCTGGATCTGGCGATCGAGGGCGACGGCTATCTGGAGGTCACGCTGCCCTCGGGCCTCTCCGGCTATACCCGAGACGGTGGGCTGAAGCGGTCGCCGGACGGGCTGATCGTCACCTCCGACGGCTATCCCGTGGTCCCGAACGTCACCATCCCCGACGATGCGCGCGCCATCTCGATCAATGCCGGCGGCGAGGTCTATGCCTATTTCAACGACCGGGTCGAGCCCGAGCTGCTGGGCCAGCTGACCTTGGCCGGGTTCTCGAACGAGAAGGGGCTGGAGGCCATCGGCTCGAACCTGTTCATCGAGACTGCGGCCTCTGGCGGCCCGCAAGTGGTCAACCCGGGCCAGGACGGGCTGGGGACGCTGCGTCAGGGGTATCTCGAGGAAAGCTCGGTCGACGCGGTGCGCGAGATCACCGAACTGATCAAGGCGCAGCGCGGCTATGAGTTGAACGCGAAGGTCATCACCGCAGCCGACCAGATGCTGGCTGCCACGACGCAGGTGCGGTGATGAAGGCGCTGGTCCTGCTGATCGCCCTGATGCCCGGCGCTGCCTTGGCGGGCGGTCTGGGCGCGGCCCGCACCCTACCCGCGGGCAGCGTGATCGGCGCGGGCGACCTGACGGTCGTCGACACCGACCGCCCCGGCCTGACCGACCCTTCGGCCGCCATCGGAATGCAGACCCGCATCACAATCTATGAGGGCCGCCCCCTGCACGCCAACATGCTGCAGGCCCCCCGCGTGGTCGGGCGCAACCAGATCGTGCGCCTATCTTTCCAGCGCGGCGGGCTGCGCATCGATACCGAAGGCCGCGCCATGTCCGACGGTGCCGCCGGGGACATGATCCGGGTCATGAACATGGGCTCGCGCAGCACGGTGACGGCGCAGGTGATGCCCGACGGCACCCTGGCCGTGATGAATTGAGAGGAACAACGATGAACCCCGCTTATCTGCTGTGTCTGGCGCTGGCCGCCTCCGGCTGCGCGCGTGTGGCCAACGTGGGCCAGCCGCCCGAGCTGACCTCGCCCCGCCAGACCGAGGAATTTCTGGCGATGACCAACCCGCCGCTGGACCTGCCGCTGGATTCGGGCCGACCCGAGGCTGCGGCCTCGCTGTGGGCCGGAACGCAGTCCTCGCTCATCAGCGACCGCCGCGCGGCGATCCGCGGCGACATCCTGACCGTCGTGATCGAGATCGACGACCGTGCCGAGATCAGCAACAGCAGCGGCCGCAACCGCAGTTCCGGCGAAAGCCTGGCCATCCCGCAGATGGTCGGCATCCCGCAACGCCTGTCCGAGAAGCTGCCGGAGGGGGCAAGCTTCGATAATCTGGCCGATGCGTCGTCCTCCTCGACCTACAAGGGCTCGGGGAACATTTCGCGGCGGGACAAGCTGACGCTGCGTGTCGCGGCCACGGTGGTCGATACGCTGCCCAATGGCACGCTGCAGATCCAAGGCACCCAGGAGGTGCGCGTGAACTTCGAGCTGCGCGAGCTGACCGTCAGCGGGTTCGTCCGTCCAGCCGACATCGACCGCAGCAACGAGATCGCCTATGACCGCATCGCGGGGGCCCGGATTTCGTATGGCGGCCGCGGGCAGATCACCGACGTGCAGCAGCCGCGCTATGGTCAGCAGATCGCCGACATCGTCCTGCCCTACTGAGGCCAAGTCATGATCAAGAAAATCATTCCATTGATGCTGCCTGTCGCCGCGATCGTCGGCGGCGCCTTCGCGGGCGACATGCTGCGCGCGCCCGCCGAGGGGGGGGGCGAGGCAGCGCCCGCTCATGCCGCCGCCGACGATCACGCCGAGCCGGCCGCCGCCGAAGACGGTCACGCCGCCGACGCCCACGCGACGGAGAGCCATCCCGAACCTGCGGATGATGGACATGGCGGCGCCGAACATGCAGCGCCCGGTGAGGCCGCATGGTTCACCTTTCCGACGCAGTTCTTCGTTCCGCTGATGCGGCAGGGCGATCTGCGGGACATGATGATCCTGACCCTGACCCTGCAGACCGACGGGGCCAGCCTGGGCGCGCTTGGCAGGAAAGAGCATGTGCTCCGCGACAGCCTGCTGCGCCAGCTGATGATCCACGCCAATACCGGCGGCTTCGATGGCAACTTCACCGCCGATCGCAACCTTGCCGTCCTGCGCGAGGATCTTCTGAAAGCCGCCCAGGCGGTGACCGACCTGCCGATCGAGGCGGTCCTCATCGAGGATATCGCCCGCCAGCCGGGCTGAACCGCTTGCGCTGACAAACGCGACAGGGGAAACACGCAGCAATGCCGGGGGCGACCCCGGCTTTCGTCGTTCAGCCACGAGGTTCAGATGTCGTCGCCTCATGTCGTGATCCTTCTGGCGACCTACCAAGGCGCGCCGCATCTGCCGGTTCAGCTTGAAAGCTTGATCGGACAGACCCACCGGAACTGGTCGCTGATCGTCTCCGACGACGGCTCGACCGACGGGACCGTGCAGATCCTGGACAATTTCAGGCAGCGGATGCCGGTCGGCCGCGTCACCCGCCTGAGCGGTCCGTCCCTGGGTGCGACGCAGAATTTTCTGTCCCTGCTGCAACACGTGCCAGACGGTGCAATGGCGGCATTCTGCGATCAGGACGACATGTGGTTTCCCGACAAGCTGTCCCGCGCCGTCGCGGCCCTGTCGTCCTGCACCGGCCCCGCACATTATGCCGCGCGCACCATCATCGCCGACCAGAACCTGAAGCCGCTGGCGCCCTCCCGTCACTTCCCGCGCCCATTGGGCCTGCGCAACGCGATGGTCCAGGCGATCATGGCCGGCAACACGTCGGTCTTCAGCGCCGCTGCTGTAAAGCTGCTGCAACAGGCGGTGCCTCATGCCCAGGGCGCAGGCATCATCTCGCACGACTGGTGGTGCTACCAGGTCATGGCCGCCTTCGGTGCCCACCTCGTCCACGACCCGCGTCCGGTGCTTTTCTACCGCCAGCATTCGCGCAGCGAGGTGGGCCGCAACGACACCATGTCCGCACGAATGGCCCGACTGAGGAAGCTTCTGGCTGGAGAGTTCGGCTGGTGGATGCGCGCCAACCTGCACAGCCTGGAGCCGCTGGCACCGCTGATGCCGGCCGACAGCCGGCATGTAATCGAACAGGCGGAGATCATGCTGGACGCGTCGGGGCCGCGCGCGTTCCAGGCCATGCGACGCGGCGGCTTCTACAGGCAGACAAGGGCCGCGACGGCGGCCCTGGCGATATCGGCACTCAGCGGTGCCCTGAGGCGCGATCCTTCGACTACTCGATAATTAGGTCCGCATGCAGCGCCCCGGCCGAGTGGATCGACTTGAGGATGTCGATCATGTCCCGCGGCCTGACGCCAAGGGCGTTCAGACCGTCGACCAGGTCGCTGAGGTTCGTCTCGCCCGCGACCTCGACGAAGCCGATGCCCGGTTCCTGCCGCAGCTCGACAGCGGTGCGCGGGACCGTCACGGTTTCGCCTTGGGCGAACGGGTTTGGCTGAGAGACGACCGGCGCCTCGCTGACGCGCAGCGTCAGGTTGCCTTGCGACACCGCCACGCGAGAGATCCGGACGCGTTCGCCCACCACGATGGTGCCGGACTTGTGGTCAATGACGACCTTGGCACGGTCCTCGGGCTCGATCAGAAGGTTCTCGATCCTGCCGACAACGCGGGCCGGGTTCACGTCGCCCAAGTTCCGGAAGTCGACAACGACGGTCCCGCTGTCCAGCGTCACCGCCAGTTGCCGATCAAAATCGCGGTTGATGGCATCCTCGACCCGCGTGGCAGTCGTGAAGTCGGCATTGCGCAGCGCGATGCGGATGTTGTCGATACCGGCGAAGTCGAATTCAACCTCTCTCTCGACCCTCGCGCCCACGGGAATGCTGCCCGTCGTCGGCACGCCCTCGACGACACGGGCGGCATCGCCCTCGGCTGACGCACCGCCGGCGATGATCGACCCCTGTGCCACAGCATAGATGTTGCCATCGGCGGCCTTCATCGGTGTCATCACCAGGGTGCCGCCCAGCAGGCTTTTGGCGTCGCCGATGGCGGACACGTTCACGTCGATCCTGCTCCCCGACCGCGCAAACGGCGGCAGCGTTGCCGTGACGATTACCGCCGCCACGTTCTTCGACCTCAGGGCATCGTCCGTGACGTTCACGCCCAGCCGTTCCAAAAGGCCGGCCAGCATCTCCTCGGTGAAGGGGGCGTTGCGCATTCCGTCGCCAGAGCCGTCGAGGCCCACGACCAGGCCATAGCCGACAAGATCGTTGCCGCGCACCCCGTCGAAGTCGGCAAGATCCTTGATCCGCACTGGCACCGCGACGGCGGCTGCGGCGCAGACGATCCAGACGATCAGGGCTGAAATGAAGTTCTTCACCGCAGATAATCCACTAGCTTGAGCTTCGAGAGGCGCGCCGTGACCGTGTAAAGCGACTCGAGCTGCGCCTCGACCTGCTTTAACGCCGCTGCGGTCTCGAACGGGTCCGCGCTGCGGATCTCGTTTCGGGCGATGGTTAGCGTCGCCAGACCTGACGCGTTTGAGGTCTGCGCACGCTCTGTCGTCTGCTGGTTCATGCCGATCCGACTCATCTCAATCAGCACGTTCGTATCCGCAGCCATCATCTGCAGGCCGGCCAGCTTCAGCAGTTGCCCCTGCTCTTCGGGCTGGCCGCCCAAGACGCCGCGGTCGAGCAGCGCAGCCGACGCCAGCCCCTTCAGCAGATCGCGGACCGCCGGCGTTGCCGCCGTCGTCTCGATCCTGATGGTCACGTCCTCGCTGATCGCCACCTGCTGGGTGGTTCCCGTCGTGCCGTGGTAGGCCGTGTCGAGAAATCCCCCGCCGCCCGCTGGCGCATCGAACCAGTCCGAGATGGCCTGCATCGCATCCTGGGCAGTCGCGCTTGTCGCCGTGACCGCCTGCAGCGCATCGAGGATATCGGCTGCCGCCGACAGCGGTGCTGTCTGGCTGGCGTCGCCGGACAGCAGGAAACGGTTGCTGTCGGACGTGTTCAGCCGCTGCACCACGGTTTCAAAGGCAGAGGCCGCCTCGGTGATGTGGACGGCCTTGGTCCGGGTGATGAAGGGATCGCTGCCCAGCGAGAAGCCGAGATCCTTGGTGGTGGTCCTGATGTCTTCGAACACCGTCTGCATCACCCCCAGCTGGTGCGCCGCCTCGGCTGCGTTGCGCTGGAACTGCTGCGTCGTGGCAAGTCGGCTCTCGATCGCGCCAAGCGTCCGCGTATTTCCCTGCAGACGCTGGCCCACATCTGCGACCTCGCCCGAGGCGGCCTCTGCCGTGAGGGTGTTCAGCGTTGTCTTGATTCGGTTGGACGCGACCTGCAGCGCAAACGTTCTCGCCTGGTCGCCGATACTGTTCAATGTCACGGCTTACATCCCCAGAATCTGGTTCATCATTTCATCGACCGCGCGCAGGACACGAGCGTTGGCGGCATAGGACTGCTCGTACTGCAACAGGCGTTGCATTTCGGCGTCGCTGTCGACGCCTTCGGCCATCAGGCTGGACGAGATGGTGGTCAGACGCCCGCTGCGGATCGCGAGTTCTCCCTCGGACCCCACCCGTCGCGAGACTACGCTGGCCTCCACCGTGCTGAACCGGCCAAGAAGCGAGTCGCTGCCGGCGAGACCCGTTCCTGCCGCTGCCGGCAAGACTACGTCGATTGCCCCGACCAGCGCATTGAGAACCGCGGTCTGCCCCACCGGTTCGCCTGTCGCCGCCTGAAGACCTGCACGCAGGCGCCAGACCTCTCCGCCCTGCCCCGGGACCACCGAAGCATTGACCGAAATACGTCCCGCCAGACCGACGATGCCCGCCGCGCTGGCCCGCGCGCCACCGTCGGTGAACAGGCCGGCGTCGGCTGCGCCGATGCTGGGATCGGCATTGGCAAGCCGTTGGTGCAGGTCGAACGCCAGCTCGTCCAGTTCCTGCTGCACCTGGGGCGCCAGTTCGTCACGGATGGCGAAATTCGCCGCCAGCGAGCCGCCTCCGAACAGCCGCATCTGACCGGCGGTCAGCGCGGCACCGTTCAGCGTCAGAAGGTTCAGCGGCGCACCGACCGTCTGGTCTGCGGTGACTTGGGCCGCACCCTCGAAGCCCAGCCTTGCCGGAACGCTGCCGTCCAGAAGGACCGCACCCTCAGCCGTGAACAGCGCCACCTTGTTGCGGTCGCGCGCCACCTCCTGCACGGGAACGATGTCCGATATCCGGTCGATGACCTGCTGACGCTCGTCCAGCAGCGGTGAGGCGTCCTTGCCGTCAGCATCCAGGATCGAGATCCGCGCGTTCAGATAGGCAACTCTCTCCAACGAGGTGTTCAATGCGGCAACATCGGACGCGATCGCCTGCTGCGCCGTTCCCCGCGCGGCCTGAGCCGCATCGGCCGCACTGTTCAGGCGCGTCGCCAAGGCCGAGGCGGCGTTTACTACTTCGGACAAGCGAATGTCGTCGTCGGGGCGGGCGGCAGCCGAACCCAAGGCCGTGCGGAAGCCGGTCAGTGCAGTCGACAGCGCACCATCCCCTCCGGGCAGTCCGATGACGCCCTCTATCCGGCCGAAGAACGCCGCTCGTGTCGAGCTGTCGCCAACGGCCGATGCAGCCAAGCGCGATTCGGACAGCAGGCTGGCGTTGACGATGCGCGTGATGCCGTCGATCCGCACGCCGCCGCCGAAGCCTTGCGGGCCGACGGCAAGCTCGCGTCGGGCATAGCCGGGCGTCATGACGTTGGCCAGGTTCGCCGCGATGGTCTCGGTTCCGCGGGCGGTCGCGACCAGGCCGGACATCGCGTTCGATATGGCGTTGGCAATGCTCATGTGGTGCCTCTTGTGGATGCGGCGTCGTGCCGACCGATCAGCGCTTGATGTTGGTGGTTTCCTGCATCATCTCGTCGACGGTCTGGATGATCTTCGCGTTGGACGAATAGGCGCGCTGAGTGGTGATCAGGTGCGTCAGCTCCTGCGCGATATCGGTGGTCGAGGCTTCGCGTGCATAGCCGGCGATGTCGCCGGTGGGGCCCGTCCCGGCATCCCACAGGTAGAAGCTGCCTGATTCGCGTGACGGCTTGAAGGCCTGCCCCTCGGTCGCGACCAGCCCGTTGGGGTTCGAGACGTCGACGACCGGCACACGGTAGAGCGTCTTGATAAAGCCGGTGTCGTAGGTGGCGTTCACCATCCCGGCGCTGTCGACCTCGACGCTGACCAGCTGGCCTGCGGGCGAGCCGTTGCGCGAGATCCCCGACGGCGAGAACGGGGCCGACAGCTGCTTCAGGCCCGAGAAACCGCCAGGGCTGCCGATGAACAGGTCCAGATCGCCGCCGCCCACGGTCAGCGGAATTGTTCCCGTGGCCGCATTATAGGAGGTTCCCGCCCCCGGAGTGACCGTCAGGATGCTGCCACCAAGTTCTTGGGTGCTATCGAACACGACGTTGAAGGTGCCGACCACCGCGCCGCCCGACGCCGTGTCGCGGATCTCGACCTGCCATTCGTTCGACATCCCCGCCCCGCCGACGACGGGCGTGAAGGTCACGTCAAGCCCTTCTGAGGTGCCGAGGTTGCCGAAATACTCGATCCGGACCGGGATCGGCGTACCGTCCGCGGCGGCCGCCGTTTCGTCGGCCGGCAGGTTGGCCCCGATCTCGACCCGGGTGGTCGGATCACCGACCGGACGGTTCGTCTCGATCTTGATCGGCTGCAGCGCGCCTGGGGTGTCGCGCGGGACCAGCGGCATGCTGCCGTCGGACGCGGTGGGCCATCCCATCAGGACCAGGCCGCTTTCGGTCCGCAGGATGCCGTTCGCGTCAGGCCGGAAGGCGCCAGTCCGGGTCATCAGGAGTTCAGCGGGCCCACCCCCATTGACGTTGGCCAGCGTCGTGACCGGAAGCATGCCGCGCCCGGTCATGGCAAGGTCCAGCGGATGGGTGGTCGTGACGACGGCGCCATCCTGGCTGATGACGCGCTGCGTCGAGGTGCGCACACCGCCCGCCGTGTAAAGCCCGCGCCCCGAGCCGACGATCATCGAGTCGAATTCGGTCTCGACGCGCTTGTAGCCGAAGGTCGACGCGTTCGCGATGTTGTCCGAGATCGTGCCAAGCCGAGAGGAGTTCGCGGACAGGCCGGCGACGCCGGCATTCATCGCAGAGGAGATGGACATGGACAGACACCTTTCTGATTTCGGTCTTGTCCGTCACCCTGTCCGACAACATTTAAGATTCGGATAATCGCAGAGGCTAGCGAAGCAAAATTAGCTCGAGCCTGTTGTTGCGCGGATCCATCGGGTTGGCCTGCCGGTTCTTGCGGTCGGCATAGCCACTGACGCGCTGGATGCGGCCTG
Organism: Pseudomonadota bacterium; assembly: GCA_036338635.1. GTDB lineage: Bacteria > Pseudomonadota > Alphaproteobacteria > Rhodobacterales > Rhodobacteraceae > Paracoccus. The sequence goes on along the minus strand of JAYZBS010000121.1, from coordinate 3,233 downwards.
GGTCAAACGAGGCGCCTTCCAGCAGGGTGCGCAGGGTGTGGGCGCGGGCATCCGACAAGGGCCAGACGGGCGACGACACCAGCGTTTCAGGATAGGCGCGCACGTGCCCCGAAATGGCGACCTGGTTGCGCGTGCGGCCAATGACGTTGGCGACGATCCGCGCCAGCTCGTTCAGCGCGGGCTGGGGCTGCGCGGTGTCCTCGACGAAAAGAGGCACATCGGTCAGGTCGTTCAGTTCGATCACCAGCCCCTCGTCGGTCATGCGCGTCACGACATGCTTCAGCAGGTTGGTCAGTTGCATCGATTCGGCGCCCGTGCCGGTCAGGCTGTCCTGCACGGCCTTCGCCACCTGGTCGAAGTCGCCTGCCTTGTCGGTGTCGGGCAGCGGATCGTCGATCCCGTGGCGGACGCCATTCTCCTGACCGTCGCCTTCGGCACCCGGCGTGCGGATCATGCTGGGCGTGAAGTAATCGGCCAGCCCCTGCCGCTGCTGCTCATCCGTGGCATTCAGAAGCCACATCAGCAGAAAGAAGGCCATCATCGCGGTCACGAAATCCGCATAGGCGACCTTCCAGGCGCCGCCATGGTGCCCAGCTTCGGCCGCCGCCTCGACCCGCTTGATGATGATCGAGGACCCGCTCAGCCCTTTTCCCGCAGCCATGTTGACACCTCTTGTTCCAGCCAAGTGTCAACGTCGCGTAAAGGGAGGTTTCGAACAAGTTAACGGATCAAATGCCGGATATTCGGGTCAATCGTAGCTGCGGCGGTCCTCAATGACCTTTCCGTCGTTCGGCAGACTTCCCACCGGGACCAGTTGCACGTCGGCGCGCAGCTTCAGCGTGTCCATGACGGAATCACCATAGGCCTTGCCATCGGCGCTGGTTTCCAGCTGCACGGTCATCACGTCCATCTCTCCCTGACGGTCGGCTATAACGCGCGCGCGGGCGATCTCGGGGTGGCGGGCGACCAGGGCTGCGACCTGTTCGGGGCGCACGAACATGCCCTTGATCTTGGTCGTCTGGTCGGCGCGACCCATCCAGCCCTTGATCCGCATGTTGGTCCGACCGCAGGGGCTGGCGCCGGGCAGCACCGCCGAAAGATCGCCCGTGGCGAAACGCACCAGCGGATAGTCGGGGTTGAGCGTAGTCACCAGAACCTCGCCGACCTCGCCTTCGGGAACCGGATCGCCGGTGCCGGGGCGCACGATCTCGACGATGACGCCCTCATCGACGATCATCCCCTCCAGCGCCTCGCTTTCATAGGCGATGTTGCCAAGATCGGCGGTGGCATAGCATTGCCGCGTGACGATCCCCCGGTCGGCATAAAGCTGGCGCAGCGACGGGAACAGCGCGCCGCCACCGACGACGGCCCGGGTGAAGGCCAGCTTCTCTCCCATGTCGTCGGCGCGGTCGAGGATGACCTTGAGGAAGTCGGGCGTGCCGGCATAGCAGGTCGTCCCGATGTCGGCGGCGGCGCGGACCTGCAGTTCGGTCTGCCCGGTGCCTGCCGGCAGCACGGCAGCGTCGACGGCCCGTGCACCGGATTCGAACATCATGCCTGCAGGCGTCAGATGATAGCCGAAGCAGTTCTGCACGATATCGCCCCGACCCACGCCCGAGGCATGCAGGAACCGCCCCAGCCGCCACCAGTCGCCTTCGCGGCGGCCGGGCTCATAGATCGGGCCGGGGCTCTGGAAGATGTGGTCGAACTCGGCCGCCAGCCGGGTCGTATAGCCGCCGAACGGGGGCGAGCGTCGCTGCGCGTCGGACAGCTCGGCCTTGCGGATCACGGGCAGCCGCGCCAGGGCGGCGCGATCGGTGATACCTGCCGGGTCCACGTCGCGCAGCAGCCGCGCCAGCGCCGGGGCGGTCCTGGCACGAGAAATGGCGGCGGGCAATGCACGGGCCAGCGCCTCGGCCCGCGTGTCGTCGTCGCGGGTTTCCAGATCGTCGTAATATGCAGCCATGATGCGTTCCTCAGGCCAGCCAGCGCTTGCGGCGGCGATAGCTGCGCACGTCGCGGAAGGACTTTCGGCCTTCGTCGGACATGCCCAGATAGAATTCCTTGACGTCGGGGTTCTCTCGCAACTGCGCGGCGGGGCCGTCCATGACCACGCGACCATTTTCTAGGATATAGCCTTGATGGGCATAGCGCAGCGCGACGTTGGTGTTCTGTTCGGCCAGAAGGAAGGTCACGCCCTCGCCCTCGTTGACGGCTTTCACGATCTCGAAGATTTGTTCGACCAGCTGCGGGGCCAGCCCCATCGAAGGTTCGTCCAGAAGGATCATCTCGGGGCGCGACATCAGGGCGCGGCCCATCGCGACCATCTGCTGTTCCCCGCCAGAGGTATAGCCCGCCTGGCTTTTGCGCCGCTCGCGCAGGCGCGGGAAATAGTCATAGACCATCTCGAGGTCACGCCTGATCGCCGCCGATCCGTCGCGGCGGGTATAGGCACCGGTCAGCAGGTTCTCCTCGACCGTCAGATGCTCGAAGCAGTGGCGGCCCTCCATGACCTGAATAATGCCCTTGCGGACCAGGCTGGCAGGGTTCTGGCCGGCGACCCTTTCGCCCCGATAGGTGATCGTGCCCTTGGTCACCTCGCCGCGTTCGCTGGCCAGCAGGTTCGAGATCGCCTTCAGCGTCGTCGTCTTGCCCGCCCCGTTGCCGCCCAGAAGCGCTGTGATGCCGCCCTTGGGCACGGTCAGGCTGACGCCCTTCAGCACCAGGATGACATGGTTGTAGATCACCTCAATATTGTTGACGTCCAGAAGCGTCTCGGTCCGGTCGGCGTCGAACATGGCGGTCCCCCTTGGAAAAGGCCCCGGCGGCTGCGCGCCGCTGGGGCCGTGGCGTCAGCAGTCGCGCGGCGTGATGCCGGCCTCGGTTGCATAGGCCTGGCTGTCTTCCTCGATCAGCGGCTGCACGACCTCCTGGTCGGGCTCGGTGAAGTCGGTGATCAGGTTCCACTGCCCCGCCTCGGCATCCCATTGCTGGATGCGGGCCATGCCGCTGCCGCCGTGGTTCGAACAGCTCAGCTGGATCGGGGGACCGAAGTCGGGAAGGCCGATCTCGGCCAGACGCTCGGACGTGATGTCGAGGTTCTCGAACCCCTCTCGCAGTTGCTCGGGCGTGATGTCCGAGGTGCCGGCAAGCTCTTGCGCCTTGCGGATCGCCTCGGCGATGACGACGGCCGCATACATCCCGCGCGAATAGACGGCCGAGCCGACATGCTC
>JAYZBS010000120.1:0-39610 GCA_036338635.1 Pseudomonadota bacterium | reverse complement strand
TGCTGCTGTCGGACAATGAGATTCGCCATCGGACTCGAACCGATGGCGCCTCGTTGGCTCATTCTTCACCAGCCACCATCACACGGCCCTGGTCCGAAGCAGGACTCGTTACTCCGCGCGCCCGCAACGGAATGGCGCGGTCGAGCGCGTCATCCGGACATAAGAAGAGCAATGCGTTCACTGCCACCGCTACGAAAGCATTCAGTACACGAGCCCCGCCATCGGCGACTGGATCCAGTTTTACAAGACCCGCCGCATGCATTTATTGCCCCAACTGAATCTGCTCAGGTTAGGCTGGGGCAGTACATGTTCATTGCCAAATTGAGCTTGCGGTATCGGCGCCTGCGGCTTGTGAGCCTGCGGGCCGGCCACTCCCCTTCATCGGGCTTGGGCGGCCCATCGGGGTCGCAATACCGATTTACCCCCGTGAATTCGAGCCTGGTACGGTCGGCCATCAGGCTTTAAGCGCCTCGCGCGCGGCGGTCGAAAATTCGCACGGAGAAGCATCTTCTGCCCGCGGCTTTACAACGGGAACGTGCGGCACCCGCAGTCCAGCCCTGCCATCTCCAGGATGCTGGGAAGCATCTCCATACCTTACCGCGGAGGGCCGGAGAGCACCTGACCATCAGCCGGGGCGGATGGTCGCATCAGACAAGCTACCCTACTGCGCCAGCTCCGCACAGACCAATCAAAGCGTGAAAGTCGCGGGATTTTGCTAATGAGATGCGCAATGGTATTCCACCGATGTCGCCGTTGATCGATAGACAACAGGACGCCGTTCCGCGTTTTCTTTCATTCGAAGGGGGGATCGGCTCTTGCAGAGCAGCCAATGGCAGCCTGACGTGCCGTTGATCAGCCTCGGCCCGAATCAAGCCAGGTGTTATCGTTGCCCACTATGCTGACGAGACTGCGCTGGTCACGCTAGAAGTGCGGCAGTCTGCCAGAGGCGACGCATTGAGAGATCATTCCCCAGTTCAAGGAAATGAATGGAGCCGCGGCTCGGCGGATCAGAACCCGAACGAGAAGCGGCGGGTTACACCAAGGCGTAGCGAGGGTTGGTACTCGTCCTGCACGACCGGCGAATCCGCAGCGTCTCCAATCAGCTTTCCATAGCGGACCTCGCCCAGCAGGGCGGTCCTGTCGTTCAGCGCGTATTGCGCCTGGAAGGTGATCGCCGCTTCGTTCAAGCCGCCGCCCGGCGTGGTGACATCGTAACCGCTGGCTGCGCTTTCATCGGCCGTCACGCCGAAATAGGTATTGTTGTAGTCATCGTCGCCATAGGCGACCTCGGCCCCCGCCCATAGGTCGAGGCGATCGCTCAACTCGGTCCGGTACTTGACGCCCACCTCTCCGGTCAGGCCCTCGTGTCCATCAAAGCCGCGGCGGGCACTGGCGTAGGCACCCAACGGTCCGATGCCATAGCGGACCCGCAGGCCCAGTTCGTAGGCACGGTCGATGTCGTCGAGGCCGGTCAAGCCGTCGTCGTCGCCGCTGTCGCGCGGCCCGACGATCCCCAGCGACGGCGCGATCGAGAACCCCTGCGCCGGCGCATCACCCACTTCGCCAAAACCGGCGTTGCGCCAGATGACCCAAGGTGCGACCTCGGCCTCCTCGGCGCCCGGATAGACCGGCTTCAGCGCGGCACCCAGCCCCAGATCGACCGAGAAGGTGCGGCCACCCGACACGCCGAAATCCTGCGCATGGGCAGGGACAGCCAGAAGAAGGGCGAAAGCCAAGGCGTATTTCATCGTGCGAATCCGGATCGAGAGGTCAACATCATCTAGGAGCGGATGCGCCACCGGCACAACCGCCCATGGCATCTTCGCATTCGCGCGGCACATTTCAGCAACAGGCCCGTCCGTCAGACCTTTTCTGCAGATTCGAGCTTTTCCAGCGCGCCCATCCACAGTTCCTCGGCGAAGGCCAGCGCACGGACCGCCTCGGCCCGCTTCTTGCCCCACTTCTCGGCCTCGTAAGGATCGTTGTAGAGCGCCGGATCAGCCAGCTTGACGTCGAGCTTGCCCATCATCTCGGTCAGTTTCTGGACGCGCTCCTCGGCCTTGCGCGCCTCGGCCCGCAGGGCGAGCACCGCGTCGCGTGAGGGGCGCTTGGACGCGGCAGGCTTGGGTGCCTCTCTCTCGGCCGGCGCGTCGCCTGTCAGCAGGAACTTGCGGTAATCGTCCAGATCGCCGTCATAAGGCGCGACGGCACCGTCCTTGACCAGCCACAGGCGGTCGGCGACCAGCCCCAGCAGGTGCATGTCGTGGCTGACCAGTACCACCGCGCCGGTATAGTCGTTCAGCGCCTCGGACAGCGCCTCGCGGCTTTCGATGTCCAGGTGGTTCGTCGGCTCGTCCAGGATCAACAGATGCGGCGCGTCGATCGTGGCCAGCAGCAGCGACAGGCGCGCCTTCTGGCCGCCTGACAGCTGACGGACCTTGGTCTCGGCCTGCGCCTCCATCAGTCCAAAACCTGCCAGCCGGGCGCGCTGTTTCGCCTGCCCCTCATTCGGGCGGACCGAGCGGACATGATCCAGCGGCGTCTCGTCCAGGTGCAGTTCGTCGACCTGGTGCTGGGCAAAATAGCCGACGCGCAGCTTGTTCGACTTGGTCACCTTGCCCGCCATCGGCACCAGCCGGTCGGCCAACAGCTTCGACAGGGTCGACTTCCCCTGCCCGTTCCGGCCCAGCAGCGCGATCCGATCATCCTGATCGATCCGCAGGTTCAGCTTCTGCAGCACGGCGCGGTCGCCATAGCCGACCGAGACACCCTCCATCGCAACGATCGGGGGCGACAGTTCCTCGGGCTGGGGGAAGCTGAAGCGGAACAGCCTGGCTTCCTCGGGGGCGGTGATCGGCTCCATCTTGGCCAGCATCTTCACGCGGGCCTGGGCCTGCCGCGCCTTGCTGGCCTTGGCGCCGAAGCGGTCCACGAAGCTTTGCAGATGCGCCCGGCGGTCGGCTTGTTTCCGGGCCTCGGCCGCTTGCAGGGCCCGCTTTTCCGCACGGATGCGGGTGAAGCTGTCATAGCCCCCGGTATAGAGCGTCAGCTGCTTGTTCTCGAGATGCAGGATATGCCCGACGGCGCGGTTCAGAAGACCACGGTCGTGGCTGATGATGATGACCGTGTGCGGATAGCGGGCCAGATAGCCTTCCAGCCACAGCGCACCTTCAAGGTCCAAATAGTTGGTCGGTTCGTCCAGCAGCAGCAGGTCGGGCTGCGCGAACAGCACACCCGCCAGCGCCACGCGCATCCGCCAGCCGCCCGAAAAGTCGCTGGTGGGCCGCGCTTGATCAGCAGTATCGAAGCCCAGGCCGTCCAGGATCGTCGCCGCCCGCGCCTCGGCCGACCAGGCGTCGATGTCGGTCAGGCGGGTCTGGATCTCGGCGATGCGGTGGGCGTCGGTGGCGGTGGCGGACTCAGCCATCAGCTGCGTCCGCTCGACATCGGCGTCCAGAACGGTGTCCAGCACCGACCGCCCGGTCGCCGCCGATTCCTGCGCCACGCCACCGATGCGGGCCCGCGACGGAAGGCTGATCGCGCCACCGTCCAGCGCCAGTTCGCCCCGGATCAGCTTGAAAAGGGTGGTCTTGCCAGCCCCGTTCGGCCCGACAAGGCCAACCTTGTGGCCTTCGGGAACGGTGGCGGTGGCGCCGACCAGCAAGGGGCGGCCCTGAACGGAATAGTTGATGTCATCGATGCGCAGCATGACGGGGGCATGGCCCAAGCCGGGCCAGTCGTCAATGCCCCCGCCAGACGTCGCTTGCGAATCGTTATGTTATATCATATACCACATGCAGCATCGCACAGGAGTTAGCCATGAAGCATTACCGCCGCCTTCCCGTGACCGTTCTGTCGGGCTTTCTGGGTGCCGGCAAGACGACGCTGCTGAACAACGTACTGAACAACCGCGAAGGTCTGCGCGTCGCCGTCATCGTCAACGACATGTCCGAGGTGAACATCGACGCCGACCTTGTGCGCGCCGAAGGTGGCATGGCCCGCACCGAGGAGACCCTGGTCGAGATGTCGAACGGCTGCATCTGCTGCACCTTGCGCGAGGATCTGCTGCACGAGGTGCGCAAGCTGGCGCAGGAGGGGCGTTTCGATTACCTGCTAATCGAATCGACCGGCATCAGCGAACCCCTGCCCGTCGCCACAACCTTCGAGTTCGCCGATAACACCGGCGCCAGCCTGTCCGACGTGTCACGGCTGGATACGATGGTTACCGTGGTCGATGCCGTGAACCTGCTTCAGGACTTCTCCAGCCACGATTTTCTGGCCGATCGAGGAGAGGTCATGGGCGAGGCGGACGAACGCACGCTGGTGAACCTCCTGACCGACCAGATCGAGTTCGCCGACGTGATCGTGCTGAACAAGTGCAGTGACGCGGGACCGGATCGCGTCGATACCGCGCGCAAGATCATCCGCGCCCTGAACCGCGACGCCCGCATCATTGAGACCGATCACAGCCGCGTCGCTCCGGGCGACATCCTGAACACGGGCCTGTTCGATTTCGACCGGGCGCACGAACACCCGATGTGGGCCAAGGAGCTTTACGGCTTTGCCGACCACACCCCCGAGACCGAGGAATACGGTGTCACCAGCTTCGTGTATCGTGCCCGCCTGCCCTTCGAGCCGCGCAAGATTCACGAACTGCTGAACGGCCCCCTGCCCGGCGTGATCCGCGCCAAGGGTCACTTCTGGATCGCCACCCGCCCCGACTGGGTGGCCGAGTTTTCGCTGGCCGGGGCGCTGTCGTCCATCAGGCCGCTTGGACAATGGTGGGCCTCGGTGCCGCGGGACCGCTGGCCAACCCATCTGCAGGGCCGCGAGTATCTGGAACGTCATTGGAGCGAGCCCTTCGGCGACCGGCGGCAGGCACTGGTCTTTATCGGCACGAGAATGAATGAAGACCGATTTCGCGCCCGCCTCGACGCCTGCCTGCTGGGCGAGGAATGGGGCGAAAATCCTGCGGACTGGGCGCGGCTGCCCGACCCGTTCCCCGCGTGGCGCCGCGCCAGCGAAGCCGCATGACCGTGCGGCGCAGCGGCAACCTGGGCCAGGTGACGCAGCGGCTGCGGTGCCGCGCGGGCGATCCGATGGCCGCCTATGACGCGCTGCCTGCGCCCCTGCGGCTGTGGCTGTCGCAGGCGGCGTTGCCCTGGTCGCCGGCCTCGTGCCTGCGGATTTGGTGCAAGCTCCGCGCCGCAGGTGCGGGTCCCGACGAGGCGCTGGCCGTGCTCGACCTTGCCGAAACCCGCGCCCTGCGCCGCGCGGTTTCAAAGCGGGACCACGCTGCCTGACGCATGATCACCTCTGGCATCTTGATGCGCCCGTTCCCAATTGGACGGGCAGGACAAGATCACGAAAGGACATCCCATGCGCAGCGTCACCCATGACCGCTTCGGCGAACCCGCCGAGGTTCTGGCGACTACCACAAGCGACCGGCCGCAGCCCGGCCCCGGCCAGGTGCTGATCCGCGTGATGCTTTCGCCGATCCACAACCACGATCTGTGGACCGTGCGCGGCAGCTATGGCGTCCGCCCCGATCTTCCCGCCATCGGCGGCAGTGAAGCCGTGGGCATCGTCGAGGAATGCGGCACCGAAGTCGATCCTGCGCTGGCGGGTCGCCGCGTCGCCGCAGCCGGCCTGAAGGGTTCTTGGGCCGAATATGCGCTGGCCGAGGCAGGCGGCATCATTCCCGTGCCCGACAGCATGCCCGACGAGGCCGCGGCCCAATTGATCGCCATGCCCTTCAGCGCGATCACCCTTCTGGAATTCCTGCATGTGAGCGCGGGCGACTGGGTCATCCAGACCGCCGCCAACGGGGCGGTCGGCAAGATCATGTCGGTGCTGGCGCAGTCGCGCGGCGTGCGGCTGGTGAATCTTGTCCGCAGGGCCGAGGCCGCCGAGGAACTGGCTGCCATGGGCATGACCGACATCGTCTCTACCGGCGACGCTGACTGGGTCCAGCGGGTTCGCGAAATCGTGGGCCCCGACGGCGCCCGCGCGGCCATTGATTCCGTCGGCGGCAGCGTCGCCGCAGGACTGGTCGACCTGCTGGGTGTCGAGGGCCTGCTGGTCACCTTCGGGTCGACCACGGGCGAGCCGCTGCAACTGCCCGCCGGGCCGATCATCTTCAAGCACTTGTCGGTGAAGGGCTTCTGGGGCGCCCGCGTCATGCCCGCCACTGCGCCCGAGGATCGCCAGCGCATGTTTGCCGAACTGATCGGCCTGGTCATGGACGGCAAGCTGAAGCTGCCTTCGGGCGGCGAATTCGGCCTGGATCAACCGGCCGAGGCGGTCACTGCCGCCCTGACGCCGGGGCGCGAGGGCAAGATCATGTTCCGGCCCTAACCCAGACCAGTCTCGCGCAGGTAATGGCGCACCGCATCCACCACATGGCGGAAGCGGTCGCCGCCAAGGTGCTTGCCGCCATACCAGCGCGTGACGATCACCACATGATCCTGCAGGCCGGCCCGTTCCAGCATCTGCAGGATCAGCGCGCCCGCGCCGCTTTCGCCGTCGTCATCCTTGACAGGATCGCCGTCCAGAACGGCAGCCCAGCTGTGGTGGGTCGCCTTGGCGAACCGCTTTGTGCGCCTCAGGTCGGCCAGCAGCGCGGCGACTTCGGTCGCGTCGCGGACAGGGCCGCCCGACACGGCATAGCGCGACCCGCGGTCCGAGATGATCTTGTCGAAGACCTTCAGGTCAGGGTGTTGCGACATGGTGCCCCTGGAAGCGATGTGTTGACGCCGACAATGCTGCCTCAGGATCGAGCCGATGCCCTGCAGACTAGCCCTTGTACGGCGGCGTTCTTGCCATCGTATCCTGTCGCCGGCGGCTGGCGGATGCAACCGCATCGGCGACGGCGCGATGCCGACCCACGGGGACACGTGCCCCTTCCCCGCCGTGGCCTGACGTGACAGCATGCCGCAACAGAAGGAGAATGAAATGCTGCCGCAACGCACGGAATTTCCACGTGACTTCATCTTCGGCGCCGCCACATCGGCCTATCAGATCGAAGGGACAGCGGGCGCCGGCCTGTCGCATTGGGACACCTTCGCCGCCACGCCCGGCAACATCGCCGACGACAGCAACGGCAGCCGGGCCTGCGACCACATGAACCTCTGGCCGCAGGACCTGGACCTGGTGAGGGACGCGGGTTTCGACGCCTATCGCTTCTCGACCTCGTGGGCGCGGGTGATGCCGGACGGGGTGACGCTCGATCCGCAGGGGTTGGATTTCTATGACCGTCTGGTGGACGGGATGGTCGAACGCGGCATGAAACCGTTTGTCACCTTCTATCACTGGGAACTTCCGGCGGCGCTGGCAGCCACGGGCGGGTGGCAAAACCGCGACATCGCCGCACGCTTCGCCGATTTCTGCGCCGCAGTCCACGACCGCATCGGCGACCGCACCGCCACCGCCGCCACCCTGAACGAGCCATGGTGCATCGCGTGGCTATCTCATTTCCTCGGCCATCATGCACCCGGCTTGCGGGACATCTCGGCGGCCAGCCGTGCGATGCACCATGTGCTGCTGGCCCACGGGGCGGCCATGCAGGCACTGCGGGCGTCCGGTGCAGAAAACCTGGGCATCGTTCTCAACTTCGAGACCAGCCATCCTGCCGACAATAGCTCCGGCGCCACGCAGGCCGCCGAAACGCAGGACGCGATCTATAACCAGTGGTTCATCCGTGCGCTGATGGGCCAGGGTTATCCGGATGCCGCGCTGCAGGGGATCGGACCCTATCTGCCGCAGGGCTGGCAGGCGGACATGGATCTGATCGCGCAGCCCTTGGACTGGCTGGGCGTCAACTACTATACTCGCCAGCTTTACACTGCCGATCCCGGCCTCTGGCCCCATGCGGCCGAAGCGCCGGGCACGCTGCCCAAGACCCAGATGGACTGGGAGATCCGCCCCGAGGGATTGACCGAGTTCCTGACCCGGCTGGCCCGCGACCACACCGGCAACCTGCCGCTCTATGTGACGGAAAACGGCATGGCGCTGGCGGCGGGGCCGGACGTGGCCCAGGACCTCCGCCGAGTGCAGTTCATTGCCGATCACCTGCGCGCAACCAAGGCAGCGATCGACCAGGGCGTCGATGTTCGCGGGTTCTTCTACTGGTCGCTTCTGGACAACTATGAGTGGGGCTGGGGATACGGGCCGCGCTTCGGGCTGGTCCATGTCGACTATGACACGATGACCCGGACGCCCAAGGACAGCTGGCACGCGTTCCGCGACATGCTGAGGGGCTAGAGCGCCCCTTCCCTCGCCGCCTGCAGGATCATCCCGCTGGCCTTGTCGGCGATCATCGTCACCGGGGCATGGGTGTTGCCGGACACGATCGAGGGCATCACCCCCGCGTCCACGACCCGCAGCCCCGCCATGCCGTGGACTCGCAGCTTTTCATCGACGACGGCCATGGGATCGCTGCCCATCTTCGTCGTGCCGACGGGATGGAAGATGGTCGTGCCGACGTCGCCTGCCGCGCGAGCCAGATCGTCATCGCTGACCAGATCGGCGCCGGGCTTGACCTCGATGGGCTTGAACTCTGCCAGACGCCGCGTGGCCATCAGCCGCCGGGCGTGGCGCAGGCTGTCGATCGCTACCTGCCGGTCCGACGCCGCCGAAAGATAACTCGGCGCGATGGCCGGGGCGGCACCAGGCTCGGGCGACATGATGTGGCACGACCCGACGCTGTCGGGACGAAGGTTGCAGACCGAGATCGTCAGCCCTGGAAAATCGTCGAGCGGATCGCCGAACTTGGTCAGCGACAGCGGCTGCACGTGATATTCGATGTTTGCCGTGTCGAAAGCGTTCGAGGATTTGGCGAAGATCCCTAGCTGGCTGGGCGCCATGGCCATGGGTCCGCTGCGACGCAACGCGTATTCCAACGCGATTCCCGCCTTGCCCCAGATCGTCCGCGCCCGGTCGTTCAGGGTGCGCGCGCCGCTGATGCGGAAGACGGTGCGCAGTTGCAGATGGTCCTGCAGGTTTTCGCCGACGCCCGGCAGATCGTGGACCGTCGCGATGCCCAGGCCCGCCAACCGGCCGGCCTGACCGATCCCCGACAGCTCCAGCAGCGCCGGCGAATTGATCGCCCCGGCCGCCAGGATCACCTCGCCTCGAACGCGCGCGAGGCAGCGGCTGCCGTGCTGGTCCAGAACCACGCCCGCCACACGGCGGCCGTCGAAGGAGAGGTGGCGGACCTGGGCGTCGGTCTCGGTCCGCAGGTTCGGGCGTCCGCGGACGGGGTCCAGGAAGGCCTTGCGCGCGTTCCAACGTATGCCGCGACGCTGAGTCACCGGGAAATAGCCCACCCCTTCGTTGTCGCCGCAGTTGAAGTCCGGGCAGGCCGGCAAGCCCAGTTCCTGTGCAGCCTCTGCCACGGCATCGAGGATCGGCCAGCGCAGGCGCTGCTGCTCGACCCGCAATTCCCCCGCGTCACCGTGGATGTCGCAGGCGGGGCCATAGTGCCGCTCGGTGGCGCGGAAATGCGGCAGGACGTCAGACCAGCCCCAACCCGTGTTCCCCATCTGCCGCCAGCGATCATAATCGGCCGACTGACCGCGCATGTAGATCATGCCGTTGATCGACGAACAGCCGCCCATCACCCGCCCGCGCGGATAGTTCAGCCGCCTGCCGTTCAGGCCCGGCTCAGGCTCGGTCTGATAGCACCAGTCCAGGTTGGGATTGCCCATCGCGTAAAGGTAACCCACCGGCACATGGACCCAGAAACGGTTGTCATGGCCTCCGGCTTCCAGCAGCAGGACCCGGTTGCGCGGATCGGCCGAAAGCCTGTTCGCCAGCACGCAGCCGGCCGAACCCGCACCCACGACGACGTAGTCGTATTCGCCCAGATCCTGCATTCCCGTCCTCCTGCCGCGAAGGCTAGCGGCGGTCTCGGGCAGGGGCAAGATCGCTTGCGGTTGCGGGGGTCTTCGTCGCAGGCTATCTGCGACAGGTCACGGAACGGTCGCCGAAGGGATTGCCATGATCGTCATTGCCGCCGCCATCGTCGGAGCGCTGCTGGGCCTGCGTCGCGCCAGTCAGCTGGGCGGCAACAGCCGCGACCGGGCGCAATACGCGATTGCCTTCGCCTTGGGATTTGCGATGATCGGATTGTTCGCCACGATCATCATTCACCGGATGGCCTGATGTTCCTGCCCTTCCTCGACAGCTTGCGCCGGCAGGGGGTTCCGGTGTCGCTTCGGGAATGGCTGGACCTGATGGGTGGCATGCAGGCGGGGATCGCCGGCTGGACGGTCGACGGCTTTTACGGGTTCGCGCGCCTCGTGCTGGTCAAGGACGAACGGCACCTGGACCGGTTCGACCGCGCCTTCGCGGAAACCTTCGGCGGCCTGCAGGACATCCCCGTCGAGGCGCTGGTCAACGACCGCGCCCTGCCCCGCGAATGGCTGGAAAAGCTGGCCGAGAAGCTTTTGACCGATGCCGAGAAGGCCGAGATCCAGGGCAGCGGCAGCTTCGAGGCGCTGATGGACAAGCTGCGCCAGCGGCTGGCCGAACAGCAGGGCCGCCACCAGGGCGGCAACAAGTGGATCGGCACGGGCGGAACCTCGCCCTTCGGGGCTTATGGCTACAACCCCGAAGGCGTGCGGATCGGTCAGGACGAAAGCCGCCACCGCCGCGCCGTGAAGGTCTGGGACAAGCGCGAATTCCGCGACTTCGACGACCGGGTCGAACTTGGCACCCGCAACATCAAGGTTGCGCTGAAGCGCCTGCGGCAATGGGCGCGGCACGGCGCAGCGGACGAGCTGGACCTGCCCGGTACCATCCGCGCCACGGCCGATCACGGCTACATCGACGTCAGGACCCGGCCCGAGCGTCGGAACGCCGTCAAGGTTCTGCTGTTTCTGGACGTGGGCGGCAGCATGGACGACCATATCCGCGTGGTGGACGAGCTGTTCAGCGCCGCCCGCGCGGAATTCAAGCACATGCAGCACTTCTATTTCCACAACTGCCTCTATGAGGGGGTGTGGACCGACAACCGCCGCCGGTGGGCCGAACAGGTGCCGACCTGGGACGTCCTTCACCGCTATGGCCGCGACTACAAATGCATCGTCGTCGGCGATGCGTCGATGTCCCCCTATGAAATCGCAGTGCCCGGCGGCGCGAACGAACACTGGAACCCCGAGGCCGGTGAGGTCTGGCTGCGCCGTCTGGCGCAGACATGGCCGGACCACATCTGGCTGAACCCCGTCCCCGAGGCGCAATGGCGCCACACGCAGTCGATCAGCATGATCGGCCAGATTTTCGAAAGTCGGATGATGCCCCTGACGCTGGACGGGCTGACCCGCGCCATGCGGATGCTGGGATGACCGACCTGGCCCATCTGCTGCCGCTCTGGGGGCCGTGGCTGCTGGGACTGTCGGCGTTCCTGTCGTGCATGATGATCCCCGTCCCCACTTCGGTCCTGCTGATCAGCGCCGGTGCGCTGACGGGGACGGGGCACCTGCAATTGGCCGAGATGGCGGCAGCGGCCGTCGTCGGCGCCTCGATGGGCGATCTTGTGGCGTTTCTACTGGCGCGGCGGCTGCAACCTTGGCTGGCCCGGCCGGGGCGGCGGGGTGCGGTGCTGGCGCGGGCACAGGCGCTGGTGGCGCGACGGGGCGCCTCGGCGGTGTTCCTGTCGCGCTGGCTGATCACGCCGCTTGGACCCGCCAGCAACTATGTCGCCGGGGCGGCCGGCCTGTCCCTGCCCCGTTTCATGGCCGCCAGCGTGCCCGGAGAGGCGATCTGGGTCGGCATCCACCTTGCGCTTGGTCACCTTGCTGGGCGCGGCTTTCGCGGGACCGAAGCGGCGGCATTGAAGGCGCTGGCCGTGGCTGCGGCGCTTGGTCTCGGTCTTTGGGCATTGCGGCTCTGGCGACGCCGGCGCGGCAGGACCATATAAGGCCGATGCTGAAGTTCACGCCGCTTCTTCTTCTGGGTCTCTACCTTGCCGCGATGTGGTTCTTTTCCGCGTGGCGGCTGAAGCACGAGCTGAACGAGAAATCGACGCCGCTGCGCCATCCGCGCCTGAAGCCGATGCTGGAACGTCTGGGCCGGGCCATGGACCTGCCGCCGATCGAGGCGCATATTTACGAAATCGATCCGATCAACGGTTTGGCCGCGCCCGACGGCCGCATCTTCCTCACCCGCGGCTTCATCCGCAAGCTGGACGCCTGCGAGGTGACGGCCGAGGAACTGGCCAGCGTCATCGCGCACGAACTGGGTCACGTCTCGTTGGGGCATTCGCGGCGGCGGATGATCGACTTCGCCGGCCAGAACGCGATCCGCCTGGCGCTGGCGGGGATCCTTGGCCGCTTCCTGCCGGGCTTCGGCGCGTGGATCGCGAATGCCGTCGCAACCGCGGTCGCGGCGCGCCTGTCGCGGCAGGACGAGTTCGAGGCCGACCGCTTCGCCAGTGCGCTGATGATCAAGGCGGGGTTCGGGACCCAGCCGCAGAAATCCCTGTTCCACAAGCTGGACCGGCTGACCGGCAACCGCGGCACCGCGCCGGCCTGGTTCCTGTCCCACCCCCCGACCGACCGCCGCATTGCCGCCATAGAGGCGCACGAGGCCCGCTGGCGCAGTTGACGGCGGGGCTTGTGGCGCGGACGATAGCACGTATCCTGCGCCCAAACCCGAGGCCAGATGACCCGTCCCTTCCGCCGCCACGTCCTCTACCTGCCGGGCTTCGACCCGATGCCGCCGCGCCGTTATCGTGAGCTTTACCGGACGGGCGCTGCCGAGCAGTCGCGGATCTCGGGCCACCGCCTGCAGATGAAGCCTGCGCAAGCGGGCCGCTATTCCTGGCGCGTCGAAGGCGGTGTCGAGGGCCATGAGACAGAGGCCGTGGTCGAGGTTGCCCTGTGGTCCGACCTGGTGCAGGCGTCGATGCGACAGGGCATCGCCGGCACCTATGGCCAGCTTCTGCGCACCTGCCGGATCTACATCGGAACGGGAACGCTGTGGCGGCTGATGAAACTGCGCCGGGGGCCGGTCATCGCCGCGCTCTATCCCGTGGTGGTGCTTCTAGGCCAGCTGCTGCTCGCGCTGCTGGTCGCCGCGGCCATGGTCTGGGCCGTCGCCGGAATGGCGGGGCTGCTGCTGGCAGCCCTGCTGGGTGCGGCTTCAGGGTGGGGCGTCCTCTGGCTGGGCCGCCGGCTGGACCGGTATCTCTATGCGCACTACCTGATGCACGACTATGCATTCACGGCCACGCATCTCGGCGCCTATCCGCCGGCGCTGGAAGAACGCGTGCTGCAGTTCCGCGGCCGGTTGCAAGAGATCCTTGCCGACGACCCAGACGAGGTGCTGGTCGTCGGCCACTCTTCTGGCGCATATCTTGCGGTATCGCTGGTCGCAGACCTTCTGCGGCAGGCCCCGCCCGGCGGTCCAGCCATCTCGCTGCTGACGCTCGGCCAAGTAATCCCGATGGCGGCGTTCCTGCCTGACGCGGACCGGCTGCGCGCGGACCTGGCCTTCCTTGGCCGGGCCGAGCGGGTGTTCTGGGTCGACGTGACTGCGCCGGGTGATGCCTGCTGCTTCGCGCTCTGCGATCCGGTGGCGGTTTCGGGCGTCGCGGGTCCGGACCAGCGATCGCCGCTGGTCCTGTCGGCGGCGTTCAGGCAGACGCTGTCACCGGAACGACAGGCCGCGCTGCGGGGACGCTGGATCCAGCTGCACTTCCAATACCTGGGCGCGTTCGACCGGCCTCTGAACTACGATTATTTCGCGATCACGGCGGGCCCCCTGACCTTGGCGCAACGCTTTGCCGGGCGCGGGCATTCGCCGGGCCGGATCACCCGTCCGGCAGGCGCGCGATGACACCCCGGCCGCAGGGCGCCAAAGGGCGCGGCACATTGCGCAGCCTGATCCGCGGGTTTCGCCACGACCTGCTGTCTGCCCTGCCCGAGCGGCTCTATGACGCCTGGATGGCCGAGTTCAGAAGCCCGCTGATCCACAGCTTCTTCTGCAACGATCCCGACCTGGTGCGGCTGATCCTGCAGGACCGGCACGGCGCATATCCCAAGTCCGCCCGCATGCGCGAGGGGCTGGCGCCGCTCTTGGGCAACGGGGTGTTCATCTCGAACGGAGACGATTGGGCCCGACAGCGCCGCATCATCGACCCTGCCTTCGAAGGTGGCCGGGTCCGCGCCAGCCATGCAGCCCTTCTCGATGCCGCGCGTGCCGCGGCGCTTCGCTTGCAGTCCGGACGACAGGATATCGAGCCTGCGGCCGCCCACGCCGCCGCCGACGTGATCTTCCGAACGCTGTTTTCGCTGCCAATCGAACATCGCATCGCGACCGAGATCTTTGACGCGTTCCGGGACCACCAGGCAGCGGCGCCGCTGGTGAACCTAGCAGCGCTGCTGCCCCTGCCGCGCTGGATGCCCCGACCGCATTCCCGCCGCACCCGTTCGACGGCGACGCGGATCCGCGGCCTGATCCGCCAGTTGGTGGCCGACCGGCATCGCGCGATTGCCGCCGGCACCGCGCCCGACGACGCGGCCACGCGTCTCATGTCGACGCCCGACCCCCAGACTGGCACCTGCTTCACCGAGGCCGAGATGGTTGACCAGGTCGCGGTCCTGTTTCTGGCGGGCCACGAGACCAGCGCGCAGGTGCTGGCCTGGGCGCTGTGGCTGCTGGCCGCACACCCAGAGTGGCAGGACACGGTCGCGAGGGAAAGCGTCCTGCTGACCGACGATTTCGCCAGCGTCGCCGCGCTGAAAGACACCCGTGCCGTTTTCCGGGAAGCGCTGCGCCTTTATCCAGCCGTGGCGATGTTCGTACGCGAGGCGACGGGTGAGGACACCTTCCGCGGCCGCAGGGTGCCCCGCGGAGCGCAGCTGACCGTCTCGCCCTGGCACCTGCACCGCCACCGCAGGCTGTGGAGCCGTCCGGACGACTTCGACCCCGGCCGATGGACCACGCCCGAAGGCAAGGCGAGCGCTCGCATCGCCTATATCCCCTTCTCTGCCGGCCCGCGAGCCTGCCCCGGCGCCAGCCTCGCCATGGCCGAAGGCGTCATCATGCTGGCCAGCATCGTCGGCCGATGGCGGCTCGAGGTCACAGACCGTCAGCCCCTGCCGGTCGCCCGCCTGACAATCCGGGCCGCAGACGGCATCTGGCTGCGCCTGACGCCACGAAATGATGGGGGGTGATGCGGGATGATAGCGGCGGCTTCTACCCCGCCAAGGCCGGCACGACGTGCATCGGCCTGCGGAACAGCCATCATCCCGTGGTTTTATGCGTCCCTTTCAGCACCGGCATGCCATCGAACGGGCATCCGACGGAAGCTGGCGACCGGGAAGAAGGCACTTGTCACTTCACAGGCTCCACAGACACAGGTGCGGAGGACAGGTCTTGGCGATCAGCGGGCCGCCTCCCTATGGGTCGTGCCCGCCATCGCCCGATCCGGATGACGCAGCGCGAGGGCGCAGAGTACCTTCCGGATCAGCGGAACAGCACCAGCGAGCCGGGCGACCAGGCCAGGCGCGTCCGTGTGCCGACTTCTTGCACATCGCGGCCAAAGACGTTGCGCATGGAGATCCGCACCGGCCGCGCCATGCCATCCAGCGCATCGGCGCCATCCAGCCGCAGATCATAATAGGTCATGTCGCCATAATAGACGACCTCGTCGATGGTGGCCCCGGTCTCTCGCGATTGGCTGTGGGTCGCACCCGGCGCCAGCAGGGTCATCGTCTCGGGCCGAAAGCCGATCATCGGACCGCCGTCGCCGTCATCGGCGCGGCTGATCTGGCTCTCTCCAAGCTCGATCTGGCCCAAGCCGGCCACCTCGACCATTACCGTGCCTCCGCCTTCCGTCAGGATCCGGGCCGGCAGGAAGTTCATAACGCCGATGAAATCCGCGACCCGACGGGTGGCGGGCCGGGCGTACAGCGCCTCGGGGCCGTCAAGCTGGGCGATCTCGCCCTCGAACATGACGGCGATGCGGTCGGACATGACCAACGCCTCTTCCTGATCGTGCGTGACCAGGACGAAGGTGATGCCGACCTGCCGCTGCAGCTTGATCAGTTCGACCTGCATCTGTTCGCGCATCTTGCGGTCCAGCGCCGACAGGGGCTCGTCCAGCAGCAGCACCTTGGGCTTCAGGATCAGCGCGCGCGCCAAGGCCACGCGCTGACGCTGGCCGCCCGACAGCGCATGCGCTGACCGCGTGCCGTAGCCCTTGAGGCCGACCATCGCCAACGCCTCCTCGACCGCGGCGGCCTTGTCGGCCTTGGACCGCGGATCGCGGCGCAGCCCGAAGGCCACGTTCTGGGCCACCGTCAGGTGCGGAAAGATCGCGTATGACTGGAACACCATGTTCGTCGGGCGCTTGTTCGCCGGAACCTCGCCCATGTCGCGCCCGTCGATGAGGACGACGCCCTGGCTGATGCCCTCGAACCCGGCAATGGTGCGCAGAAGTGTCGTCTTGCCGCAGCCGGACGGGCCCAGCAGCGAAAAGAACTCCCCGGCCCGGATGGTCAGGTCGATGCCGCGCAGCGCGTGGTAGTCGCCGTAATACTTGTGCACGCCCTTGCAGGCGATCATGGCCTCGGTCACAGCAACCCTCCGGTAGGCGAGCCGCCAATGCGGGCATTGCCCCGGCGGCGGAAATACTCACCGATCGCCAGAAGGACGATCGAGATGACGACCAGCACGGTCCCAAGCGCCATGATGACGGGAATGGACCGAGGAAAGCGCAGCTGGCTGAAGATATAGGTTGGAAGCGTCGGTTCGTTGCCGGCCAGGAAGAAGGCGATGATGAACTCGTCCAAGCTGATCGTGAACGAGATCAGCAGCGCGCTGATGATGCCAGGCATGACAAGTGGCAGCGTGATCAGCCGGAACGCGCCCCACCTGCTTTCGCCGAGGTCATAGGCGGCCTCCTCGAGGCTGCGGTCCAGCGATGAGAACGCGGTCGACAGCACAGCGATGGCGTACGGCATGCAGATCAGCGTGTGCCCGGCAATCACCGTCAGCAGCGAAAGTTGCACACCCATGCCCAGCAGGACGACCAGCAGCGACATGGCGACGATGATCTCGGGCAGGACCATCGGCAGCATGATGAAGCCCATCATGCCGCCCTTGCCGGGGAACGTGAAGCGGGTCGAGGCGCGGGCTGCGAAGATGCCGAAGCATGTCGCCAGCAAGGATGCCGACACGGCGATGGTCAGCGAATTCGCCAGCGCCCGGCGCAGGGTCGCGTTCGCCCACATCTGCTGAAACCATTCGGTCGTCACGCCCTGCAGCGGAAAGGCGATGATCGTCCCCGAATTGAATGCGAAGATCGGCAGCAGGATGATTGGCGCGTAAAGGAACAGCAGGTAGATGACGGCATAGGCCTGCAGGCCCCGGCCAGGCCGGTTCATTGGCGCACCTTCAGGAAACGACGGTTGAAGAACAGGAACAGCAGGCTGACCAGCGCCACGATGATCATCGCCGTGACCGCCAGCGCAGACCCGAGCGGCCGGTTGTCCAGCGCCAGCATCTGCACCTGGATCAAGTTCGCTATCATCGGGATCTTGCCGCCGCCGATCACCTCGGGTGTGACATAGTCGCCGATGGTCGGGATGAAGACGATCAGCGTGGCTGCAATCACCCCCGGCATCGCCAGAGGCAGCGTGACCCGCCAGAAGGTCATCGCCCGGCTTTCGCCCAGATCGCGCCCGGCCTCCAGCAGGGACCGGTCGATCTTCTCCAGCGCCACGAAGATCGGCAGGATCGCGAAGGGCGCATAGGCATGGGCCAGCGTGATGACGATGGCGTTGATGTTATAGAGGATGAAGGTCAACGGCTCGTCTATGATGCCAAGCCCGGTCAGCGAGGAATTGACGACTCCGTTATATCCCAGGATCACCTTCCACAGGAACACCCGGATCAGATAGCTGGTCCAGAAGGGAATCGTGATCAGGAACAGCCACAGGGCTTTCTTTTCCGGCCTGACGACGAAGCTGACATAGTAGGCGATCGGAAACGCCGTCAGCACGGTGGCAAGCGTCACGATGGCCGCCACCATCAGCGACCTCAGCATGACGGTGCGCACGATCGGGTCGGTGAAGACCTGGGCATAGTTCGCCCAGGTGAAGTCGCGGATGATCTCAAGATAGCCGTCGGTCAGGAAGCTGTAGGCCAGGATCGTCAGGATCGGCGCCGCAAGGATCAGCGTGGCGTAAAGGAATGGCGGCGCGATCAGCGACAGGCCTGCTCTAGCCTCTGCGTCGAACTTGGCCATCCGGTCCCCTTCCTGCTGCCCGTTCCGGGTCTTCCAATTCTTTCCATAGCCGTGCAGGCGGGAAAAGCAACTTTTCCCTCAGCGCCACCAGCGGCCGGTCAGCGCCAGTCGTGCCAGCGACGCTCGACGCTGGAACGGCACGAT
Source organism: Pseudomonadota bacterium (assembly GCA_036338635.1). Taxonomy (GTDB): domain Bacteria; phylum Pseudomonadota; class Alphaproteobacteria; order Rhodobacterales; family Rhodobacteraceae; genus Paracoccus. The sequence goes on along the minus strand of JAYZBS010000120.1, from coordinate 21,210 downwards.
CTGCGGCGTCGTCGCGAACGGATCGACACGCCCCGCGATGATTTCTGACAGCAGGCGGGGCACGCGCGGTCCGGGATAAAGGGCTGCGGCCGCACGGCGCGGGACCTTGCTGTGCAGGCGCGCGGCAAGCCGAAGCCCGTCACGCGCGGCCACCGCAAGCGACGTAGCGTCAGCTGGATCGGGTTGCCCCAGCCCCAGCGTCAGTGCCTGCAACTGAGGCAGCGCGCGGAGCCATGCGGCCAGCCCCGCCCCGCGCGCTTGATGGGCGACGATCTCGCGCTGACCCTCGGCCACTCCACAGCGGCGTGCGGCGGACCACATCAAGGTCCCGGCGGTGGCATCGACATAATCCACCACCTCGGCAAGCGCGGCAAAGGGCCGAGGCTCGCAATCCCTCTGGCGGGCCTCGGCCAAGGCCGCCAGCGGGCCGGAATCCACGCCCCAAGCCTCCCACAGGGGCGTCAAGACATCATGCAGCGGCGGAGCCACACCGCGGCCCATCTCCTGCAGCCGATCGATCCACCACTGCAACCGAATCTCGGCCAGCATAGGCTCGTTCGACTGGAACGGAGCTCGCGCAACTTCGAGGTTCAGCGCGTAAAGCGTTATCAATGCTGGCCGATCCCTCGGCTCAGCCGCCAGAACTGCACCGAATCGGTCTGGGTCGTGCTGGCGCAACGCTTCGGTGCAGGCCTCCAGCGTCATGAGCCGTGGGCCTTCGCAAGCTCGGCCAACCGGGCCGCATCAAATCCTGCAGCCAGCGACCACTCGGGCCCCTGCGGCGTGTCCTTCACCTCGACCCCCGCCGCCGCGAAGCCGTCGCGGATTGCGTCCGCGGTCGCGAAATTCCGGTCCCGCCGCGCCACCAGCCGCGCCTCCAGCAGCGCCGCGATCTGATCCGCGGCCGCATCACCCGCTTCGGCCCAAAACCCCATTTCCGGCAGCAGCAGCCCCAGCATGCGCGCCGAAACCAAAAGTGCCGCGGCGTCCCTCTTGGCCGCAAGTTCGTGCAACGCCGCGATCGCGCCCGCAGAGTTCAGGTCGTCGCACAGTGCGCCGATGACGGCGGGCGCCGGGTTTGCCGCGGGCTCGATGCCCGCGACAAGCCCGCGCCACCGCCGAAGCACTGCTTCGGCCTCGTGCGCCTTGGCTTCGGTCCAATCCATCGGCTTGCGGTAATGGGTCGACAGCATCACGAAGCGGATCACCTCGCCCGGCACGCCGCGGTCCAGCAGGTCGCGGACGGTGAAGAAGTTACCAAGTGACTTGGACATCTTCTTGCCCTCGACCTGCAGCATCTCATTGTGCAGCCAGACATTGGCGAACCCGGCATTGGGATGGGCGCAGCAGCTTTGCGCGATCTCGTTCTCGTGGTGCGGAAACTGCAGGTCGATACCCCCGCCGTGGATGTCGAAGCTGGGCCCCAGCAGCGCCGCCGACATGGCCGAGCACTCGATATGCCAACCCGGCCGCCCCCGACCCCAGGGGCTGTCCCAGCCGGGCAGATCCGCGTCCGACGGCTTCCACAGCACAAAGTCCATTGGATCGCGCTTGTAGGGTGCAACCTCGACCCGCGCCCCCGCGATCATGTCGTCGACCGAGCGTCCCGACAGCTTGCCATAGTCGGGGAATGACCGCACGTCGAACAGCACATGCCCCTCGGCCACGTAGGCGTGGCCCCTGTCGATCAGGTCCCGCGTCATCTCGATCATCTGGCCGACGAAGGCCGTCGCCCGCGGCTCGTGATCGGGGCGCAGCGCCCCGAGCGCGTCCATGTCCTCGTGATACCAGCCGATGGTCTCGTCGCTGCGTTCAGCGATCAGTTCCTCCAGCGTGCCAGGCCGTCCAGCAGCCTTGCGGCGCTGCGCCTCGGCGTTGATCTTGTCATCGACATCGGTGAAGTTCCTGACGTAAGTCACTGCGTCCTTGCCATAAACATGGCGCAGCAGCCGGACCAGAAGATCGAAGACCAGCACCGGGCGGGCATTGCCCAGGTGCGCGCGGTCATAGACTGTCGGACCACACAGATAGAGACGCACATTGCCTGCATCGATGGGGACAAAATCCTCTTTCGTGCGGGTTCGGGTGTTGGTCAGCCTGATCTGCGCCATCGCGGGCCTCTTCTGGTCGTGTCGCAGGGATTTAGCGCATCGCGCCCCGGCTTTCCACCCAGGCGATCTGCCGTGGCAGGCTATACGAATGCAGGTCATATCCCGAGACGATCGTCTGGCGCGCCGCCGCCCTGATCGCCGGCGCATCGGGATCCTCGGCCAGTCCGCGGACCAGCGCCGCCGACAGCGCCGGGATGTCGAAGAATGACACCAACCGTCCGTTCTGTCCGTCGCGGATCAGTTCGCGCACGGGTTCCGTGTCGGAGCCAATGACATAGGCCCCCGCCGCCATCGCCTCGGTCAGGGACCAAGACAGCACGAAGGGATAGGTCAGATAGCAGTGGACGCGAGCCACCCGCAACAGCGACAGGTAGTCGCCATAGGGCACACGACCTAGGAAATGAACCCGCGACAACTCCAGCCTGTCCCCGACCTCGGCCAGCATCTTCTGCTTCCAGCTGTCGGCGTCCTGCGGCTTGCTACCATAGCTTATGCCCTCGGCCCCGACCAGAACCACCTGCGCATCGGGACGCGCCGCCAGCACCTGCGGCAGGGCACGCATGAAGACGTGAAAGCCGCGATAGGGTTCCAGCGACCGGGAGACGAAGCTGAGAACCTCGTCCCCCGCCCGAAGAACGCGCCCGTCGGGCAACGCAAGCCGCGCCGACGGATCGGGCGCGACAGCCGAGGTGTCGATGCCATCATGGATGACGGTGATCTTGCTGCGCAGCTCGGGCGGAAAGCTGTCGGCCTGATAGCGGGTCGGCGCGATGGCCGCATCAGCCTGGACGATCCCTTGGATCAGGTGCGCCGATCGGGCAACGGTCATGAACCGCGACTCGTCGCGATCGGGACTGATCTCGGGGTCGAAGCCCACATCGTGGCCGCGGGTGCGGTACATCAGCTCGGCATAGACCAGCAGCGTCGCCTGGGGCCAGATCTCCTTCAGAAACAGCGTCTCGCCCCAGCCGGGGTGGCCGACGATGACGTCCGGGTGGAACCCATGGCGGTCCCGCAGCGCCCGCGCCCCGCGCGCCGCCAGAAGTCCGCGCTCGGCAACCTCAGAGAAGGTGCGCCCAAGCGCGCTGTCGGTCTGAACCGTTCCCGGTGCCTTGTATCGCAGCGTGGTCACGGGGCTTGGCCGCTGGTTCTTCTCGTCGGTCAGGGCCAGGACCTCGTGCCCGCGGGAAGCCAGCGCAGGGGCCAGGTGCGGGAACTGTCCCGGAAAATTCTGGTGCACGAACAGGATCTTCATCACGCGTCCGGAAAGGCCGCCCGAAGAAGCGCGCGGGTATAGTCCTGCTGCGGCGTCTGGAAGATCTGCGTCACATCGCCCTGCTCGACCACCTCGCCGTTACGCATGACCATGATGTGATGGGCCATCGCGCGCACGACCCGCAGGTCATGGCTGATGAACAGGAATGCCAGACCGTGCCGGCGCTGCAGGTCGCGCAGAAGGTCGACGATCTGGACCTGGACGGTCATGTCCAAAGCACTGGTCGGCTCGTCAAGGACGACGACCTTGGGGCGCAGGATCATCGCACGGGCGATGGCAATGCGCTGGCGCTGGCCGCCGCTGAACTCGTGCGGATAGCGGTGCATCATCTCGGGGTTCAGGCCGACCTCGGACATGATTTCCGTGACCAACTGGCGGCGGTCGCGGGACTTGTCGATACCGTGGACTCCCAGACCTTCGGTGATGATCTGCTCGACCGTCATGCGGGGCGAGAGGCTGCCATAGGGGTCCTGGAACACGATCTGCATGTCGCGGCGCAGCCGGCGCAGCTGCGCTCCGCCCCAACCCTGGATATCCTGCCCTATGAAGAGGATCGGACCGTCGCTGTCGATCAGCCGCATGATCGCCAGTGCCAGCGTAGTTTTGCCGCTGCCGGACTCCCCCACGATGCCAAGTGTTTCGCCCGCTCGCAGCGACAGGGTCGCCCCATTCACGGCCTTCACGTGGCCGACGGTGCGGCGCAGCAGCCCGCGCTGGATCGGGAACCAGACCTTCAGGTCGCGTGTCTCGACCAGCACCGGCGCGTCGGAGGCCACGGGTTCGGCCCGGCCCTGCGGTTCGGCGTGAAGCAGCTTTTGCGTATAGGGGTGGCGCGGGTCGCTGAAGATCCGATCGACAGGCCCCTGCTCGACGATCTCTCCATCCTTCATGACGCAGACGCGGTCGGCGATGCGGCGCACGATGCCCAGGTCGTGGCTGATGAACAGCATGGACAGCCCCTCGGCGGCCTTCAACTCCGCCAGCAGCTCCAGGATCTGCGCCTGAATAGTGACGTCGAGCGCGGTCGTGGGCTCGTCGGCGATCAGCAGGTCCGGACCGTTGGCCAGCGCCATGGCGATCATCACGCGCTGGCGCTGCCCGCCCGACAGCTGGTGCGGGTAATCCGCAAGCCGGCTTTCCGGTTCGCGGATGCCAACGCGGGTCAGAAGTTCGACGATCCGCGCCCGCGCCTTGGCGCCGGTCAAACCTTGGTGCAAAGCAAGGCTCTCCGACAATTGCTTTTCCAACGTATGCAGCGGGTTCAGCGAAGTCATCGGCTCTTGGAAGATGAAGCTGATGTCATTGCCCCTGATCCGCCGAAGCGTGCGTTCTGGGGCACCCACCATCTGTTGTCCGTCATAGCGGACCGAACCGTCGACGACGGCCGAGGCGCCCAGAAGCTGCACCGTGGAAAGCGCCGTGATCGACTTGCCGGACCCGGATTCGCCGACCAGGGCGACCGTCTCTCCTCGGCTGATATGGAAGCTGACGCCCTTGACGGCGGGGATCAGCCGCCCCTCGGAGCGGAAGCCGATGCGAAGATCGCGCACGTCCAGCACCGCATCGGCGGGCGCGGCGGGAACCGCTGCGGGATGAGCCTCGGGGCCGCCCGGTACGCCGGGTCCGTGATCCTCGTGCGCGGCGGCTGGGGCGGCGGGCATCAGCACCGTGGGCGGCAGCGTGCCCTTGTCGTCAGGGCGGCTCATCGGAAGGTCTTTCGCGGGTCGAAGGCGTCGCGCACACCCTCGAAGATGAACACCAGCAGCGACAGCATGATCGCGAAGGTGAAGAATGCCGTAAAGGCCAGCCAAGGCGCCTGCAGGTTCTGCTTGGCCTGCAACGCCATTTCCCCAAGCGAGGCAGACCCTGCCGGCAGGCCGTAGCCAAGGTAATCCAGCGCCGCCAGGCCGCTGATCGTGCCGGTCACCACGAAGGGCAGCATTGTCAGCGTGGCGACCATCGCGTTGGGCAGGATATGGCGGAACATGATCTTGCGGTCGCTGACGCCAAGGGCGCGGGCCGCCCGGACATATTCGAAGTTCCGCGCCCGCAGGAACTCGGCCCTGACGACGCCCACCAGCGCGGGCCAGCCAAAGAGGATCGTCACGAAGACCAGCAACCAGAAGCTGCGCCCCAGGATCGCGAACAGGATGATGATGACGTAAAGCCCCGGCGTCGAGGCCCAGATCTCCAGCACCCGCTGGAACACAAGGTCAGTGCGCCCGCCGAAATAGCCCTGGATCGCTCCGGCCGCGATGCCGATGGTCGATGCGATGACGGTCACGATCAGCGTAAACAAAATCGAGGTGCGGAACCCGTAGATCACCCGCGCCAGAACGTCCCGCGCGGTGTCGTCGGTCCCCAGCCAATGCGCTGCATCGGGCGCGCTTGGCGCGGTGCCCACGTTGTTGATGGTGCGGTAGTGATAGGGGATCGGCGGCCAGATCATCCAGCCCTGTTCTGCCTTGGGCATGTCGCTGGCGCCAGTCTGGATGGCGTCGATCAGCCCCTCGGGATCATCCCAGCAATCCTGGCTGCCGCCTGATACAATCAGGCACTGGACCGCCGGGTCGCGATAGATCGCCTCGGTCCCGAAATCGCCGCCAAAGGCAGTTTCGGGATAGAAGTTGTAGGCGGGCCAGTACAGTTCGCCACGATAGCTGACGACGATGGGCTTGTCGTTGGCCACCACCTCGGCGAACATCGCGACGACGAACAGGATGCTGAAGATCACCAGCGACCAGAAGGCGCGGCCGTTGCGGCGGAAGTTGCGCCAGCGACGGCGGGTCAGTTCCGACATCGCCATCAGCCGGCCCTCTTTTCGAAATCGATGCGCGGATCGACGAAGACATACATCAGGTCGGACAGGATGCCGACCACCAGCGACAGCAGGCCGAAAACATAAAGCGTGCCGAAGATCACCGGATAGTCGCGCTGCACCGCCGCCTCGAAGCCCAGACGGCCGAGGCCGTCCAGCGAGAAGATCGTCTCGATCAGGATCGACGACCCGAAGAAGACGCCCAGGAACATCGCCGGAAAGCCCGCGATCACGATCAGCATGGCGTTGCGAAAGACGTGGCCGTAAAGGACGCGACGCTCCGCCAGGCCCTTGGCGCGGGCGGTCATCACGTATTGCTTGTTGATCTCGTCCAGAAAGCTGTTCTTGGTCAGAAGCGTCAGCGTGGCAAAGCTGCTGATCGTGGCGGCCAGAACCGGCAGGGTGGCGTGCCAGGTATAGTCCTTGATCTTTCCCCAGGTGGAGAAGTCGGCGAAGTTGTCACTGGTCAGACCGCGCAGGGGGAAGATCTGCCAATAGCTGCCGCCCGCGAACAGCACCATCAGCATGACCGCGAACAGGAAGGCCGGGATCGCATAGGCCATGATGATCACACCGGACGTCCAGGTGTCGAAGCGGGTCCCGTCCCGCGTTGCTTTGCGGATGCCAAGCGGGATCGAGATGAGATAGGCGATGACCGTGGACCACAGGCCAAGCGTGATCGACACGGGCATCTTTTCGATGACCAGGTCGACGACGCTGACCGACCGGAACCACGACGTGCCGAAGTCGAACCGAAGGTAGTTCCAGAGCATCGTCAGGAAGCGCTCGACCGGCGGCTTGTCGAAGCCGAACTCCTTCTCCAGCTGCGCGATGAATTCGGGCGGCAGGCCCTGCGCGCCCTCATAGCCAGAGGGCGCGGCCTGCTGTCCCGCCTCGGCGCCGCCGCCCGAGATGTTGCGGAAGGCGTCGCCTTCGCCCTGTATCTGCGCGGCGATCTGCTCGATGGGGCCGCCGGGCACGAACTGGGTCAGCGTGAAGTTGACCAGCATGATGCCGATCAAGGTCGGGATGATCAGCAGCAATCGCCGCAGGATATAGGCGCCCATCAGCCTGCCCCTCTGCCGCCCTGGCGGGAATACGGGGGCCTTGCCGGCCCCGTCTGGTTGATGCGTCTTGTCGGCAATCCCGGCCCGGAAATCAAGCTCAGTTCCGCAGGGCGCCAGCCGCGCGCAGGGCCTCGGCCTTGTCCTCGTCGTACCACCAGAAATCCAGCTCGCCCAAGGCGTAAGGGGGCAGTTCCTCGGGGCGTCCGAACATGTCGTAATAGGCGACGAGGTGATTGGCGTTGTACCATTGCGGCACCCAAAAATGCAGGCTGCGCAGCGCTCGGTCCAGCGCATGGACGCGCGTCGTCAGTTCCTCCTGCGTCTCGGCCTTTTCGACTTGGGCGATCAGCGCATCGATGGCCGGATTGGCCAGCCCCATCGAGTTGAAGACGTCGCCGACATTGGCCGAGCCGAAATACTGCTGCAACCCCGCCCCCGGAATTTCCGATTGGCCGAGATGGTCGCCAATCATGTCGAAATCGAAGCTGCGGCGGCGGTTTTCATACTCGGCATTGTCCACACGAGAGTTGCGGGCATCAATGCCCAATGCGCGAAGATTCTCGACGAAGGGGTTGATCACACGGTCGAAAGTCTGGCTGTCGTTCAGGATCTCCAGCGTCAGGACCTGGCCTGCCTGGTTCCGGCGCAGACCGTCAGATCCAGTCACCCAGCCCGCCTCCTCCAGAAGCGCGGCCGCGCGGCGCAGGTTCTGGCGGTCGGTCTGGCGGGCGCCGCTGACAGGGGCGGTCACGACCTCATCCGTCAGGATCCCCTCTGGCAGGTCGGCCGCCAGGGGTTCCAGAAGCGCGACCTCACCCGCTGACGGGGTTCCCGTTGCCTCGAGATCGCTGTTTTCCCAGAAGCTGTCGACGCGGTCATAGAGGCCGTAGAACAACGACTCGTTCGACCACTCGAAGTTGAAGGCCAGCCCGATCGCCTCGCGGACGCGCGGGTCCTGGAACTTGGGCTTGCGCAGGTTCAGTACCCAACCCTGCCCCGAGGCGATGTTGCCGTCGGGCAGCGTTTCCATCTTGACCCAGCCGTTCTGGACTGCAGGAAAATCATAGCGCGTGGCCCAGATGATGCTGCTGACCTCACGGCGGAAGGTGTATTCGCCGGCCTTGAAGGCCTCGAACGCCGCGTCATAATCCGAGAAATACTCATAGCGGATGCGGTCGAAGTTGAACCGCCCGCGGTTGATCGGCAGGTCGGCGCCCCAGTAGTCCGGATTGCGGCGATAGCTGACATTGCGGTTCAAATCGGCGCTGTTGAAGACGTAAGGCCCGGAGCCCACGAACGGCACCTGCATCGTCTGTTCCAAATCACGATCGTTGGCCTCGAAGTCGGCCCGGCTGAAGACCGGCAGGCTGCCCACCGACTGGATGAGGTCGCGGCGCGGATAGTCGGGCGTGAAATCGAAGCGGATGCGGTGATCGTCCAGCACCTCGGCCTTGGCGACCTGCTGTCCGATGACGGTGCGAAAGCTGGACAGCCCCTTGTCTCGAAGCGTCTCGTAGCTGAACAGCACGTCATGCGCGGTCAGTGGCGTGCCGTCGCTGAACGTCGCTTCGGGGCGCAAGTTGAAGATCACCCAATCGCGGCTTTCCGGGTACTCTATCGTCTCGCACAGCAGGCAATAGGCCGCGCCGATTTCATTGGCGGGGGCGGTCAGCACCGTCTCCAGCATGATCGTGGACAGTGCCGCCGCCCGTCCGCGGAAGGTGAAGGGATTGTAGTTATCAAAGCCGCTGGAATTCGGGATCGACTGAGATATCTCGCCCCCCTTCGGCGCGTCGGGGTTCACGTATGGCAGATGTTCGAAATCCGCCGGCAGCGCAAGTTCGTCGAAGATCGACACACCATGGGCCGTGATGACGCCGCCTTCGTCGCTGCTGCGGGCGGGTTCAGGATCATCCTGCGCAGCGGCCTGACCCGCAACGGCCAGAGCGGCAAGAATGGCGGCAGACAGGATGGCGTGTCGCATGGGCAGGCTCCTTCGGACGATGCCGCAGGCTAGGCCAGCAGCCCCCGCCCCTCAAGCCGCGTTTTCGTGAGCGTCGGGTGATCTTTACAGGACGCCATGCAAAAAGGCGCCGCCCGATTGGCGACGCCCTCTCATCCGGTTGGCAGCAATCAATCAGGAATTCGACTGCAGGTAGGCGATCAGGTTGGCGCGCGCCTGCGGGTCCTTCAAACCGGCAAAGCTCATCGCGGTACCGGGGACGACGCCACGCGGGTTTTCGATGAAGTGCTGGATGGCATTGGGATCCCAGACCGGAGCCTCGGCGGCATGGTCCACCATCGCCGAGGTATAGCCGAAGCCCGCGACGCTGGCGACTTCGCGTCCGACGACGCCGTTCAGGTGCGGGCCGACGCCATCCGTACCGTCCAGCGCGTGGCAGGATCGGCACTTGGCCCATTCGCGTTCGCCCGCTGCGGCGTCGGCGGCGGCCATCAGTTCGTCGAAGTTGATCTCTGGCGCTTCCTCGGCACCGGCTTCGGCCGTTTCGGGCACGGGGATTGTATAGGCCTGCGTGATCTCCTCCTCGCCATGACCCCCGCCGTGGCCGGCCGGGCCAACGTGGAACAGCGCGGTGGCGCCCCAGTTGGCCAGCATCAGGAACAGCAGCGCGCCGATGAAGGCTCCGGCTGCCTTGGTCAGGGTCATGGTGTTGAACATCGCGTGCGGTTCCCGCCTTGGTAAGCTCGTCAAGTCGAGCGGTATGTATCCGCTTTCGCTTTGCAGGATCAAGGTGTAGTTACCCCGGCACGCTCAAAATTCGAACTTACGGGGCCGCGCCATGACCACGAATCGCATTGCCTTCCAGGGTGAACCGGGCGCCTACAGCCACGAGGCCTGCCGCAAGGCGCGCCCCGGCATGGAGCCCGTGCCCTGCCGCACCTTCGAGGATGTGATCGAGGCCGTGCGCAGCCGTGATGCCGATCTGGCGATGCTGCCGGTCGAAAATTCGACCTATGGCCGCGTCGCCGATATCCATCATTTGCTGCCTGAATCCGGTCTGCACATTGTGGACGAGGCGTTCGTGCGGGTCCACATCAGCCTGCTGGCTGTGCCTGGCACCCCGCTGGAGGAGGTGCGCGAGGCCATGAGCCATACCGTGCTTCTGGGCCAGTGCCGCGGCTTCCTTCGGCGCCATGGGATCCACCCCGTGACGGGCGCCGACACGGCCGGTTCCGCCAAGGATGTGGCGCAGCGCGGCATAGCGTCGCTGGCGGCTCTGGCTGCGCCCCTGGCAGGCGAAATATATGGTCTCGACCGCTTGGCGGACAAGATCGAGGACCGCCAGAACAACACGACGCGGTTCCTGATCATGTCGCGCGACCCCGACTTCAGCCGTCGGTCGGAACGGATGCTGACCAGTTTCGTCTTCCGCGTCCGGAACATTCCGGCCGCGCTTTACAAGGCGATGGGCGGCTTTGCCACGAATGGCGTCAACATGACCAAGCTGGAAAGCTACATGGTCGACGGAGTCTTCACGGCGACGCAGTTCTATGCCGACATTGAGGGCCACCCCGAGGACGCTAACGTGCGGCTGGCGATGGACGAGCTGGCTTATTTCACCTCGAGCCTGAACGTGCTGGGAGTCTATCCCGCAGATCCGCTGAGAGAAGTGCAGCGGCAGAGCGAGAGCGGCTGAGGCGTCAGGCGCCCTCGCCGCTCATCTGGTCGACGAATTCGCGGATCCGGCGGTGATAGCGGCGGTCCAGCTGCGCCTTCCCAAGTTTGGCCGTCTGCAGCATCAGCCGCGCCTTCATGTTTCGCGGGCGAACCTCGGTCTCAAAGATCAGGCGGGACTTTGCGCGGCTGAGCGCAACAACGGTCGCGTTCACGGCGACGTCGATCGCCTCGGACCGTCCGACCATCGTCACCAGTTCGGGACGGTCGAACCGCGTCACCGCCAGGCGCAGGCTGCGCGCCCGGCCGCGCCAGTCGAAGCCGATGTTCCAGCCCATGCCGATTCCAGGCTCTCGCGCGGGGTCAATTCGTGCGACGCTGGCGCCCCGCCCGATCAGCAGCCGCTCGAGCGCGCTAAAATCGCCGATCGCCTGAAACATCTTTTCGGCCGGAAGTTCGCCGTCGATGCGTGTCGAGAACTTCATTCGTAACAACCCGCTGACCTTGCTTGAGGAGTCCTGCGGTCCGGGAACCTCTCCGGGCTGATAGTCCAAATCTGCATTCGTGTTCAACCAGGTCGTCAGCATTCTTCGCCTCCGCTCGCCGCAGGGTCATCAATGAGACACATCGGCGTTGGCGTCTTGTAATACTGTTTAAGATTAACTCGATTTCCACCCGCTATCCATGCAAAATTTTCTAAATCGCAATCTTGGGTTGTTGTTTTCATACTTGCTGCGCTAACGATGGAACGAAATGGCCGTAATTGGGCAATCGACGGACATGACCTTACACGCGAAGCCCGATCCTGCTTCTGTACAGTCACAGGGATACGAACCGCCCGGCGGCAGTTCCCCCGGCTGCCGTGGGTCCGGCATGCGACTGCGCATCCTGGCGACCAGCGACGTCCACATGCACCTGATGCCCTATGACTATCTGGCAGGTCGCGCTGGCTCTGGGCACGGTCTGGCGCGTGCCGCATCTTTGATCGCGCGGCTACGAACCGAGGTCGACGCGTCGATCCTGCTGGACAACGGTGACTTCCTGCAGGGCGGTCCAATGGGAGATGTCGCGGCGCGGCAGAACCTTCTTGGCCGGACGCATCCCGCTATCGCGGCCATGAATGCGGTCGGTTACGATGCCGCGGCGCTTGGAAATCACGATTTCAACTACGGTTTGACGTTCCTGCGCCGCACATCGGCGCAGGCCCGGTTCCCGATGCTGGCCGCGAACCTATCGCTGCGACGCGGCCCCGACTTTGCCAGCCATGTCGTGATCGAACGCCGCCTGACCGGACCGGACGGCCGGGGCCACGACCTGCGGATCGGCGTGATCGGTTTTCTTCCGCCGCAGACCGATGAATGGGATCAGGACCTGCGCGCCGAGATGCAGAGCGAGGATATCGTCGATAGTGCGCGCCGTCTTGTGCCGCGCCTGCGCGGTGTGGGGGTGGACCTGGTCATCGCGCTGGCCCACAGCGGCATCGGCGCCGCCGATCCGGTCCCCAGGATGGAACATGCCGCGACGGCGCTGGCCGCCCTTCCTGGCATCGACGTCGTCATCGCCGGCCATACGCACGAGGTTTTTCCCTCGGCCCGCTGGCACGGTCGTCAGGGTATCGATGCCGCGCGTGGGACATTGGCCGGAAAGCCGGCGGTGATGCCGGGCTTTGGCGGATCGCATGTCGGGATCGTCGACCTGAAATTCACGGCCGATCCGGACGGCGCACTGCGCGTGGCCGACTTCCGCGTCCGGGCCGAGCCTGTCGCGCCCGATGTCCCAGCGTCGCCCCTGGTGCTGCGCCCGCTGCGCGAGGCCCACAGGGAAACGGTGCGGCAGCTGAGCATAGGCATCGGCCGGACCGAGACCCCGCTCTGCAGCCACTTTACAGTGATCGGCCTCGACACCGGCCTTCGCCTGGTGAACCGCGCGCAGCGTTGGCACGTCAGGCAGCAATTGGCCGGAACAAGGTTCGCGGATCTTCCTGTCCTGTCGGCCTCGGCCCCCTATCGGGCGGGCGGACGCGGCGGTGTCGATAACTTCACCGACATAGCGGCGGGCCGGATCGACCAGCGACACCTTACCGACCTCTACTCCTTTCCGAACCGGATCACCGCCATTCGGTTGAACGGGCGACAGCTGGGCGATTGGCTGGAGCGGTCGGCCAGCATGTTCAACCATATCTTACCTGGCCATGTCGACCAGCCGTTGCTGGACCCCAACTTCCCAGCCTACAACTTTGACGTGATCGAGGGGGTCGAGTGGCGCATCGACTTATCGAAGCCACCCCGGTTCTATCCAGACGGAAGGCTCGCATCAGCCGGAAGCCGCCGGATCTTTGACCTTCGCTGGCGCGGCCGACCGGTGACGGAAGATCAGGAATTCATCCTGGCGACGAATTCTTATCGCCTTGCAAGCTGCGGGCTTTTCAGCCCGCTGGTGCCATCGGACTCGGTAGTTTTGGGCGGCGATGCCCTGACGCTGGATGTGCTGCGCCGGTATGTCCGCCGACAGCGCCGGCTGCGGATGCCCGAGGCCGCGCACTGGCGGTTCGCCCCCCTGCCCGGCGCCAGCGCGTTATTCGAGACGACGCCAGCTGCGCTTGACCGTCCCTTGCCGTCGCCATACAGGCTGGAGCCTGCAGGGACATCGCCCGCAGGCTTCGCTCTTGTCAGGCTTCTATTCTAGACAACCGATTCCGGTACGGACAGGGCTTGCATCCTACGGGTGCCCGCCCTATGTCTGGCCGCGAGAGGTTGGCGCGGGTAGACGCCCCGCCAATCCGGTCAGGTCCGGAAGGAAGCAGCCGTAACGGGTCCCGTTTGGGTCGTTGTCCAGCCTCTCACCCCTCCTCCCAATCTCAGGCAACTGGTTGTCGCGCCTGACGGGCACGGCTAAGGTGGCGCGATGCCCGAGGGATCCATGACAGACACGCCGACCGCCTATCAGGTTCTGGCCCGGAAATACCGGCCCGAGACGTTCGCCGACCTTGTCGGGCAGGATGCGATGGTGCGCACGCTGAAGAACGCCTTCGCCGCCGACCGCATCGCGCAGGCCTTCATCATGACCGGCATTCGCGGCACCGGAAAGACGACCACCGCCCGCATCATCGCCAAGGGGATGAACTGCATTGGCCCCGACGGCCAGGGCGGCCCCACCACCGAGCCCTGCGGCGTCTGCGAACATTGCGTCGCGATCACTGAGGGCCGTCATGTCGATGTGATGGAGATGGACGCCGCATCCCGCACCGGCGTCGGCGACATCCGCGAGATCATCGAGTCGGTGCATTATCGGGCGGCGTCGGCACGCTACAAGATCTATATCATCGACGAGGTTCACATGCTGTCCACCAGCGCGTTCAATGCGCTGCTGAAGACGCTGGAGGAGCCGCCTCCGCATGTGAAGTTCATCTTCGCGACGACCGAAATCCGCAAGGTGCCGGTAACCGTCCTGTCGCGCTGCCAACGCTTCGATCTGCGCCGGATCGAGCCCGAGGTGATGATCGCCCTGCTGACGCGCATCGCCATGGCCGAGGGCGCGCAGATCAGCGATGATGCGCTCGCGCTGATCACGCGGGCGGCCGAAGGATCGGCCCGCGACGCGACGAGCCTTCTGGACCAAGCGATCAGTCACGGCGCGGGCGAGACGACGGCTGACCAGGTTCGCGCCATGCTGGGCCTGGCGGACCGGGGTCGTGTCCTCGACCTCTTCGAGATGGTGCTGCGCGGCGACGCGGCGGCGGCCCTGACGGAACTTCAGTCGCAATATGCCGACGGCGCCGATCCCGTGGCCGTCCTTCGCGATCTGGCCGAGGTGACACACTGGATCTCGGTCGTGAAGATCACGCCCGATGCGCTGGACGATCCGACGATTTCGCCGGACGAGCGGCTGCGGGGCAAGGACCTGGCCGAACGCTTACCGATGCGGGTCATGTCGCGGATGTGGCAGCTGCTTTTGAAGGCGCTCGAGGAGGTTTCGGCCGCGCCGAACGCGATGATGGCGGCCGAGATGGCGATCATCCGCCTGACGCATGTCGCCGACCTGCCCGACCCGGAGGCGCTGATCCGCCGCGTCCAGCAGGCGCAGGCGGCTGGGGAATTCGCCCGCGGGCCGTCGGTGGCGGGCGCCGGAGCGACCCAAGCCCCGCAAGCCGCCCGCCGCGCCCGCCCTGCACCGGCGGTCCAGCACCAAGCCAATGCGGCGACCGCGCTTGCCGTCGCAGCAGAGCTGGTCGAGACGTTCCCCGACTTCGGCTCGGTTGTCGAGCTGATCCGCCGGATGCGCGACATGACGCTTCTGGTAATGGTGGAGCGGCACGTGGCGCTGGTCCGCTACAGCCCCGGCAGGATCGAGTTCGAGCCGCGCGCCAACGCACCTGCAGACTTGGCGCAGCGGCTTGCCGAACGGCTGCGCGGGTGGACGGGCGGGCAAAGGTGGGCTGTCACGGTGACGAATTCCGGCGGTGCACCGACGATCGCCGAGGCGCGGGAGGCGGAAGCCCAAGCGGCACGGCAGCGGGCCATGTCCTTGCCGATCGTCCAGCAGGTCCTTGCGGCGTTTCCCGGCGCGACGTTGACCAGCATCACACGCGCCGCACCCCAGGTGCAGGTCGAGGACTTGGCCGAAGGCGCGGCCAACCCGCATGACGGAACTGATGGCCCTGTGGCCGAGGTTGAGGAATGGGACCCCTTCGAGGATGAGGACTGACAGATGATCAAGGGATTGGGCGGCTTTGGCGACATGGCCAAGATGATGAAGACCGCCAAGGAAATGCAGGACAAGATGGCCCAGATGCAAGAGGATCTGGCCGGCATCACCGTCACCGGCGAATCCGGTGCTGGGCTGGTCAAGGCCACCTGCACAGCCAAGGGCGAACTGACGGCGCTGGACATCGACCCGTCGATCTTTGTGCCGTCCGAAAAGGAAGTGGTCGAGGATCTGATCCTTGCCGCCATCAAAGACGCACAGCGCACGGCAGAGGACAGAATGCAGTCGGAAATGTCCCGGATGACCGAGGGTCTCGGCCTGCCGCCCGGCATGAAGCTGCCGTTCTGACATCGTGACCGAAGGCAGCGACGACATCCAGGCGCTGATCGCGCTGATGGCGCGGCTGCCGGGCCTCGGCCCGCGGTCGGCCAGGCGCATCGTCCTGCAGCTGATCCGCAAGCGTGGGCAGCACATGGCGCAGATGGCGCAGCTTCTGGGCCGAGTGGCGCAGAATTCGCGCGAATGCGCCGTCTGCGGCAATATTACCGACCGCGAGGTCTGCGGCATCTGTACAGACCCTGAACGGGCGACCGGAGAGATCTGCGTCGTGCAGGACGTCGCGGACCTGTGGGCGCTGGAACGGGGAAAGGCATTTCGCGGGCGATATCACGTGCTTGGGGGCACCCTTTCGGCCTTGGACGACATCGGGCCTGATGACCTGGGGATCCCGGTGCTGCTGACGCGCGTCGGCGACGAGCGCATCTCAGAGGTGATCCTTGCGCTGAACGCCACGGTGGATGGCCAGACGACAGCCCATTACATCGCCGACGCCCTTGAGGGTGCGGCGGTCAAAGTGACCGGCCTTGCACAGGGCGTGCCCATCGGGGGCGAACTGGACTATCTGGACGACGGAACGATCAGCGCCGCGCTTCGCGCAAGGCGAAGTCTCTGATACGCGAAAGGGCCGCGCATGGCGCAGCCCATCCTTCCTGTCAATCACGTCGCCAGTCCGGGGGATGCAGGATCCCCCGGCGGTAGCGGGACGCGGTCAGGCGTCCAGCTTCTCGACCTTCGGCGCGGCCTTGGCGATCTCGATGCGGCGCGGCTTCAGCGCCTCGGGGATCTCGCGCACCAGGTCGACGTGCAGCATGCCGTCGGCATGGCTGGCACCGTTGACACGGACGTGGTCGGCCAAGGTGAACTTGCGCTCGAACGCACGGGTGGCGATGCCGCGGTGCAGGTAGGTCCGGCCGTCATCCTCATCCGCCTTGCGAGCCGAGACGATGACCGCACCGTCACGAACCTCGACGTTCAGGTCATCGGCGGCAAAGCCTGCCACAGCGATTGAGATGCGATAGGCATCGTCGCCGGTCTTCTCGATATTGTAGGGGGGATAGGTCGAGGCCGACACGTCGGCCGTCATGGCGCGGTCCATCACGTCTGCCAGGCGGTCGAAGCCCACGGATGCACGATAGAGCGGGGTCAGGTCAAAGTTACGCATTTGGTTCACATCCTCAGAAAAGCGATGTCATGGGCGCCCCCCGGAGACCGGGCGGGCTGTCCACCGACGCCGTTATGGCCGCCGGTTCCCATGATCTGGGATCGGAAAAAACGGATTCAAGACCCTTTCAGGCGGAAATCAGCGCCCGTGGCTGCGGCCCGCCCGTCGCCCAATCCAGCAGCTCGACCGTATGGACCACCGGCACGTCCGTGCCGCCGCCGATCTGCATCATGCAGCCGATGTTTCCGGCCGCGATCACCTGCGGCACCAAAGCCTCGAGCGTGCTGACCTTGCGGGATTTCAGCTCGGCCGACAGCTCGGGCTGCAGCAGGTTGTAGGTCCCCGCTGACCCGCAGCAGAGATGGGCGTCGGCAGGTTCGACCACTTGGAAACCGGCGGCCGTCAGCAGGTCCTTGGGCGCCGACCGGATCTGCTGGCCATGCTGCAGAGAGCAGGCGGAATGATAGGCCACCCGCATCTTCCGCCCCGGCTGGTCGGCAGTGGCCGGCAGGCCGAGCTGCGCCATGAACTCGGTCACGTCACGCGCCAGCGCACTGACCCGGCGAGCCTCGGCTTCGACGGCATCGCCCGTGAACAGGTGGCCATAGTCCTTGATCGTCGTCCCGCAGCCCGAAGTGTTGATGATGATCGCGTCCAGCGGCCCTTCAGCCTCGGCGGCCAGCAGCCGAGCAATGCTGTTCCTGGCGCGGGCCTTGCCATCAGCCTCAAGCCCCATGTGCAGCGTCAGCGCGCCGCAGCAGCCAAAGTCCTGCGGGATGACCACCTCGCAGCCCGCCCGACGCAGAAGGCGGATCGTGGCGTCGTTGATGTCGGTATTGAGCGCCCTTTGCGCGCAGCCGATCATCAGCGCTACCCGCGCACGACGTTCACCGATCGGCGGGAAAGTCTGCCCTCCGTCGTTCCGGCTGACCGGGGGAATGGTCGCCGGCGCCATGCCGATCATCGCCCGAAGGCGCTTGTCCGGCATGAACCGTGCGAATGGCCTTGCCACCTTCGCCCCCAGCAGCGCCAGCCGGAACCGGCCGGGATAGGGCAGCACCTGCCGCAGCACCCAACGCAGAGTGCGGTCGCGCCACGGGCGGCGATAGGTCGCCTCGATATGCTCACGCCCGTGTTCCAGCAGGTGGGCATAGTGAACGCCCGACGGGCAGGTCGTCATGCAGGACAGGCACCCCAGGCAGCGGTCGATATGCTTGACCGTCTTCGCATCGGCGGGACGACCGGATTCCAGCATCTCCTTCATCAGGTAGATGCGGCCGCGCGGGCTGTCCAGCTCGTCGCCCAGAACCTTGTAGGTCGGACAGGTCGCGGTGCAGAACCCGCAATGAACGCATGTGCGCAGGATCTTGTTCGACCTGGCGGTCAACGGGTCCGACAGTTGTTCCGGCGTGAAATGCGTCTGCATCAGGCGACCTCTGCAAAGATGCCGCGCGGGTCAAGGCGCGATTTCACGTCACGTTCCAGACGGGCGGTGATTGGATCCGGGGCGGGAACGACCAAGGGCTCGGCCCCCGAAATCCGGCGGGCGTGGCCTGAAAAGGGTGGCAGTTCGGGGACGCTGCCCACCGGCAGATCGACATGGATCAGCGCCCCGCCCCAGTCCAGTGACGACGGCGCGGGAAGATGGGCCAGCAGTGTCGCGGCCTCGCCCGGTCGGCAGACGATGCGCCAGGTGTCGTGCGACGGGGCCACGGGCCGAAGCAGCGACCAGGCATCGGGATCGCCTTCGCCGACGGTTCCAAAGACTGAGAGCCGCGCCGTCAGATCGGCGACCCGCGCCCTGACAGAGGCCGCCAGACCCTCGACCCGGATCAGCGCACCGCGGCCGGGAAGCCAGGCCGCGCCAGAGACGTCGAACGGGCCGCCAAGGGCATTGGCAAGCGCCGGGATGGCCGCGGCGGCGTCCAGATCCGCCAGCGCCAGCGTCGCCGCCACCGGCGGAATGGGCGCGGTGCGCAGGCTGACCTCGGTCAAAGCCCCCAATCGCCCGCGGCTGCCTGCCATCAGCTTGACCAGATCATAGCCCGTGACGTTCTTCATCACCCGGCCGCCGTTCCGGACGATCTCGCCCTGACTGTTCACGAAGCGCACGCCGATCAGCGCGTCGCGCGCCGCCCCAGCCTGCACACGGCGCGGACCCGAGGCATTGGCGGCAGCCACGCCGCCGATGGTCGACCCTTGCTGACCCCACGGCTCGAAGGCCAGCATCTGGCCTTCCGCAGCCAAGACCTGCCGAACATCTTCAAGCGCCGTGCCGGCGCGCACGACAAGGGTCAGCGCCTCGGGCTCATAGAGAGTGACACCGGCCAGGCCGGTCATGTCCAGCCGCTCGCCCTGTCCTTCTCCGGGCCAGAGCCGAGTGCCGCCACCGATGATCGACAGGGGCGCGGCGGCATCGCGGACCAGATCGGCCAGCTGGCCCTCGGTCTCAGGCCGCATCGGCGGGCCGGTTCAGGCGGCGTTCGCGCCGCGGGGCACTGACTTTCAACGGGAAAACCTTGGCGGGGTTCAGCAGCCAATCGGGATCGAAGGCGTCCTTCACGCGCATCTGCGCCTCCATGTCGCCGGGTGCGAATTGTTCCGACATCAGGTCGCGCTTTTCGATCCCCACACCATGCTCTCCGGTCAGGCAGCCGCCCGCCTGGACGCAAAGCCGCAGGATGTCGGCTCCGAAGGCTTCGGCGCGGTCAAGATCACCGGGCTTGTTGGCGTCATAGATGATCAGCGGGTGCATATTGCCGTCGCCGGCATGAAAGACGTTGGCGACCGACAGCCCATAGTCGCGCGACAGCCGGCCGATGCCTGCCAGCACCTGCGGCAGCGCGGTGACGGGGATGGTGCCATCGAGGCAGATATAGTCGCCCATCTGCCCCATCGCGCCGAAGGCCGACTTGCGGCCCAGCCAGATGCGGCGGGATTCATCCTCGGACCGGCTCTCGCGGAACTCGATGGGGTCGAAGCGCGTGGCGATGTCGCGGATCAGGGACAGCTGCTCGTCGATCTCGGCGGCGGTGCCCTCGACCTCGACGATCAGCAGCGCCTCGCAGTCGGGATAGCCGGCGCCGGCATGGGCTTCGGTTGCACGGATGCAGGGGCTGTCCATGAACTCGATCGCGACAGGGATGATGCCTGCGCGGATGATGGCGGCGACGCAGGCGCCTGCCGTTTCGCTGCTGTCGAAGCCGATCAGCACCGGACGCGCGCCGGCGGGCTTGGGCAGGATGCGCAGCGTCGCCTCGGTCACGATGCCCAGCTGGCCTTCGGACCCGCAGACGACGCCCAGCAGGTCCAGCCCCGGCCCCTCGCCCATCGGGCCGCCGAGCGTGACGACCGACCCGTCCATCAGGACCAGCGTGACGCCCAGCAGGTTGTTGGTCGTCACCCCGTATTTCAGGCAATGCGCCCCGCCCGAGTTCATGGCGATGTTGCCGCCGATGGCGCAGGCCAACTGGCTGGAGGGGTCGGGCGCATAGAAGAACCCCAGCCCGTCCACGGCGCCGGACACCGAAAGGTTGGTGCGTCCGGCCTGCACGCGGATCAGCCTGTCGTCCGGCGCAATCTCAAGCACCTCGGTCATGCGCGACAGCCCGATGATCACTGCATCCTCGGTCGGCATGGACCCACCGGCCAGGCTGGTCCCTGCCCCCCGCGGCACCACAGGCACCCGCAGATCGTGGCAGACCCGCATCAGCCGCGACACCTCCTGGGTGGTCGAAGGCAGCACCACCGCCAGGGGCGCGCAGCGATAGGCCGACAGGGCGTCGCATTCATAGGCGCGGGTTTCGGCCGGGTCGTCGATGACGGCGCCGGGCAGCGCGTCACGCAGCGCCCGGACGATGGCCTGCCGCTGCGCCAGCACGGATGCGTCGGGTGGGGGCATCTGGATCATGGCCGGTTTCCTCCTGCAGCGACGATAGGCCGGTGCAGGGGGGCTTTCAAGGCGCGGGATGCGCGCCTAATGTCGCGTCATGAGCCTGCCGGACCTTCTTGCCACCTTCCCCATCTCGCTTGGCGACGCGATCGCGCTGGCCTGCCTGTTCGCCGCCTGGCTGGGCATCGGCTGGTTCACGGAACG
>JAYZBS010000119.1:0-31510 GCA_036338635.1 Pseudomonadota bacterium | reverse complement strand
GGCGCCGACTGCACCATCGGCCACCGGGCCATCCTGCATGGCTGCCGGATCGGCGACGGGGCGTTGGTCGGCATGGGCGCCACGATCCTCAACGGTGCGGTCATCGGGCCGGGGGCGCTGATCGGTGCCGGCGCGCTCATCGCCGAGGGGAAAGAGATCCCGGCGGGCGCCCTTGTGATGGGCGCGCCCGGGAAGGTGGTGCGGATGCTGGACGATGCGGCGGTGGCCGAACTGCGGGCCTCGGCCGCGCGGTACCAGGCCAATGCCGCACGCTTCCGCACGGGCCTCGTCGCGGCGGGCCGTGGCGGTGCGTGACAACGCGCGCCGCGTCAGCGGCTTTCTGGACGGGGTGCCGCTGCCGATGCTGGCCGTCGACCGGCAGGCGCGCGTCGTGGCCGCCAATCCGCCGGCCATGTCACTTCTGGGCACCGACATTTTGAACCGGCCCTTCGTGACGGTCCTGCGGCACCCGTCCATCGTGCAGGCGGTGGACTGGGTGCTTGACCCGGCCGGAACCCCGGCCCCGGCCGCCGATCCCGAACTGCCGGCGCCATCGGAACATGCCGCCACGCTGCGTGCGCAGTTCGCCATCGAGGGGCGGGACATTCTGGCCGAGGTGACGGTGGCACCGCTGCCAGCACCCCTGGGGCGCGGCGCGACGGTGGCGCTGGTCGACCGATCGGTCGCCGAGGAAGGCGAGACGATGCGCCGCGACTTCGTGGCCAATGTCAGCCACGAGTTGAAGACCCCGCTGACCGCGATGATCGGGTTCATCGAGACGCTGCGCGGACCCGCCCGCGACGATACCCGCGCCCGCGACCGGTTCCTGGATATCATGGAGCGCGAGGCGGGGCGGATGAACCGCCTGATCAGCGACCTGCTGTCGCTGAGCCGCGTCCAGGCCGAGGAGCGTCGCCGCCCCTCGGGCGAGATCGATCTTCCGGGGCTTCTGAACTCGGTCCTGGCGACACTGGCGCCGCGGGCCGATGCGGCCGGCGTGGTGGTGCGGACCGAAGGGCTGGGGCAGCCGGTCCGCCTGCCGGGCGATGCCGACCAGCTGACGCAGGTGTTCCAGAACCTGGTCGAGAACGCGCTGAAATACGGCGCCTCGGGCGGGTCGCTGCGGGTCGCGCTGGCGCGGGTGCCGCACGAGCCCGTGTTGCGCGGTCCGGGCTGGGCCGTCACCATCGAGGACCGTGGCGAGGGGATCGAGGAGCAGCACCTGCCGCGCCTGACCGAGCGGTTCTACCGCGTCGACCCCCACCGTTCGCGCGAGCAGGGGGGCACGGGGCTGGGTCTGGCGATCGTCAAGCATATCCTGAACCGCCACCGCGGCCGGTTGCGGATCGAGAGCCGGCGCGGCGAGGGCAGCCGCTTCACCGTGATCCTGCCCGAACGGCTGACGCGCGGCTGAGCGCGGGGCTTTTCTGCGGGATCTTCCGGGGGATGCCCGCCCGTCCCCCTCGCCCTTTGGGGCGGGTTGGCCTATAAGCGCGCCACATCTTGAGGAAGGGATACCGTCATGTCGCAATCGTCCGGGGTCGATCCGGCCAAGCTGGCTGCCGCACAGGCGGCCGTCGCACTGGTCGAGGACGGGATGAAGCTGGGCCTCGGCACCGGCTCGACCGCTGCCGTCATGGTGCGGGAACTGGCCGCGCGGGTCGCGGCCGAGGGTCTGAAGCTGCGCTGCGCCGCCACGTCGCAGGCGACCGCCGACCTGGCGACCGGCCTGGGACTGCGGATCGAGAGCCTGGACGAGATCGGCTGGCTGGACATGACCATCGACGGCGCCGACGAGGTCGATCCCGACCTGCACCTGATCAAGGGCGGCGGGGCCGCGCATCTGCGTGAGAAGATCGTTGCCGCCGCCAGCGACCGCATGGTGGTTGTCGCCGACCCCGGCAAGGTTGTGGAGACGCTTGGCGCCTTCCCGCTGCCGGTCGAGGTGCTGGCCTTCGGTTTCGAGACGACGCGAAAGCTGATCCGCCGCGCCCTGGACGAACTGGAGTTGGGCGGCCACGACGTGATGCAGCGCCTGCGGGGCAGCGACCCGGTCATTACCGACGAGGGCAACTTGATCCTGGACCTGCACCTGGGCCGCATCCCCGACGCCCCCGCGCTGGCACGCGCGCTGGCCGCGATCCCCGGCGTGGTCGAACACGGGCTGTTCCTGGGCATGTGCGATCTGGCGATTGTCGGCCGCAAGGACGGCAGCGTGATCCAGCTGGCGCGCGATGCCGACATCGACGCCGACCTGCTGGCCAATGAAGGAGAGTGAACCCGTGAGTTTCGACTATGACCTGTTCGTGATCGGCGGCGGCTCGGGCGGCGTGCGTGCGGCGCGGATCGCGGCGGGCGAACATGGCGCCAGGGTGGGCCTGGCCGAGGAAAGCCGCATGGGCGGCACCTGCGTCATCCGCGGCTGCGTCCCCAAGAAGCTGATGATCTTCGCATCCCAGGCCGGCCTGATGGCCGAGGAGATGCGCGGCTATGGCTGGGCCGACGCGCAGGCAGGCGCCTTCAGCTGGGAGATCTTCCGCGAGAAAATGGACGCCGAGCTGACCCGGCTGGAGCTGATCTATCGCGCCGGGCTGAACCGCGCCGGCGTCGAGATCCACGACCAGCGCGCCAAGCTGGTGGGCCATCACGAGATCGAGCTGGCCGACGGCACGCGCAAGACCGCCCGCCACATCCTGATCGCGGCCGGGGGACGTCCGACGAAGATCGGTATCCCGGGCGAGGAGCTGGGCATCGTCTCGGACGATTTCTTCCTGATGGAGAAGCTGCCGCGCCGCGTCCTGCTGATCGGCGGCGGCTTCATCGCCTGCGAATTCGCGACCATTCTGGCAGGTCTGGGTGTCGAGGCGGTTCAGGTCTATCGCGGCGACGCGGTGCTGCGCGGCTTCGACCGGGAAGCCCGCGACATGGCCACCCTGCAGCTGAGCCATGTCGGGGTCGACCTGCGGCTGGGGCTGACGCCCACGGGGCTTGAAAAGGCCGGCGACGGGATCGACGTGTCCTTCGACGACGGCAGCAGCGACCGCTTCGACGCGGTGCTGTTCGCGACCGGGCGCACGCCCTATACCGGCGGCCTGGGACTTGAGAACACCGAGGTGCGCCTGAAGCCGAACGGCGCCATCGAGGTTGACGACTGGTCGCAGACCTGCGTGCCCTCGATCTTCGCGGTGGGCGACGTGACCGACCGCGTGAACCTGACGCCGGTGGCGATCCGCGAGGGCCACGCCTTCGCCGACACGATGTTCGGGGCGAAGCCCCGCAAGGTGGACCATTCGGTCGTGGCCAGCGCCGTCTATCTGCGCCCGCACGAGTTGGGCACCGTCGGCCTGACCGAGGAAGAGGCGCGGGCGCGCGGCCCGGTCGACGTCTATTCGACCGTCTTCCGCCCGATGCGGTCGATGTTCGCGGGCAGCGACGCCCGCGTGATGATGAAGCTGCTGGTCGATCCCGCCACCGACAAGGTGCTGGGCTGCCACATCTTCGGCCCCGAGGCCGGAGAAATGATCCAGCTGGCCGCCATCCCGATCACCATGGGCGCGACCAAGGCGCAGTTCGACGCGACCATCGCCGTGCATCCCACGGCGGCCGAGGAGCTGGTGACGATGCGGGCCCCGTCGCGGCGCCACGACGCTCCGCATGGCTGACAAAACCGTGGGCGCGGCCGCAGGTCGCAGCTGACGGGCCGGGGCAGGGTTGACTTTTCGGCCCTGCGCCCCAGTTTTCAAGCAACGGAATTTCCAGCGAAAGAAGGACGATCGATGGCAAATCAGGGCCCCTGGGGCGGAGGCGGCGGAGGCAATGGCGGCCGGGACGACGGTGATCGGGACAAGCGCCCGAACCGTCCCTGGGGCGACCAGCAGCCGCCGAACGGGTCGCGGCGACCGGGGTCCGGCGATTCACAACGTCCCGAGATCGAAGACCTGATGAAGAAGGGCCAGGAACGCCTGCGCGTTCTGATGGGCGGCCGCGGAACCGGCGGCGGGACCGGCGGCAACGGACGCGGGCCGGGCGGCCCGAACATCGGGCTGAACCGCTCGACCCTGGTGATCGCCGGCCTTGTGGGCGTGGCGCTGTGGGGCTTTGCCAGCTTTTACCGGGTGCAGACGAACGAACAGTCGGTCGAGTTCCTGTTCGGTCGCGCCGTTGCCGTCGGCACCGAGGGTCTGAACTTTGCCCCCTGGCCCTTCGTCACCGCCGAGGTGGTGCCCGTCACCAACGAACGCGTGACCGAGATCGGCACCGGGCGTGGCGGCGATATGGACAACGGCCTGATGCTGACCCGCGACCAGAACATCGTCGACATGGAATACCAGGTTGTCTGGAACATCAGCGATCCGGCGCAATATCTGTTCAACTTGGCCGATCCTGCGGACACGATGCGCGCCGTGGCTGAATCCGCCATGCGCGACATCATTGCACGGTCGGAACTGGCGCCGATCCTGAACCGCGACCGGGGGGCCATCGCCTCTGATCTGCAGGAATCGGTGCAGTCCACGCTGGACGCCTATCAGTCGGGCATCAACGTCATCCGCGTCAACCTGGACCGCGCCGACCCGCCCGAAGAGGTCATCGACAGCTTCCGCGCCGTCCAGGCGGCCCAGCAGGAACGCGACCGTCTTGAGAAAGAGGCCGACGCCTATGCCAACCGCGTCCTGGCCCAGGCCCGTGGCGACGCGGCGCAGGCGCTGGAACAGGCCGAGGGTTATCGCGCCGAGGCGGTGAACACCGCCGCCGGCGAGGCCGCCCGCTTCAACTCGATCTACGAGGAATACGTGAACGCCCCCGAGGTTACCCGCCGCCGGATGTATCTGGAGACGATGGAGCAGGTTCTGGGCGACGTGAACAAGATCATCATCGACGACGGCGTCAGCGGGGGATCGGGCATCGTGCCCTACCTGCCGCTCGACCAGTTGCGCGGCAGTGCGCCGGCACCCGTCGCCGCCACCACGACCAGCGGAGGGACGAACTGATGGCCCGTAACAGGATAGCAGGCGCGATCGCCATCCCCCTGCTGATCGCGGTCGTCGTGATCGCCGCGACGGCGCTGTTCATCGTCGACGAACGCGAAAAGGCGCTGGTCCTGCGACTTGGCCGCGTCGTCGACGTGCAGGAGGAGCCGGGACTGAACTTCAAGCTGCCGCTGGTCGACAACGTCGTGAAGTACGACGGTCGCATCCTGGGCTTGCCGACCAGCCCGCTGGAAGTGACGCCGCTGGACGACCGCCGCCTGGTGGTCGATGCCTTCGCGCGCTGGCGGATCACCGACCCGGTGCGCTTCCGCCAGGCCGTGGGCACGGCGGGGGTTTCGGGCGCGCAGATGCGGCTTGAACCGATCGTCAGGAACGCCATCCGCGAAGTGCTGGGCACCGTGCCCTCGACCCAGGTGCTGTCGGACGACCGGACCGCGCTGATGAACCAGATCCGCGACGAGGCGCGCAGCAACTCGGGCGGCCTGGGGGTCGAGATCATCGACGTCCGCCTGACCCGGACCGATCTGCCCGAGCAGAACCTGAACGCCACCTATGCCCGGATGCGGGCTGAGCGGGAGCGCGAAGCCGCAGACGAGATCGCCCGCGGCGGCGAGGCCGCGCAGCGCGTCCGAGCCGCCGCCGACCGGACGGTGGTCGAGCTGACCTCGGAGGCGCAGCGCCGCGCCGAGATCGTCCGAGGCGAGGCCGACGCGCAGCGCAACGCGATCTATGCCGGCGCCTATGGCCGCGATCCCGAGTTCTTCGCCTTCACCCGGTCGCTGACGTCATACGAACGCGCGCTGCGGGGCGAGAACAGCTCGATCGTGCTGCAGCCCGACAGTGAGTTCTTCACCTATCTGTCGGATGACGGCTCGGCCAATGCCAATCCCTCGCCGACGCCGGTGCCGCCCACCGAGCCGAGGGCGGCGATGGAAACACCCGCGCCCACCGATGAGGACGAGGAACTGGTCACCCCGGAGGTGACCGACCGCGAGGGCAACCGCTTGGGCGAATCCGCGGGCGTACGCCTGACCCCAGTTCCAGAAAGCCTGGTCACGCCCCCGCAGCAGGACGAGATCCTGCTGCCCGATGCGACCATTACAGAGGATGAGGGCGCCGCGCCGGACGAGGGGGTGGAACCCGCCCCCGAGGAAGGCCAGTCAAACTGAGAAGGCATGGCGGGCAGAGAGCAATCTCTGCCCGTCTCGCGTTTCAAGAGTGCAATAAAAATCACAATGAGTTCACGACCCGAGAGCGTGGTTTATTTGCAACTGCTTCCTACATCGCGTTCATAGGCCCCGCAGTCCGGGCCGTAACCCGCCGGGCTGCCCAGGAACAATGAGGACATCCGCATGAAATCGCTTCTTCCTCGTCACCTCGTGACCGCTTCGGCGCTGGCCCTTGTGGTTGGCCTTGGCCATGCGGGCGCCCAGCAGGTGGTCGAGCCCGCCAACGACGACGTGTCTCCCGAAGTCAGCCAGAAGGCGCAGGAGGCCGCCGAGGCCAACCAGCCGCTGGGTGCCGTGGCCGAGCCGACCGAGTCGGCCCAGGTGATGCCCGGCAGCTTCGCCGATCTGGCCGAGCAGGTCTCTCCCGCGGTCGTGAACATCACGACGACGTCGGTCGTGTCGCAGCCGACGGGCGGGCCGGGCGGCCCGACCTTCCCCGAGGGCAGCCCGTTTTCGGACCTGTTCCGCGATTTTGGCTTCCCCGGCGCCCCGAACGGCCCCGAGGGCATGCCGCAGCGCCGGATGCCGCAGCGTTCGAACGCCCTTGGTTCGGGCTTCGTGGTGTCGGCTGACGGCTATATCGTGACGAACAACCACGTCATCGAGGGCGCCGACCAGATCGAGATCGAGTTCTATTCCGGCGAAACCCTTCCGGCCGAGGTCGTGGGCACCGATCCCAACACCGACGTCGCGCTGCTGAAGGTGGAAAGTGACGATGCGATCCCCTTCGTGCGCTTCGGCGACAGCGATGACGCCCGCGTGGGCGACTGGGTGCTGGCGCTTGGCAACCCGCTGGGGCAGGGCTTCTCGGCCAGTTCCGGCATCGTGTCGGCGCGCAACCGCGAGTTGTCGGGCACCTATGACGACTATCTGCAGACCGACGCGGCGATCAACCGCGGCAACTCGGGCGGGCCGCTGTTCAACCTCGACGGAGAGGTGATCGGCGTGAACACCGCGATCCTGTCGCCCAACGGCGGCTCGATCGGGATCGGCTTCTCGATGGCGTCGAACGTCGTGTCGCAGGTCGTTGACCAGCTTCGGGAATTCGGAGAGACGCGGCGCGGCTGGCTGGGCGTGATGATCCAGGACGTCACCCCGGAGATGGCCGAGGCCCTGGGCCTTGAACAGGCCGGCGGCGCGATGGTCACCGACGTTCCGGAGGGTCCGGCCCGCGAGGCCGGTCTGCAGATGGGCGACGTGATCACCAGCTTCGACGGCGCCGAGGTCGAGGATACGCGCGGCCTTGTCCGCCGCGTGGCCGAAGCCCCGGCCGGAGAGACGGTCGAGGTCGTCGTCATGCGCGATGGCGACAGCGAGACGCTGGACGTGACCTTGGGCCGCCGCGAGACCGCGCAGGGCAACGCTGATACCGAAGCCCCCGCCGAGGCCAGCGAGTCCGACGTGCTTGGCATGACCGTGACGCCGCTGACCCCGCAGATGGCGTCCGAGCTGGACGTGTCCGAAACCGAGGGTCTGGTCATTACCGGCGTCGACCCCGAAAGCGCCGCCGCCGAGAAGGGCCTGGCCGCCGGCGACGTCATCACCGAGGCGAACCAGCAGTCCGTGGCGACCGTCGCCGATCTGGAAGCCCGGATCGAGGAGGCCCGCGAGGCCGGCCGCCGGTCCGTCCTGATGCTGATCCGCCGTGGTGGAGAGCCGCTGTTCCTGGCCCTGCCGCTGGAGCAGGAAGACGCCACCGCCGAGTGATCGGACAGTCCGAGCGACAAGGGGGCGGTCGGATCGACCGCCCCTTTTCAAATGGGGGGTGATCGCCTAACTCGGACTGGACAGAAGGGAACGAGCATGGCGAAGATCACCTATATCGAACACAACGGCACCCGTCACGACGTCGAGGTGCGCCCCGGCATGACCGTCATGGAGGGCGCGCGCGACAACGGCATCCCCGGCATCGACGCCGATTGCGGCGGCGCCTGCGCCTGTTCGACCTGCCATGTCTATGTCGATCCCGCCTGGCTGGACAAGCTGCCGCCGCGCGACCCGATGGAGGAGGACATGCTGGACTTCGCCTATCAGCCCGATCCCGAACGCTCGCGTCTGACCTGCCAGATCAAGGTGACCGAGGACCTGGACGGCCTGGTCGTCCAGATGCCTGAACGGCAGATCTGACCACTCGGACTCTCGCTGTCGGATCCGGTTCGGTCCGGGCCGCGTTGGACCGGTGAAGGTGGCGGATGCCGTTGGACCGGCCCGCCCGACCAAGCCCAACGACGCAGGAGGATGACCATGGCCAAGCTGACATTCGAAGGTATGCCGCCAATCGACGGCGACGCCGAAGCTGGCGGCGACTATGTCCGTTTTCGCACCAATTCGCTCCCCGACGCGGATGCCGTGGCCGAGCCCCGCGACGGCATGATCGACTTGGACGGCCAGTCTGCAAAGGTCTTTCTGGAAAGCGCCCAGACCCATGACGACGGCGTGATCGAGCTTGTGCTGCGCCGCTATTCCACCTCGGCGTGACCGGCAGTTCAGGCCGATGACGGAACTGGTGCTGTGGCATGTGCCCGGCTCGCGGTCGGTCCGTGTGCTGTGGCTGCTCGAGGAGATCGGCTGCCCATACCGCCTTGAACGGCTGTCTGGCGCCGCAAGTTTTGAACAGGCGCTGCACCCCGGCCGATCCCCCGCCCTGCAGGA
Organism: Pseudomonadota bacterium; assembly: GCA_036338635.1. GTDB lineage: Bacteria > Pseudomonadota > Alphaproteobacteria > Rhodobacterales > Rhodobacteraceae > Paracoccus. The sequence continues at coordinate 22,641 of JAYZBS010000119.1, read as the reverse complement.
CGGCGACGTCAGGATGCATGAAACCGGCGCCATGACCGAATGGCTGTGCGAGACACGCGCGCCGCAGCTATGGCGCGCGCCAGCGGCGCAGGGGCGCATCGGCTGGCTGGACTGGCTGCACTTTGCCGAAACGCTTCTGCATCTGGTTGCGGCCCGAGACGGGCCCGGTGGCCATAAGCGGCTTGTGGCAGCGTTGGACCTGCTGGCGGATTGGCTGGACGGGTCGGAATGGTTGCTCAGCCATTTCAGCGGGGCGGATTGCCAGATGGGCTATTCCGTGTGGATGGCCGCTCAGGTGATCCCGGCGCAGGACCGGCCGGCGCTGGCCGCCTATCTGGGCCGCTGCCTGTCGCGCCCGGCCTTCAAGGCCGAGACGCAGGTACCTTGGGCCTAGGCCAGCCGTTCCAGCAGATCGATCGCCGCCGACAGCCTTTCCTCGCTGTCATCGATGGCGCGACGCAGCAGCAGGCGGTTGTCTGAAGGAACCTCCAGCTTCAGCGCCTTGGCCATGGGAGAGAACTCGTCCAGATCGACGCCTTCGTCGAAGTCCAGTGCAATGCCCTCGGGGCCCATGGTCACTTTCCGGATGCCGAGGGTCCCTGCCAGGCTGCGCAGGACCGTGGCCTTCAGAAGCATCGCCAAGGGTGCGGGCGGCGGCCCGAAGCGGTCGGCGATCTCGGCCTCCAGTGCCTCGACCTCCTCGGGCAGGGCGGCGCGGGCAAGTCGGTGATAAAGGTCGATCCGCGTCTCCGGTTCGGCCACGTGATCTGGCGGGATCATGCCCGGCGCCCCGACGACCTGCGGCGGCGGAGGCGCCGCCTGCTCGCCCCGGGCAGCGCGCAGGGCGGCGGCCAGCATCTCTTGGTAAAGGCCCAGACCGACCTTCTGGACATGGCCCGCCTGACGGTCGCCCAGCAGGTCGCCCGCGCCGCGCCGGTCAAGGTCGGCAGCGCTGATCGCCATGCCCGCGCCCAGCCTGTCCAGCGCTTGCAACGTGCCAAGCCGCTTGCGCGCGTCGTCCGACAGATCTTCGTCGTCGCCGGTCAGCAAATAGCAATAGGCCTGGATCGCCCCGCGCCCGACGCGGCCGCGCAGCTGGTGCAGCTGCGCCAGGCCGAACAGCGCCGGGCGCATCACCAGCATGGTGTTCGCGCGGGCGACGTCCAGCCCGCTTTCGATGATTGCCGTCGCCAGCAGGATGTCGCCGTCACCCTGCGCGAACCCCACCATCGTCCTGTCGATCTCCTTCGCGGGCAGGTCGCCATGGGCGATCCGCAGCGCAAAGTCCGGGAGCAGGTCCCGCAGTCGCTGCGCCATGGGGTCGATATCCTCGACGCGCGGCACGACGACAAAGCTCTGACCGCCGCGGCGGCGTTCGCGGCGCAGCGCCTGGCGCAGCGTCGCGTCGTCGTCGCCGCCGATCAGCGTGCGGATGGGGCGGCGGCGCGCTGGCGGCGTCGCGATCAGGCTGAGATCCTGAAGCCCCACCAGCGCCCCCTGAAGCGTGCGCGGGATCGGCGTCGCGGTCATCGACAGCACGTGGCAGTCGCGGCCCAGGTCGCGCAGCTTCTGCTTCTGCGCGGTCCCGAAGCGCTGCTCTTCATCAATGATCAGAAGGCCAAGGTCCGAAAAGCCGACGCCCTTGCCGACCAGGGCATGGGTACCCACCGCGATGCGGATCGAGCCGTCGGCCAGGCCCTCTCGGACCTCGGCGGCGGGCTTGCCGGTGACAAGTCGCGACAGGTGGCCGACCTTGATGCCGAAAGGCGCGAAACGGCGCTGGAACGTATCGGCATGCTGGCGCGCCAGCACCGTGGTGGGGGCGGCCACCGCCACCTGCCGGCCCGAGAGGGCGGCGGCTGCGGCGGCGCGCAACGCGACCTCGGTCTTGCCGAATCCCACGTCGCCCACCAGCAGCCGGTCCATCGGATGCCCTGCGGCCATGTCGCCCAAGGCCGCGCGCACTGCCGACAGCTGGTCCGGCGTGGCGGGAAACGGAAAGCGCGCGACGAAGCGTTCGAAATCGCGCCCCTGCGGCACCAGCTTGGGTGCCGTCGCTTCCGACCGCTGCCGGGCCAGCGAGACAAGCTGCCCGGCCAGCTTTTCAAGCGGCTTCAGCGTGGCATCGCGCCGCCTGCGCCAGGCCGAGCCACGCAGCCGGTCCAGCGTCACGCCCGCCTCGGCCGAGCCATAGCGCCAGATCCGCCCCGCCTCGTGCGCGGGGACCAGCAGGCGTTCGTCATGGTCGAAGATCAGGCGGATCGCCTCGTCACCGTCCAGCGGTTCTGTCCCGTCCAGCCGTGCAAGGCCGTGATCCTCGTGCACGACGATGTCGCCGAGCTGCAGCCCCGTCGCATGGACCTGCCAGGACGAGGGCACCGATGCCAGGTCGTCCGGCGCTTGGGCGCGGCTGCCCAGAAGATCGGATGCGGTGACGACGGCCAGATCGTCGGTGACATGGCCCACGGCCAGATCGGCGATCAGGACGGCGCTGTCCTGCGCCATGGCCTGGGACCAGTCGGCCACCGGCTGCGGTTCCCGGCCACCCGCCTGCGTCACCATCCGTTGCAGGCGTCGGCGCTCTGGTTCGGAATGGGCGGTCAGGACGATGCGGCGCCCGGCCTCGGCCTGAGCGTCCAGGAAGCGCGACAGCCGGTTCCGCGGGCGACGTTCGGCCGCGAAGGCGGGGACGGGCTGCCCCCCGGCCTTCGGCAGCAGGTCGGCCCCCTGCACGCAGGCGTCCCAGGCATTTGCGTCCAGATAGAGCGCATCCGCTGCAAGGGGATCGCCACCGCCCTCGGCCGCGTCGGCGCGGGCCTCGGCGATGCGCTCCAGCAGGGTGCGGCCGGCGTCCGGCACGGCGTCCGACATCGACAGTCGCGCACCGGGCAGATGATCGGTCACGGTGGAAAGCGCAGGGTAGGCCTTCGGAAGGCGGTGTTCGGCGCCCCGGCGGCGATCCTCATCATCGGCGGGAAGTTCGGTCACCGGCACCAGGTCCAGCGTCTCGACCTCCCTCAAAGATCGCTGAGAAACAGGGTCGAAGCGGCGGATCGCGGTCACCTCGCCGTCGGACAGTTCGATCCGGCAGGGCAGGGGGGCGCCGCCGGGGAAGACCTCGACCGTAGTGCCGTGGAAGGCGACCTCGCCGGGCTCGTCGATACGCTCGTCCTCCTCATAGCCTGCGCCGGTGCAGAAGTCCCGTAGCGCGGGCAGGTCCAGCGCCTGCCCCGCCCGGACCCTGAAGCTGCGGATGGCCGAAGGCGGCGGCAGACGCTGCAGCATGGTCTGGACCGTCATGACCACGACAAGATCGCGGGCGGGGTCCTGCAGGCGGTGCAGGACTGCCATGCGCCGCCCCATTGCCGCCGGCGTGGGCGAGGCGCTGTCGAAGGGCAGGCAGTCCCATGGCGGCAGGCACAGCACCGCACGGCCTGGCAACACCCCCGCCAGGAAGCGGGCAAGCTCCTCGGCGCGGCGTTCGCCATCGGTGACATGCAGGGTAGGTGCGCCGGCATCAAGGCGCTTGAGCAGGGCGACGGCCTCGGCGGCGATCGGGTCGTGGTCGTGCATGGGTTCCTCTGGTCCGGGATCGGCCAGGGCATCCGCCGTCTTGGGCCTTGCAGCCGCAATTCGCGGACAGGCGCTTTTGTTCCGGCGTCGCGTCTACTGGGGCAGGATGCGCGGCGGCACGGTCAGGACGGCATGGACCGCCGTGCCGGTCGCGGGCAGGGGGCCGGGCGGCCGCCGCGCCAGCAGCAGCGCCTGTCCCGCACGCAAGTGCAGCAGGTCGTCGCGGACGTCCTCGATCGCGGCGGGGATGACGGTGGCACCCAATAGGCCCTCGGGCGGCGACAGGGCGACCAGCACCGCTGCGGCGTCGATCCGCAGGCGCAGCGCCGGGGACGGCGCAGGGGCGGTGATGGAGATGGGCCCCGCGGGCGTGTCCAGATGTGCGACGCCGTCGCGGTGATCGCGCAGGGTCGCGCGAAGGGTGACGCCGGGGGCTTCGTCCAGCGGCAGGTCCTGCATGGCAACGCGGCCCCGGTCCAGATGCACGACCGTCGTGGCCAGGCGCGCGACCTCCTCGGCCGAGTGGCTGACATAGAGGATCGGGATCCGCGTCACGTCACGCAGCCTCTCGAACCAGGGCAGGATCTCGGCCCGACGGGCCTGGTCCAGCGCGGCCATCGGCTCGTCCATCAGCAGAAGTCGCGGTCGGGACAAGAGCGCCCGGCCGAGCGCCACGCGCTGCGCCTCGCCGCCCGACAGCGCCGCCGGGCGGCGCGACAGCAGCGCGCCCAGGCCCAGAAGCTCGACGATCTCGGCCAGGCCGGCGCCGTCACCCCTGCCGAACCACCGGCCATAGAGCAGGTTCTGCCGGACGCTGAGGTGCGGAAACAGCCGGGCGTCCTGAAAGACATAGCCCGCGCGCCGCCGGTGGGGCGGCAGGTCGATGCCCGTGCGGCGGTCCAGAAGGACGGTGCCGTCGACCTCGATCCGGCCGGCTTCGGGCGTCAAGAGGCCTGCGACGGCGTTCACCACGGTGGTCTTGCCGGCCCCGGACGGGCCGAACAGGGCCGTCACCCCCGGCGGCGCCTGGAAGGCGACGTCCAGCCGGAACGCCCCAAGGCTGTGCGAGATGCTGACCGACAGGCTCATGCGCCGACCCGGCGGGCGGCGGCGCGGGCCAGCCACTCGGACAGAAGCAGCGCCGCCATCGACACCCCGATGGCGACCAGCACCAGCCGGCCGGCCTGCGCCTCGGCCCCCGGCACCTGAAGTCGGGTATAGATGGCCGAGGGCAGGGTCTGGGTCTGGCCGGGAATGTTCGACACGAAGGTGATCGTGGCGCCGAATTCCCCCATCGCCTTGGCGAAGGCCAGCACCGACCCGGCCAGAACGCCCGGCAGGATCAGCGGCAGCGTGACCGTCAGGAAGACCCAGGGGCGCGACGCGCCGAGCGTGGCGGCGGCCTGTTCAAGCCGCGGGTCCACCGCCTCGATCGACAGGCGGATGGCGCGGACCATCAGCGGAAAGGCCATCACCGCGGCGGCCAGCGCAGCGCCGGTCCAGCGAAAGGCGAAGACGACGCCCAGGGGCTCCAGCCACTGGCCGATCACGCCTTGCCGCCCGAAGGCCAGCAGAAGCAGATAGCCGGTCACCACCGGCGGCAGGATCAGCGGCAGATGCACCAGCATGTTCAGCGCCTGCCGCCCCGGAAAGCGCCACCGCGCCAGCGCATGCGCCGTCAGCACCCCAAGCGGCAGGCTGCAGAGCACCGCCCAGCCCGACACCTTCAGGCTGAGTTCAACGGCCTGCCATTCCTCGGGCGAAAGCCAGTCAGGGGGCAAGGGTGAAGCCCTGGTCGCGGAACACCTGCTGCGCCGCCGGAGCCGACAGCGCATCAAGGAAGGCCCGGTCCGCCGAATCGGCCGCGCCGGTCAGCAGCGCCACTGGATAAGCGATCGGGGGGTGGCTGTCCGCGGGGAAGGTGCCAAGGACCGAAACGCCGGGATCGGCCGCCGCATCGGTGGCATAGACGATGCCCAATGGCGCCTCGCCGGTCGAGACCAGCGCCAGCGCCGCGCGCACGTTGTCGGCCTGCGCCACGTGGTCTGCGACTTCATCCCACAACCCCAGGCTGGTCAGCGCCGCCTTGCCGTACTGCCCGGCCGGCACCGAATCGACCAGCGCCATCGCCAGCCGCCCCCCGTCCAGAAGCTGCGGCAGGTCCAGCGCCGGATCGATCCGGACCGGCTGGCTGTCCGGTTCACCCGAGACCAGCACCAACGCATTGCCCAGAAGCTCGGCGCGGGTGCCGGGGACGATCATCCCCTCGGCCTCGACGACGTCCATCCACTCGGCCGACGCCGACAGGAAGATGTCAGCCGGGGCGCCTTGGGTGATCTGCCGCGCCAGCAGGTTCGATCCCGCCAGGACCAGCGTCACGTCATGGGCGGTCTCGGCCTCGAAATCCGCTGCGATGCGATCAAGGGCAGTCTTCATCGACGCCGCCGCGAAGACCGTCACCTCGTCGGCCAGCGACGGTGCGGCCGCGGCCAGTGTCAGGACGGTGCAGGTGGCGGCAAGCTTCATGGCGGCGTTCCGGTGTCGTTATGTCCGGACGGAAACATCGCCCCGATCCGCGCGCCGGGCAAGCCCTTTCTGCCGCGGCCCTGCCAGACAGGCCGCTTTCGCGGTTGACTCCGGCGCGCAGGTGTATAGAAGGCGGCATTCATACGAATTCCACGGGGTTTGCGGCGCGCGATTGCCCCGAAGCAGGAGCGATTAACATGGCGAAGCCGACCACCATCAAGATCCGGCTGAACTCGACCGCCGGCACGGGTCATTTCTATGTGACCAAGAAGAACGCCCGCACGATGACGGAAAAGATGACCGTTCGCAAATACGACCCGGTCGTCCGTCAGCATGTCGAGTACAAGGAAGGCAAGATCAAGTAAGATCTGCCTGACAATCGATGCCGAAGGGGCCGCCTCCGACCGGATGGCGGCCCCTTTGCATGTCTGCGGTGGGGAACCGGCACCGCTCCGCCCGCGTTGCCAAGGCTGCGCCTTGAACGACGGACCCCCGCCATGATCATCTCACCCCCTGTCGCCGCCTTGCCCCGCTGCCCGGTCAAGGCCCTGCTGGGAAGGCCCGGCGGCGCCTTGGCCCTGCTGACCGGCTCGAGCGGCGGCTTCCCGCGCCGGCCGGGGGCGATGATGGCACTGTGGCCCGACGGCACGCGCGTCGGCCGGCTGGGGGCGGGGTGCATCGATGCCGATATCGCGGCGCATCTGGACCGGCCCGGCCCGGTGACGCGCCTGGTCTATGGTCAGGGCGGCCCGGTCGATCTGCCGCTGCCCTGCGGCGGCCAGGTGCAGATCGCCCTGCTTCACCGCCCGGACCCGGACTGGCTGGGCGCGATCTGGGACGACCGTATCCGTCGGCGCACGGGCGAATGGTGCCTGAACCTGAAGGATGGCGGCCTCTGCCGCGACAGCGCGCCTGGCCCTGATGACTTCCATCTGCGGCTGCCGCCGCCACCGGCATTCCAGATCCACGGTGAGGGGGACGAGGCGCAGGCCCTGACCGCCTTGGTCGGCGCGCTGGAGTTTCCCTGCCTCGGCGCCGAGGCCACGCCCGACGCCCACAGCGCCGTCGTGACGCTGTTTCACGATCATGACCGAGAGCTTCCGGCCCTGATCCGCGGGTTGTCGTCGGACGCCTTCTACGTTGGCGCGCTCGGTTCCTCGCGCGCGCAAGCCGCGCGTCTGGACGCGCTGCGCCAGGCGGGCGTTCCGTCCGACCGTCTGGAACGGCTGCGCGGTCCGATCGGCGTGACCGCCCCGGCCCGCGATCCGAGGCTGATCGCCGCCTCGACCCTGACCGAGATCCTTGCCGTCCATGAGGCCGTCACCGGATGATCCGTGCCGGATTGCTGCTGGCCGCTGGCGCATCGCGGCGATTCGGCACGGACGACAAGCTGCTGGCCTGCCTGCGCGGCCGCCCGCTGCTGTCGCATGCCGCCGATGCGCTGCGCCAGGTGCCGCTGGACCGGCACGTCGCCGTCATCAGCAATCCTGACCTCGGGTCGCTCTTGAATGGGTTCGAGGTGGTCGTCATCCCGCAGGGCGGGCAATCCGACAGCCTGAAGGCAGGCGTAGCTCATCTGGGTCGCCCTGACAGGCTGCTGATCGTGCTGGGCGACATGCCTGACGTCACGCCCTTACTTCTGTCCCAGGTGCTGGCTCGTGCCACTGATGACGGTCCCAGTGCCAGTCACGACGGCCAGCGCCCGATGCCGCCGGCCTGCTTTCCGCGCAGCCAGCTTCCGTCATTGGCGGCGCTGTCAGGTGACCGGGGCGCGGGTCGGCTGCTGCGCCAGCTGCCGCCGGAACGGCTGATCGCAGCACCGGGTCAACTGAGGGACATCGACCGCCCCGACCAGATCTAGGTCTCGGCCCAGCACGGGGAGGGGGGCTCGGGGGGACGCATAGTCCCCCCGAGCGTCCGCGGGACGCAATTTATCCCAGCACCTCGGCGATCGACTCGGCCGTGACCTCGACGATACGGTCGGCCTCGTCGCGCGTCAGGCACAGCGGCGGGGCGAAGCCCAGGATGTCGCCCTGCGGCATGGCCCGTGCGATCACGCCGCGCTTCAGCATGGCCGCCACGACCTTGGCGCCCTTGCCCTCCGACGGATCGAAGAAGCGCCGGGCATCGCGGTCAGCGACCAACTCCACCGCGCACAGCATCCCCTCGCCGCGCACTTCGCCGACATGGGCGTGATCGCCAACCGCCGCCTGCATCCGCTCGTTCAAATAGGCACCGACGGTGCCGGCATTCTCGACCAGCCCCAGGCTGTCGATCAGCTTCAGGTTGGCGATGCCCGCCGCCGCGCCGATGGGATGGGCCGAATAGGTCCAGCCGTGGCCCAGCACGCCGTTCTCGTCAGTGCCGCGCTCCAGCACGTCCCACATCTTCTGCCCGACGATGGATGCCGACAGCGGCGCATAGGCGCTGGTCAACCCCTTGGCACTGGTGATCAGGTCGGGCTTCAGGCCGTAGTGGTCCGACCCGAACATCGTCCCCAGACGGCCGAATCCGGTCACGACCTCGTCGGCGATCAGCAGGATGTCATGTGCCTCCAGCACCGCCTGGATCGCCTCCCAGTATCCGGCGGGGGGCGGGACGATGCCACCCGTGCCCAGCACCGGCTCGCCGATGAAGGCGGCAATGGTGTCGGCGCCCTCGGCCTCGATCAGCGCTTCCAGCTTCTCGACGCAGTATCCCACGAAGTCGCCCTCGGACATGGATGCGTCGGGACGGCGGAAGTAGTAGGGCGCCTCGGTATGGATCACCTGTTCCAGCGGCAGGTCGAACTTCTTGTGGAACAGTTCAAGCCCCGTCAGCGACCCGGTGACCAGGCCTGAACCGTGATATCCGCGCCAGCGGCTGATGATCTTCTTCTTCTTCGGGCGGCCCAGGATGTTGTTGTAGTACCAGACCAGCTTGACGTTCGTCTCGTTCGCATCGGACCCGCCGAGGCCGAAATAGACCCGCGCCATGCCTTCGGGCGCACGGTCCATGACCATTTTCGACAGCGTGATCGAGGCTTCCGACCCGTGGCCCGCATAGGCGTGGTAATAGGACAGATCGCGCGCCTGCGCGGCGATGGCCTCTGCGATCTCTTGCCGGCCGTAACCCACGTTCACGCAGTAAAGCCCCGCGAAGCCGTCCAGCAGGCGGTTGCCGTCGCGGTCCTGGATATAGACGCCCTCACCGCCGGTCACGATCCGCTGCGGCGCCTCGCCCCGCGCGAACTGCGCCAGGTGGGTCGAGGGGTGCATGAAGTTCTCGCGGTCCCATTTCGCCAGTTCGTCATTCGTCAGCATCGCATCTCTCCTCATGCCCAATCGCGGCAAACATACTTGATTTCGGTGAAGGCCTCGAGGCCCTGCCGGGCGCCCTCGCGGCCAAGCCCGGACTGCTTCATCCCGCCGAAGGGGATCGGTGCGCCGGTGACCTTGGTGCGGTTCACGGCGACCATGCCGTATTGCAACGCGCGGCTGACCCGATAGATCCGGCGCGGGTCCTGGCTGTGGACATAGGCGATCAGACCGTATTCGCTGTCATTGGCGCGGGCGATGACCTCCTCCTCGGTGTCGAAGGGCGACAGCGCGGCGACGGGGCCGAAGGTCTCTTCCCGCATGATCGCAGCCGTGTCGGGGACGTCGGCCAGCACGGTCGGCTTGAAGAACAGCGGGCCCAGGTCGGCCGCGACCTCTCCGCCGGTCAGGATGCGCGCCCCCTGCGCCACGGCGTCCTGCACATGCGCCACCTGCTTGGCCACCTGCCGGTCGTGGACCAGCGGGCCAAGGTCGGCGTCCTGCATCCCCGGCGCCAGCGTCAGCCTTTCGACCGCCGCCGTGAAGCGCGCGCAGAAATCGTCATAGACGTCGCGGTGGATGTAGAAGCGGTTGGCGCCCAGGCAGTCCTGGCCCGAGGTTGCGAACTTGGCCTTTACCGCCTCGGCCACGGCGCGGTCCAGATCCGCACTGGGGAAGACGATGAAGGGGGCGTGACCGCCGAGTTCCATCACCAGCCGCTTCACCGTTTCGGCGGACTGGCGATAGAGCAGCCGCCCGACCTCGGTCGAGCCGGTGAAGGACAGCGCCCGCACCCGTGCATCCGCCGTCCATTCGCCCACGATCGTCGCCGCGTCGCCGATGACCGTGTTCACCACGCCCGACGGAAAGCCCGCCCGCTGCGCCAGCACCGCCAGAGCCAGAGCCGACAGCGGCGTCTCGGCCGAGGGATGAATGACGACCGTGCAGCCCGCGCCAAGCGCGGCGGCGGCCTTGCGGGTGATCATCGCGCAGGGAAAGTTCCAGGGCGTCACCAGCGCGGCCACGCCAACAGGTTCGCGCCACAGCTCCATTTCCGCATCGGGCAGGTGGCTGGTCACGCCCTCGATATTGGGGCGCAGCGCCTCTTCGGCATAGAACTGCACGAAGCTGGCGGCATAGTCGATCTCTCCGCGCGCTTCGCTGATGGGCTTGCCCTGTTCGGCAACCATGATGCGGGCCAGATCCTCCTTCGCCTCAAGAATCGACGCGTGCCAGCGGTGCAGGATCGTGGCGCGGTGCTGGGGCAGCATGGCCGCCCAGGCCGGAAACGCAGCCTGCGCCGCATCGACGGCCGCGCGGGCGCCGTTCGCATCGCTGACCGCCACCTGAGCCACCAGGCCGCCGGTCGCGGGGTCGCGGACGGCCAGCCGGCCTTCGGCGGGAAAGTCGCCCTGTCCGGGCAGCAGCCCTTGGTCGGCCAGGCGTTCAGGCAGCGGGCTGTGATGATCGTCGAACATGGTCACCTCCTTGTCCCGTGGAAGATGGGGCAGGGCGGGCAGGCGATTTTCCTGATGATCGCGCCGGGGGCAGAGGATTCCTCTGCACATCCGGCGGGGGCCCGAGGATTTCTCTCAGCCCAGAAGGGCGGTGGCCGGAGCCTCGTCCTTGACAGGCTTGGTGACGATATAGCTGAAATACCGCCGGACACCGGCGCGGCTTTCCAGAAGCCCGTCCATCAACTCCTGGAACGCGCCGACGTCGCGGGCGACGACCTGCATCAGGTAGTCGTATCCCCCACCGATGGCCCAGCAGCCGGTCACAGCCTGCATCCGCGCGACGGTGCGTTCGAAGATCTGGAAGCTTTCGGCGCGGTGGCTGTCCAGTTCGACCGTGACGAAGACCTGCACATGCGGCCCAAGCGCCGCGAGGTCGATCTGCGCGCGATATCCGCGGATCAGGCCCGCCTGCTCCAGCCGCTTCATGCGGTCCCAGCAGGGTGTCGGCGACAGGTTCACCCGCGCCGCCAGCTCGGTCTTGGCGATGCGGCCTTCGCGCGACAGGGTCGCGAGGATGGCGATGTCGCGGTCGTCGAGGCGGGGGGCGCGCGGTGTCATGAATCGCTTGTTTCCGGCGGCGGGTCAGTTGTCAATCTGGACAACCGGCGGCGGCAGGGCGATCCTGCGGTGCATGTCGCATTGGCCGTTACGACGCGAGGACATCTCTCGCCCCGCCTATCGCAGCCTTGCCCAGGGGATCGCGGCGGCGATCGACGCGGGCAGCCTGAGGCCGGGCCAGCGCCTGCCGCCGCACCGCGACCTGGCGTGGCAGCTGGGCGTCAGCGTCCAGACCGTCAGCCGCGCGTATGAGGAGCTGATCCGCGCCGACCTGATCTCGGGCGAGGTGGGGCGGGGCAGCTTCGTGAAGTCCGGTCCGCGAGAGACGATCGAGGTGCCGTGGTTCCGCGCCCCGACCGACCGCCCGCCGATCGATCTGTCGATGATGACCCCGGTCCGCCTGCCGCAGATCAGGCAGGCCTGGGCCGACACGATGGTGCGGCTGTCGGACCGGCTGCCCGATCAGGCGATGCTGTCGTTCCGCCCGCGCCAGACGATGTCGCTTTATGGCGGGATGGCGGCGGCGTGGCTGGCGCGCTGCGGGATGGTGGTCCCGGCGCAGCGCATCCTGATCACCAACGGCACGACACCGGCGATGTTCGTGGCGCTGATGACGGTGGCGCAGCCCGGCGACATCGTCGCGACCGAGGCCGCCACCTGCCACACGCTGCGCCCCGCAGCGCAGGCGCTGCATCTGCGGCTGAGGGGAATCGCCGGCGACGACCGCGGCATGGAGCCCGATGCCCTGATCGCGGCGGCGCGCGCCGCGGGCGGGCGGATGCGGGCGGTGTTCCTTTTGCCCTCGGGCGGGGGGCCGCATGCGCGGATCATCGACCGCGACCGGCGCGAGGCGCTGGCGCAGGCCGCGACCGCCGCCGGCCTGATGATCCTGGAAAGCGACCCCACGGGCCCCATGCCGCCGCGCCGCCCGCCGGCGCTGTCCAGCTTTGCACCCGAACGCAGCTTCTATTTCACCGGCCTGTCGAAATGCCTGTCGCCAGGCCTTCGGCTGGGTTTTCTTGCCATGCCCGAGGATTGGGCAGAGGTGGCGCTGAACCGGCACCTGTCGATGGCCTGGATGGCGACGCCGCTGATGGCCGAGATCGCGCAGGACTGGATCGCCAGCGGGACCGCCGATGCGCTTCTGGCGGCGCAGCGGGTGGAGTTGGCGGCGCGTAACCGGCTGGCCGCGCGGGTCCTGGGCCCGCGGGCGCAGGGCTTCCTGCACGGCCTGCACCGCTGGCTGCCTCTGCCCGACGGCAGCGACGAGGCCGATCTGCTGGCCCAGGCCCTGTCGCATCAGGTGGCGGTGGCGCCGGGCGCGGGCTTTGCCATGCTGCCATCGGGCCCGGCGCTGCGGCTCTCGCTCGGCGGGGCGCCGATGCGCGATCTGGAGCAGGCGCTGCGCATCGTTTCGGCAATCCTGCCCCCCGATAGCCGCATCTGAAACCGGTTCCTGCATCCGTCGGTTTGACACCCCGGCCTGAAATTGTCATGATTTAATATACGAATTGACTTGGAATCCGCTTCGCCCGAACTCTCGGGCCAAGCAGGAACGGGCCGTCCGGGCCCGAATCCGCAAACCCCAGGGGCCGCCGGCGAACCCGCCGGGGCGGCCCCGACACAGGAGGTGACCATGACCATCAAGACCCTGACGACCGCCAGCCTTGCCGCCCTGATCCTGGGCTCGGGCTCTGCCATGGCCGACACCTGGCGCTATGCCTTCGAGGAGGCCCTGGACGAGGTGCAGGGCGTCTTCGCTCAGAAGTTCAAGGAAGAGGTCGAGGCCAATTCCGACCACGAGGTTCAGCTGTTTCCGTTCGGCACGCTGGGGGAATCCGACAATATCCTGGAACAGACCCAGTCCGGCATCCTGCAGTTCGTGAACCAGTCGCCCGGCTTCACCGGCGCGCTGATCCCCGAGGCGCAGGTGTTCTTCGTGCCCTACCTGCTGCCCGAGGACCAGGACCAGCTGGTCAGCTTCTTCCGCAATTCGGAAACGATTAACAACATATTCCCCGAGCTTTATGCCGAACAGGGGCTGGAACTGCTGGTCATGTATCCTGAAGGCGAGGTCATGCTGACCACTCAGGACCCGGTCACCAGCCCCGAGGATCTGGCCGACACCAAGGTCCGCGTGATGACGAACCCGCTGCTGGTCGAAAGCTATCGCGCGTTCGGCGCCACGCCCACGCCGCTGCCCTGGGGCGAGGTCTATGGCGGCCTGCAGACCGGCATCATCGACGGTCAGGAAAACCCTGCCTTCTTTATCGAATCAACCAATCTGTACGAGGTGACCGACCACATCACCCGCCTTGGCCACAACAACTTCACGACCGCGCTGATGGCCAACAAGGACTTCTATGAAGGCCTGCCCGAGAAGGACCAGCAGGTCATCCAGAACGCGACCGACGCGGCCTTCGAGCACATCATCGAATACCAACAGGGTCTGACCCAGGAATCGCTGGACAAGATCATGGAGGCCAAGCCCTCGATGACCATCACCACCCTGACCGAGGAGCAGCGTGCGCCGTTCCGCGAAACTGCCGGCGAGGTCGAGGCGACCTTCCTCGAGATCGGCGGCGACCGGGCGCAAGAGGTGCTGGACCAGATGAAGGCCGACCTCGAAGCGGCCGCGAACAGCTGATCGCGGGTCCTGCCGGAACCGGGCGCCATCGCGGCCGGTTCCCTTCCGGTATTCAGATGGACAGGTGGCCATGCAGCCAGACACAACCCCGCGCAGCGCCGATCCCGACGATCCCCGACTGGCAGAGCCGGTGGCGGCCCCGGACGATATCGACGACTCGCTCTATCGCTCGGACCTGCCGGGGCCTCTGGGGGCGTTGGACCAGGCCATCGCGCGGGTCGAGGCCGTGATGCTGGCCTTCGGTGTGCTGGCGATGGCCACCAACACGGTCGCGAACGTGGTCGGGCGTTTCGGCTTTGGCCAGTCGCTCTATTTCTCGGAAGAGGTGAACCAGGCGCTGATCGTGCTGATCACCTTCGCGGGCCTGTCCTATGCCGCACGTCACGGGCGCCACATCCGCATGTCGGCGATCCTGGACGCGTTGCCCTACGGCGTTCGCAAGGCTGGGATGGTCATCATCTCGGCGCTGACGGCGGCGCTGCTGCTGCTTCTGGCATGGTACGCCTTCACCTATGTCCAGACGCAGGCCAGCCGGGGCCGGGTGCTGCCGGCGCTGCGCATTCCGCAGTGGTGGATCATCGTCTGGGCGCCGGCGGGGTTCTTCCTGACCGGCCTGCAATACGCGCTGACCGCGCTGAAGAACCTGACGCATGACGGCATCTGGCTGTCCACGGTCACGCAGGACGGCTATGACGCCGCCCCGGAAGAGGAGCGCCGCCCATGACCGCCGCCATCCTGGGCACGATGGTCGTGCTGCTGATGCTGGGCTTTCCGATGATGGTGCCGCTGATCGTGGGATCGATGGTCGGCTTCGTCGGCCTGTTCGGCGGCCTCAGTCAGCTGGAAACGCTGGTCCAGCAGGTGATCGCCGGCATCCAGCCCGCCAGCCTGATCGCGGTGCCGATGTTCATCTTCGCCGCCGACCTGATGACCCGCGGCCAGTCCGCGGAGCGGCTGATCGACCTGGTCATGGCCTTCCTGGGCCACGTGAAGGGCGGCCTGGCGATTTCCACCGCCGGGGCCTGCACCATGTTCGGCGCCGTGTCCGGATCGACGCAGGCGACGGTGGTGGCCGTAGGCGGGCCGCTGCGCCCGCGCCTGCTGAAGGCGGGCTACAGCGACAGCTTTTCGCTGGCGCTGATCATCAACGCATCGGACATCGCCTTCCTGATCCCGCCCTCGATCGGCATGATCATCTACGGCGTGGTGTCCGGCACCTCGATCTCGGAACTCTTCATCGCGGGCATCGGGCCGGGTCTGCTGATCCTGCTGCTGTTCTCGGTCTATGCCTATGTCTACGCGGTCCGCAACAACGTCCCGACCGAACCGCCGGCCACCTGGGCCGAACGCGGGCGCGCGATGCGCCGCGCGCTGTGGCCGCTGGGGTTCCCGGTCATCATCATCGGCGGCATCTATGGCGGCGTCTTCTCGCCGACCGAGGCCGCCGCCGCCTGCGTCCTCTATGCTCTGGTGCTGGAAATGGGGGTCTTCCGGGAACTGAGCATGAAGCAGCTCTATTCCACGGCGAAATCGACCGGGCTGATCACCGCCGTCGTCTTCATCCTGGTCGGTGCCGGCACGGCCTTCAGCTATGTCATCAGCTTTGCGCAGATCCCGCAGGCGATCCTGGGTGGCATCGGCATCGACGGGATGGGGCCTTACGGGGTGCTGTTCACGATTTCCATCGCGTTCTTCATCGGCTGCATGTTCGTCGACCCCATCGTGGTGATCCTGATCCTGGTGCCGATATTTGCGCCGGTGGTGCGGGACGCGGGCCTGGACCCGGTCCTGGTCGGCACGATCATCACGCTGCAGGTGGCCATCGGCAGCGCCACGCCACCCTTCGGCTGCGACATCTTCACTGCCATAGCCGTCTTCAAGCGGCCCTACTTGGACGTGATCCGGGGCACGCCGCCCTTTATCCTGATCCTGCTGGGGGTGTCGGTGCTGCTGATCTTTGTGCCGCAGATCGCGCTGTTCCTGCGCGACCTCGCCTTCCCGGCATGAGGCGCGGATGACCCGTGACGCACTACAGCGCTTCGGTCTGGTGGCCCTGTCTACGGACATGACGATCGAGGGTGACGCCGCGCGGCTGATGCCGCCCGGCACGCGCCTGCACGTGACCCGCATCGCCTTCGACAACCCCACGACCGAGGAAAACCTGCGCCACACGGGCCCGCGCCTGCGCGCGGCGGTGGACCTGATCGTGCCTGGCGTGGATCTGGCGGGGATCGCTTTTGGCTGCACCTCGGCCTCGGCGGTGCTGGGCGACGACATCGAAGGGCTGGCGGGCGGTCGTGCGCCGGTCACTACGCCCGCAGGGGCGGCGCTGCAGGGGTTCGCCGCCCTTGGCGTGGATCGCGTGGCGCTTATGACGCCTTATCTTGAGGCGACGACGAACCTGGTCGGGGACTACTTCCAGGCCCACGGCATCGACGTCCTGCGCCGCAGCAGCATGGGCCATGCCGATGACCGCGACATGGCCCGCCTTGGCGCCGCCGAGATCATCGAGATGGCCGAGGAAAGCGATCATCCCGACGCGCAGGCGCTGTTCATGTCCTGCACCGCGCTGCCCGCGCTGGACGTGATCGAGCGGGTCGAGGCGCTGCTGGGAAAGCCCGTCCTGTCGTCGAACCAGGCGCTGTTCTGGGCGATGCTGGACCGCGTGGCGACGCCCTCGACGGGGCCGGGTGCTCTGTTCCGGTGCCGGACATGGTGAGCCTGGACGACATCCTGGCCGCCCGCGACCGGATCGCGGGGCAGGTGCTGGAAACGCCGGTCGCGGGTTCGGCGGGCCTCTCGGCCCTGGCGGGCGCCCCGGTCTGGCTGAAATGCGAATATCGCCAGACGACAGGTGCCTTCAAGCTGCGCGGGGCTACGAACGCGGTGGCGCGGCTGGGGGACGTGGCCGGGGTCACCACGGCCTCGACCGGGAACCACGGTCGGGCGCTGGCCCATGCATCGCGCGCGCTTGGGCTGCCCGCGATCATCTGCATGTCGCGGCTGGTGCCGGCCAACAAGCTGGCTGCCATTCGCGATCTGGGGGCCGAGGCGCGCATCGTCGGCGAAAGCCAGGACGACGCGTTCGAGGAGGCCCGTCGCCTGCAGCGCGACGAGGGCTTCGCCCTGATCCCGCCATTCGACCACCCCGACGTCATCGCGGGGCAAGGCACGCTGGGGCTGGAGATCCTGGACCAGGTGCCTGACGCCGCCGCCATCGCCGTGCCGCTGTCCGGCGGGGGATTGCTGGCCGGCGTCGCGGCGGCGGCCAAGGCGCGCCGGCCCGATATCCGCATCATCGGCATCAGCATGGAGCGGGGCGCCGCGATGGCGGCCAGTCTTGCCGCCGGTGAGCCCGTCGAGGTGACCGAGCTGCCGACGCTTGCCGACAGCCTGGGCGGCGGCATCGGCATGGGCAATCGCCTGACATTCCCCATGGTCCGCGACCTGATGGACGATCTGATCCTGCTGACCGAGGACGAGATCGCCGCCGGGCTGCGCCACCTGGCGGGCGAAGGCCATGTCGTCGAGGGCGCCGCCGCCGTCGGTGCCGGCGCGATCCTGGCGGGAAAGCTGCAAAGCGACGGCCCGCTGGTCCTGATCCTGTCCGGCGGCAACATCGACCCTGCGCTTCACGCCAGCCTGCTGGAGACCACATGACGCCGTTGATCCTGTCCGAATCCGATCTGCGCGACCGCGTGCCCCTGGACCTGGCCGCCATCGACGTGGTCGAGGCAGGCTTTCGGCGGCTGGCCGAGGGGGGCGTGGTCATGCCGCCGGTCATGTCCATGCACCTGCCCGACGTGAACGGAGAGGTGGACGTCAAGACGGCCTTTGTTCCGGGAATTGAAGGTTTTGCGGTCAAGATCTCTCCGGGATTCTTCGGCAATTCAGCCTTGGGTCTGCCCTCGACCTCGGGGATGATGGTGGTGCTGGACGCCCGGACGGGGCGGGTGCGGGCGGTTCTCTTGGATAATGGCTGGCTGACCGACGTGCGGACCGCCGCGGCGGGCGGCGTCGCCGCACGCTGGCTGTCACGCCCTGACGCGGCCCGCGTCGCGATCCTGGGGGCGGGGCTTCAGGCGCGGATGCAGCTGCAGGCGCTGCGGCTGGTTCGGCCCGTCACCAGCGCCGTGATCTGGGCCCGCGACCTGTCCCGCGCCCAGGCGCTGGCGGACGAGGTCACGGGCATCGACATCCGCGCCACCCCGGACGCCGAGGAGGCCGTGTCGCAGGCCGACATCATCGTGTCCACCACCCCCGCGACCCAGCCGATCCTGCAGGCCGGATGGCTGCGCGACGGCCAGCACGTCACCGCCATGGGCAGCGACCAGCCCGGCAAGAACGAGCTTGACCCCGAATGCCTGGCGCGCGCCGACCTCTATGTCGCCGACCGCGCCAGCCAGACCCGCCTGATGGGAGAGCTGCGCGCCGCCATCGAGGCTGGCACCCATTCCGGCAACCACGTTCCCGAACTTGGCGACATCATCGCCGGAAAACACCCTGGACGCACCGACCGCGACCAGATCACCATCTGCGATCTGACCGGAACGGGCGTCCAGGACACCGCCATCGCCACCCACGCGCTTGCCGCGTTTTCGAAAGCCACCTGAATGCCAGAACTGCAACGGACGCCCGAACGCTTTTCGACCGCGGAATACGAGGAGCGGTTGGCCAAGACCCGCGCCAGCATGGAGAAGCTGGGCCTCGACCTGCTGATCGTCAGCGACCCGTCGAACATGGCCTGGCTGACCGGCTACGACGGCTGGTCCTTCTATGTCCACCAATGCGTGATCGTGGGCCCGACCGGTGCGCCCATCTGGTTCGGGCGCGGTCAGGACGCGCAGGGCGCGCTGCGCACCGTCTGGATGAGCGACGACCACATCATCGGCTATCCCGACTATTACGTGCAGTCTGTGGAACGGCACCCGATGGACTACCTCTGGGCGACGCTGGCCGACAAGGGCTGGCATACCGGCTTCATCGGCGTCGAGATGGACAACTACTGGTATACGGCCAAGGCGCATGAACGGCTTGTCCACGGCCTGCCCGACGCGCAGATCCTGGACGCCACGGGCCTCGTGAACTGGCAGCGGGCGGTCAAGACGCCCAAGGAACTGCAATACATGCGCAAGGCCGCCCGCATCGTCGAGCGGATGCACCGTCGCATCGCCGACAAGATCGAAGTCGGCATGCGCAAGTGCGACCTTGTGGCCGAGATCTATGACAGCGGGCTGCGATATGACGAATGGTCGGGGCATGGCGGCGACTACCCCGCCATCGTGCCGCTGCTGCCGTCGGGGCCGGACGCCGCTGCGCCGCACCTGACCTGGGACGACCTGCCGATGAAGCAGGACGAAGGCACGTTCTTCGAGATCGCCGGCTGTTACCAGCGATACCACGTGCCCCTGTCGCGCACGATCTTCCTGGGCAAGCCCCCGCAAGAGATGCTGGAGGCCGAGAAGGCCGTCCTTGAGGGGATGGAGGCGGGCCTGGCCGCCGCCCGTCCGGGCAACACCTGCGAGGATATCGCCAACGCCTTCTTCACGGTCCTGGATCGCTACGGCATCGTCAAGGACAACCGCACCGGATACCCGATCGGCCTGTCCTATCCGCCCGACTGGGGCGAGCGCACCATGTCACTGCGCCGCGGCGACCGCACCGAGCTGCGACCCGGAATGACCTTCCACTTCATGACCGGCCTCTGGATGGAGGGCTGGGGCTACGAGACCACGGAATCGCTGGTCATCACCGAGCGCGAGCCCGAGCTGTTCTGTTCCATCCCCCGGCGGATGCTGGTGAAGGCATGAACCCGATCCGGCCCACGATCCCGCTGGACGCCCCCGGCAAGCATCACGGCTTTCTGCGGCTGCCCTACTCGCGCAACGACAGCGCCTGGGGCAGCGTGATGATCCCGCTGACGGTGATCGGCAACGGCGACGGTCCGACGGCGCTGCTGACCGGCGGCAACCACGGCGACGAATACGAAGGCCCCATCGCCCTCCAGCAGTTGGCGTGGGAGCTTGAGCCGGACGACATCACGGGCCGGATCATCATCGCGCCCTATCTGAACTATCCGGCATTCCGGGCGGGGACGCGGGTCAGCCCGATCGACCAGGTGAACATGAACCGCTGCTTTCCGGGACGCCCGGATGGCACGGTGACGCAGAAGATCGCGCACTATTTCGACAGCGTGCTGGTGCCGATGGCGGATGTGGTGCTGGACTATCACTCGGGCGGCAAGACGCTGGACTTCCTGCCCTACGCGGCGGCGCACTATCTGGACGACGCCGATCAGCAGGCGGCCTGCGTGGCCGCGATGCAGGCCTTCGGCGCGCCCTGGTCGATGATGATGCGCGAAATCGACGCGGTCGGCATGTTCGACACCGCGGTCGAGGAGAAGGGCAAGGTCTTCGTCACCACCGAAATGGGCGGCGGCGGCACGGCGACGGCGGCGTCCGCACGCATCGCCATCAGCGGCGCGAAGAACGTCCTGCGCCACGCGGGCCTCCTGGGCGGAGAGATCGAGCGTGCCGACAGCCGGATGCTGGACATGCCGGGCGACGACTGCTTCCACTTCGCCACCCGCGACGGGCTGCTGCACCCCTTGGCCGATCTGGGCGAGCCGGTGGCCGAGGGGCAACCCATCGCCCGCATCTGGCCAGCCGACCGCACCGGCGCCGCCCCAATCGAGGTCGTAGCGAACCGTGCGGGCCTCATCGCGGCGCGGCATTTTCCGGGGCTGGTGCAGACCGGTGACTGCCTGGCGGTCATCGCGGTCCCGGCTTGACCGCCCCGCCCTTGCGCGTCTTCATGCGGGCAAGGGGGCGTCATGATCGACAAGCTGGAAATGTTCCTGGCGGTGGCCAAGGAGGGCCATTTCGGCCGCGCGGCGCAGTCCCTGGGGATCACGCAGCCGACCCTTTCGGCGGGGATCAAGCAGCTTGAGGAGACGCTTGGGGTCCTGCTGATCTTTCGCGGTTCGCGCTATGGCGGCCTGACGCCCGAGGGGCAGTCGGCGCTGGTCTGGGCGCGCCGCATCGTCGGCGATGCCCGCCAGCTGAGGGACGAGATGCGCGCCACCCGCCACGGCCTCGCGGGACGCCTGCGTATCGCGGTGGTGCCCACGGCGCTGACCTGGGCCGCGCGCCTGGCGGCCCGGTACGGCGAGGCGCATCCGAATGTCGGGCTGACGATCCTGTCGCGCAGTTCCAGCGCCATCCTGCAGATGATTGAGGATCTGGAGGTCGATGCGGGCATTTCCTATCTGGACAATGAGCCCCTGGGGAAGGTCAGCGCGGTTCCGCTTTACGACGAAAGCTACACGCTGGTTGCGCCGCACGGGCATCCGCTGGCGCGCGGCGGACCGGTCGCTTGGTCGGCGCTGAACGGTCAGCGGCTGTGCCTGCTGACGCCCGACATGCAGAACCGCCGGATCATCAACCGCCGTTTGGCCGATGCGGGGGTCAATCCGCTGGCGATGGTGGAAAGCAACTCGACCGTCGTGCTGGTGTCGCAGGTGCTGAACGGCGATTGGCTGACGATCCTGCCGCAGGACGTCGCAAGCTTCCTGGCGCAGGGCAAGCCCTTGTCCCTGGTGCCGCTGGAACGGGTGGGGCCGGGCCATGCCGTGGGCCTCATCGCCCCCTGGAGAGAGCCGCACACTCCGGTGCTGGAGGCGCTGCTGACCGAGGCCCGGCGCATGGTTCGATAGAAATCCTCTATCGAACGACGGAACTGCGATATTGATTTCAGGATGGATCAGCTGTTGTCTGGGGAACCAGACTTCGAAAGGCCAGCCATGCACGATCACGCGCCAGCCCCATCCGCAGAAGAAATCCGCGATGTCGTCCTGCCCCTGACGGGGTTGGAGGGGCCGCTTCTGCCGATGCTCCACGCCATCCAGGAGGTGTGGGGCCATGTGCCGCAGGCGGCAGTGCCGGTGCTGGCGGATGTGTTGAACCTTGGCCGGGCCGAGGTCCACGGCGTGATCAGCTTCTATCACGATTTCCGCGACCATCCCGCCGGGCGGCGCGTGCTGAAGATCTGCCGGGCCGAGGCCTGCCAGTCCGTCGGCGGCGCTGGCGTCGCGGCGGAAACGTTGGCGCGGCTGGGGGTCGACTGGCACGGCACGACCCCAGATGGCGGCGTAACGGTCGAGCCTGTCTATTGCCTGGGCCTTTGCGCCTGCGGGCCGGCGGCGATGCTGGACGGCCGTGTGATCGGCCGCGTCGATGCCGACCGCCTGACCGCCGAACTGGAGGCTGCGCGATGAAGATCTGGGTTCCCATGGACAGCGCCGCCAAGGCGCTTGGCGCCGATCAGGTGGCCGATGCGCTGGCGCGAGAGGCCAGGGCGCGGGGCCTGGACGTGCAGATCATCCGCAACGGCACCCGCGGGATGATCTGGCTGGAGCCTCTGGTCGAGGTCGAGACGCCCGAGGGGCGGATGGCTTACGGCCCGGTCACGCCCGGCGATGTCCCGGCGCTGCTGGACGGCCAGTTGAACGGGCTGGGGCCGGTCG
>JAYZBS010000118.1:0-28213 GCA_036338635.1 Pseudomonadota bacterium | reverse complement strand
GCGGCCTTGCCTTCGGCCTTCAGCTCGGGCTTCGATTCGGTGGTCAGCATGACGATCGGAATGCCAGAGCCCGCCGCGTCCTGGCGCGCGTTCCGGATGAAGTCGAGCCCGTTCATGACCGGCATGTTCAGATCGGTGATGACCAGCGCTGGACGCTCGGCCCGCAGCTTCTCAAGCCCCTCGGCCCCGTCGGCGGCGCCGATCACCCGGTAGCCGTGAGGCTGCAGGCTGAACGCCACCATGTCGCGGATTGCCTTGCTGTCGTCGATCGTCAGGACGGTGATGGTCATGAAACACTCCGGTCAAGAGGGCGCGGCAGGCCACGCGAGGCGGACATCGTCAGGACGGCTGCCGCCGCCGGCGACAGTTTCGGCGCCGCGCCGCGGGCCGCGATCTCGCGTTCGGCAGAAAGAAGGATCTGGAGCGCGATCTGCCCCGGCAGTCCGGTCGAGGACGCGACCGGAGCGATGTCGAGCGACGTTCCCCCGCCGTCGATCCACTGGCGTAACTCTGCCACGGCGGCAGGCGCGTCCTGGACGGTAAGGTTTCCGTCGATCCGGAAGGTATTGGTCTTCATGGCGGCATTTTCCGACGTTCTGGTTCCCGTCCAGCCTTCGCCGCCGACGCTTAAGATCCAGTGAATCCAGGCGATGATGACCCTCGTAGAGCCGACATCTTGCATGGCATCTTAGTGATCACTTGGCCCGGCGGGGATGAACACCGGGGTGCGTTGTTCCCCTCCAAAAACGGCATCAGGTGCAGGCAACCGGAGTTTCCTTGCCGTCCTGAGGCTGCAAACCTCGTCATGCATTCATCAAGGCTCTTCATCTCACTTGCGCCGACTCGGCCCTTCACGGCAGAAGATCGATGGCATGAGACGCGCAGCTAGGGCAGAAGCGGGAGACGACCTGATGGAGTTCGACGTTGGTCCGGGCAGGATCGAAATCACCGTTCCCGACCGCGAAAGCCTTCTGGCCATCGTCGGTGCGCGCCTTGACGCGGGCAACGGATTCGCCTTGGCGACGACGAATGTCGATCATCTGGAAAAGCTCCGCTCGGACGCGCGCTTTCGTGCGGCCTATGCCGTCCATGACCTTGTCGTGGCTGATGGCAACCCGATCGTGTGGCTGGCGCGGCTGGCGGGGAAGCCCGTGTCGTTGGTCACCGGGTCGGACCTTGTGCGGCCGCTGTGCCGGCTGGCCGCCTCCTCTGGGCGCACGGTGGCGATCATCTCGGGCACCCGCGAGACTGGCGAGGAGGCGGGCCGCCGCCTTGAAGCCGAAATTCCGGATTTTCGCGTCGCGATGGTCGAGGCGCCGGGATTTCCTTTCGATCCCGACGGGGCCGAGGCCGACGCCCTTCTGGACGAGCTCGCGGGCTCCGGCGCGGGGCTTTGCCTTCTGGCGCTCGGTGCGCCACGACAAGAGATTCTGGCCGCCCGCATCCGCCGGCACTGCCCGAACATGGGCGTTGCCTCGGTCGGGGCCGGGATCGACTTTATCGCTGGCCGCCAGCGTCGGGCGCCCCGGATGATGCGGACGGCTCGCATCGAGTGGCTTTGGCGCGCAGCACTCAGCCCCCGGCGGCTGGGGCCAAGATACCTGCAAGGCGCGATGATCCTGCCGGGCCACGCCTGGCGCGCCTTGTCATCCAGGTCGAAAACCAGGTGACCCCGGTCTTCGCCCCCGCGGCGCCGTAAACCCCTAGAGTAGCACCGCCGCCAGCGCGACCCCCGCAAGGCTGAAGCCCGCGTCGTGCCAGACGTCCCAGACGCCGTGGCGGCGGGCGAGGCGCACCAGCATCGGGAAGGCCAGGATAGCCGCAAGCGCCTGTCCCGCAAGGGCGCCGGGAATCCCCGCCTGCCACGCCCCGATGGTGAACAGCGACAGGAACAGCACCGCCCTGACCAGCGTCACCCAGAAGAACCCCCGGCTGTCGCCGGCCGCCAGTGCCGCCTGGTCGTAGGTCAGCCCGATCAGCGTCGGGATGCTGGCCAGCGCGATCAGCCGGACCAGGGTGCCGGCGTCGCTGTAGCGGTCGTCATAGAGGAACTCGACCACGTCGTGGCCGAAGATGGCCAGCAGCGCCAGCAGCAGCAGGAAGCTGCCCGTCATGGCCGCGCGCATCATCCGGACGCGGTGCTGTTGCGCGGGACTCGGGTCTTCGGCGGCCGAGCGATAGATCGGGATCATGACACGAGAGATCACCGCAATGCCCAGCATGAGCGGAAAACTGGCGAGGAAGAAGGCGATGTTGTAGATGCCAAGCTCGCTCAGCGTCAAAAGCCGGGCAAGAACCGCCTTGTCACCCTGCGAGATGACGAAGCCCACGACCGTCGAAGGCAGGATCCACTTGCCGAAGCTGATCAGTTCGGCCGCGCAGTCGCGGTTCCACCGCAGCTTGTTCGCCGGGCCCTCCATCAGCATGTGCACCATCACGACCTTGATGATCGCGCCCATGAGCAGGCCGATGACCAGAGCCCAGGCCGAGCCCAGGATGGCGGCCAGGACGACGGTCAGGAAGGTGGTGACGGCGGCCGTGGCCAGTTCGACCACCGTCAGGCGGCCCATGCGCAGATGCCTGTTCGCGGTTTCGACCTTCGTGGGCATAAAGCCGAAGATGACGGCAGTCAGCCCCGATATGGGCAGGAACCACACCAGTTCAGGAACGTCGTAGAATTGCGCAGCGGGCACCGCCAGGATGCAGCAGCCAAGCCACAGCATCACGCCCCGGAATGCCTGCATGCTGAAGGCCGTGTCCAGGAAGGTGCGGTCGTCGCCGCGCTTGCTCTGCAGGATCGCCGGGGTGATTCCCACGTCCGAGAAGTTGTTCAGGCCCTGGATTACGACCATGATCAGCGTCATCAGGCCGAAGACGTCAGGAAACAACAGCCGTGTCAGGATGAGGTTCGACGCCAGTCTGATCGCTTGGATCCCGCCGAAGCTGATGATGGTGAGGGCCGATCCGCGCATCGCTCGGTGGACCAACCCCTCGCCGGTCAGCAAAAGCCCAATTCTTGCCCTGATCATCATTTCATTTCGCCCCGGTCAGCATGATGTCCCTGATCCGGCGCGATGTCGCCTCGTAGGAGGCGGCGAACTGCGGATCGATGGTGTCGGGCAGGTCCAGCCCCTCTGGTGGGCGTACCCCGAAGATGCCGGCATAGGTGATCATCGCCGCCAGCAGATAGGTCGTCTGCGTGCCGTGCGGGGAAAGGTCGGAATAGAGCGCGTCGGACGGGATCGCCGACAACGGCTCCTCGGACAGGAGGCGCGCCATCACGCGTCCGACCGGGATCAGCCGGACATCAGCATCCGGCCGCGCCTCGGCCAGCCGGGCGACATAGTCGTCGTACCAGGCGGCATAGCCGCGCTGCGCATGGCGGTAATACCGCCGCAGTTCACGTGGGCGGGCGGGCAGGGTATCCGCGAAGGGGTGCAGGTCTGCCCAGCCCTCGTAGATGAAAAAGATCTGGTTGCCGGTGTTGGCGCGCGTCCAGTCGAGGATCTGCAGCGTGACGCCAAGCGGGGTCAGGCCATCAGGATTGTCGTTCGGATAGGGCCTCGCGGCGCCGTCGTACTGGATGAAGTTCTCGGGGTTTAGGACAATGGTATCGAACCGGCCGTCGGAAAAGTCGCCGCTGCCGTCCCAGGCCGAAGGAACCTGCGACAAGTTCCATTGCGGCGACGGCGGCAGTTGCGTTGCAAATTCCCGCGGAAAGCCCCAGCGGCCGTTTGCCGCAAAGTCGCGCCCGTCCTGGCGGGCCATCAGGGCCAGCCAGTGGGGAACGGTCGTCTCATCGGTATCCGTCAGGTGGTGAATCAGGCTGTTGCCGAAGAAGAATACGCGAGCGCTGTCCCGGGGTTCGGCGGCGTGCACCGGCGCGGTCGTGGCAAGCCAGGCGAGGGCGCAGGATGCAAGACCGCGAAGGGCGTGGCGGATCATGGAAAACCTTTGACTTGTGAATGGGGAAGGGGCGATGTCGTCATTCGCGCTTCAGCCTTGCGCCCATGGCGTCGGCAACGCGCAGGGCGTTCGCCACGATCGTCAGGCCAGGGTTGACCCCGGTCGAGCTGGGCATGAAGCTGGCATCTGCGACATAGAGGTTGTCGATGTCATGCGCCCTGCAGTCGCGGTCCAGAACGCCCTTGGCCGGGTCCTCCGAAAACCGCAGCGTCCCGCAGGGATGTGCGATATTCAGTTCCGGCGAGAAATTGAGCCAGATCGATCGCAGCCCGCCCAGGCGCCGTTTCAGCAGCCGCCGAAATCGGCGTCGGCGGTCCTTCAGTTCCTCGGACATGGTGTATTCATAGATGATCATGTCCGGGCGCGCGGGGTCGAAGACGACGCGATTCGCGTCGTCCGGAAGATCCTCGATGATGGCGGCGAAAACGCGCGCCTCTCCTAGGATCCGGGCGGCGGCGAAGGCGGGAATGCGCAGCAGTTCGCGCATCAGACGCAGCTTCGGAAAGCGCGAGGATGCATAGCCCTGCCGCAGCGCGAAGAGGATATTGCCGTAATTCGCCGGAAGTCCGAGCGACTGGAGGATTCCAAAGCGCAAGCCCCCCTCGTGATAGAGGTCACGGATCGAGAAGCATTTGCGGGGTCCGGGCGAGGATGGCGGGGCGTTGCGCGGCGGCCAAATGGCGATCCGCTCGTTGACGTGGAACATCAGGCCCCTGCCCACCATCCCACTGGAATTTGCGCATCCGTCGGGCCAGTGGTGGTTCCTCGACGCCATGAGCAGCCGAGGTGACCCGAACGCCCCCGCCGCCATCACGTAGGCGCGGGCCGAAAGCACGTGTTCGGCTCCGTGGCGGCGCAGCCTGACCCCGGTCACTCGGCGCGGGCCGCCTTCCAGCGCGATGACGTTGGCCGCATCCAGCACGGCGGCGCGTCCCGTGGCTAGGGCCGGAACGACACCCGCCGAACGGCCGTCCATCTTGCAGTTCCTCGGGCATTTGTGGCCGATGCATTCGGCGCATCCAGTGACCTGACGAATACCCAGATGGGCGCGGTAGGGGCTTAGTCCAGCCTGCCGCAACGCGGTTTCCAGCGCGGCGTCCCGTGGGGCCAGAGGACGAGGCGGTGCCAGGGCCACGACGTCGTCCGACAGCGGATCTGGCGTGCCGTTCACGGCCATCAGGTCGCGGGCGCGCTCGTACCAGGGCTGGAACGCGTCATAGCCGACAGTCCAGCCGCCGGTCGGGTGGGGCATCCCGGCCGTCGCGTCCATGTCGTGCCGTTCGGGCTGCTCCATCGCGGCGGCATAGAACAGCGACGTTCCTCCGACGCCGACTCCTTGCGCACCCCACGAGGTCGTGGTCACGCCCTCGACCCTGGCCTCGACCTGCAGCGGCCAGCAGCCGGCCGCTTCACGGGAGGCAGGGTTGTCGCCAGCTGCGTCCTGGCCCTCGGACGATGCCTCGTCGGACGGGGGGCCCTTCTCGATGAACAGGACCGACAGCCCGGCCTCGGCCAGGGCGCGGCCGCAGATGCCGCCGCCCAGCCCGGCGCCGATGACGATCACGTCCCAATCATGGTTCAGAATGTCCTTCACGCTGCCTCCACGCTTGGCGCGACCTGATAATGTTCGTCTAAAGCCGCCTGACCCGCGCACGCGGGATGGGCGACCCGAAATGGCTGTCGGCGGGCGTCCGTCATCCGATGACCGTGCGCATCCGAGGCCTGTCCTTGACGCGGGGCACGCCCGCGTCTTGCGGCACCGTCACGCCTCTGGCCGCCAGACCGGCCACCGCCCCGAGGCTGAGCCAAGTCAGCGGCGTCACCGTCGCGTTCGGCACCAGGTCCACCAGGTTCGCCGCCATCATCAGCGCCAGCCCCGCCGTCCAGCGGTCGATCGCCGAAGCTCGGGCCGCGATCCACAGCCGGATCAGTGACCCGCAGAGAAGACCGAACGTCGCGACGTAGCCGATGATCCCGCTGATCGTCATCATGACGACCCAGTAGCCGTCGCTGACCGTGGCGAAGCGCCCCGAGATCGGATCGATGTCGAGGTTCCGGCCCCAGCCCCCCCAGCCCGCCAGAGGCTTCTGGCTGGCGCGCTCCAGCAGCAGATCCTCGTTGGCGAAGCGGAACTCGAGCGAGCGACCGCGTTCGGCGTCGAACGACATCGCCAGGTCCCTGATCGCGTCGACAGGAAACAGGTTCAGCCACCTCAGCAGCGGATAGACCAGCACCGTCAGCGCCAGCAGGGCCGCAAGCCTGACCTGCCAGACCGGCGGCGCCAGCAGCACCATGGGCACCAGCAGCACCGCATAGATCAGGGACGCGGCGCTCTTGCACAGGAACAGGACGACCAGAAGATAAGCCAGCACCGCCCCGTTGCGCAGCCGCAGCCGGGACTCGCCTTCGCGCAGATGCAGGGTTGCGGCAATGACCGCCATGAAGCCGAACAGCGCCACCCACAGGCCATGTTCCAGAAACACCATCGGGCGATAGCCGCCATAGCGGATCGCCTGGCTGAAATCATGGGCGAAGAAGCCATAGATCCAGACGTTCAGCTGCGGGCTCATCCGGACCTCGAGCAGCATCGGCAGCGAATAGGCAAGCCCCGCCAGCAGCAGCGCCGCCATCCAGGCCCGGACGCCGTCGGTCGATGACAAGACCATGTAGCCCAGAAGGAACGGCAGCAGCATCACCACGGCTCCGATCACCCCGTTCAGGGCGTCGAACAGCCCCAGCCCGGGCCTGTAGGTGATGCCGACGATCAGCGGCTCGGGGTTGGTGGCCATCGTCACTACTGGCGTCACCAGTGCCAGCGCAACCAGCGCCAGCACCCACCATTCGGGCCGTTGCCAGTGCAGCGGCGACTGCGTCCGCAGCGCCAGCGCCCCCACCAGGGCTGCGATGGCAGGAATTCCGTGTTTGTCGACGGGCGGAAGCAGCGGCAGGTCGATCCCGACGACCGGGGGCAGCAGCAGGTAGCCGGCCAGGATCGTCCAGATGATGGCGGCACGATGCGGCAACTGCGAGAACAGCACCGCTGCCACGGCCGGCCACAGGACCAACATCATCAGTGACAGAGAGTTACCCAAACCAGTCCCCACCTAATTATTCAGCCGTAAGCCGGGCGCCGCAGCGTTTCCACATGATTCCGTTTAAATGTTCATGCATTGCCTTGTAAGCTTTGCTATGCGTCCGCTGTAATGTTTTCTGAGTGACGGAGCGCCACGTCATGGTTGTGGGCGCGGCCGAGATATAAACGGGGAGTGGAAGTGGTCATGACACAGGCACCGGTCGGCGCGCGTGACATCGCCATCGTGGGTTTCGGGCTGAATCTGCCGGGGGCCGGCGACCCCGAGACATATTGGACCAACCTGCGCGACGGGGTTGAATCGATTCGCCGCCTAACGCCCGAGGAGCTTGCGGCCGCAGGCGAATCGTCCGCCCGGATCAAACACCCCGACTATGTGCCGCATGCCGCGCCGTTGGAGGGCTTCGACCGTTTCGACGCCGAATTCTTCGGGTTCAGCCCCAAGGATGCCGCGATCATGGACCCGCAGCACCGCAAGTTTCTTGAAACCTGCTGGCATGCGCTGGAACATGCCGGCCACCGCCCTGACGACCTGGGCACGGTCGGCGTCTGGGCCGGCTGCGGTATGGGCAGCTACTTCGCGGTCAACATATGCTCGAATCGCGACCTGGTGGACGAAACCGGGATGTTCCTTCTTCGCCACACCGGCAACGACAAGGACTTCCTGTCGACCAGGGTCAGCCATGTCTTCGACCTGCGCGGACCCAGCATCTCGGTCCAGACGGCCTGCTCGACCTCGCTCGTCGCGGTGCATTCGGCCTGCCAGGCGCTGATTGCCGGTGAATGCGACGCAGCCCTGGCCGGAGGCGTCACGATCGAGCTGCCGCAGGGACGCGGCTATATCTACAAGCCGAACGAGATCCTGTCCCCCGACGGGCATTGCCGCGCCTTCGACCATCGCAGCGAAGGCACCGTGTTCGGCAGCGGCGCCGCCACAGTGCTGCTGCGCCGCCTGTCAGACGCGCTGGCCGACGGCGACCACATCTGGGGCGTCATCAAGGGCAGCGCGATCAACAACGACGGGTCCGCCAAGGCGGGCTATCTGGCCCCCTCGGTCGAGGGGCAGGCGGCGGCAATCGCCGAGGCGCATCTGATGGCGGGCGTGGACGCGGCCACCATCGACTATGTCGAATGCCACGGTACCGGCACTAGGCTGGGCGACCCGATCGAGGTCGCCGCCCTGACCGAGGCCTTTGCCCTGGGCAGCCCGGGCGGGCGCACGGGCATCGGCTCGGTCAAGACGAACATTGGCCATACGGACACCGCCGCGGGCACCGCCGGCCTGATCAAGGTGGCGCTGGCGCTGCACCACCGGACCATCCCGCCCAGCCTGGGCTTCGAGGCTCCAAACCCGGTGATCGACTTCGACGCGACGCCCTTCCACGTCGTGGCCGGCACGACCGCTTGGCCGGACCATCCGGGCCGGCCAGCCCGCGCGGCCGTGAACTCGCTTGGCGTGGGCGGCACCAACGCCCATGCGGTGATCGAGGCGGCGCCCGAACGCGAGGCGGCGGAACCGTCCGACTGGCCGGTGCAGCCGCTGATCGTCACGGGGCGCAGCGCTGCGGCGCTGGATGCCAACTCGGCGGCGCTGGCCGCTTGGCTGCGCGCCAATCCGGGCGCGGATCTTGCCGACGTGGCCTTCACCCTGCAGCAGGGGCGGCGCCATTTCGACAAGCGTCGCGTTCTCGTTGCGGAAGACGCGGCCGAGGCGGCAGACCTGCTGGAGCGCCGCGACCCGCGCCGCGTCTTCAACCACGACCGCATGCCGCAACCGCCCAGCCTGGCCTTCCTGTTTCCTGGCGGCGGTGCACAGTCGATCAACATGGCGCGTGGCCTGTACGAGACCGAGCCGGTCTTCCGCGACTGGATGGACCGCGGTCTGGCGGTGCTGCAGGGGCTGACCGGTAGCGACCCACGGACGATGTGGCTTCCCGCCCCCGGGCACGAAGCCGAGGCTACGCAGGCGCTGACCCGGCCGTCGGTGCAGCTGCCGCTGATCATGATCGTCGAATACGCGCTGGCCCAGCTGTGGATCAGCTGGGGCGCCGCCCCGAAGGCGCTGGCCGGACATTCCATGGGCGAAAACACCGCCGCCTGTCTGGCCGGCGTCATCGGCTTCGAAGACTGCATCAAGCTGGTCGAGCTTCGTGGCCGCCTGTTCGATCGCGTCGCGCCCGGCGGCATGCTGAGCGTGTCGCTGCCCGCCGATGAATTGCGGGCCGAGGCCGGGCCGGATCTGGACCTTGCTGTCGACAACGCGCCGGGTCTGTCCGTCGTGTCGGGCCCGCGCGACCAGATCGACGCCCTGCAGGCGCGGCTCGAGGCGCGCGGCATCGAATGTCAGCGCGTGGCCATAGACGTGGCCGCGCATTCTCGCATGCTCGACCCGATCCTGCCGGAATTCGAAGCTTTCCTGCGCGGCATCCAATTGTCGCCGCCGCAGATCCCGCTGCTGTCGAACCGTAGCGGAACGTGGATGACCGATGCTCAGGCGACCGATCCGTCCTATTGGGTCGATCACCTGCGCGGCCAAGTCCGTTTCGGCGACTGCATCGCCACGCTGAAGGATGATCCGGCGCGGCTGTTCCTGGAGGTGGGGCCGGGCCGGGCGATGTCCGCCCTGGCGCAGGCCAATGGGGCGCTGCCCGACCGGGTCGTCAGCACCCTGCGCCACCCCGAACAGCTCATCGACGATGACGCCTTTTTCCTGTCCGCCTTCGCGCGCCTGTCGGCAGCGGGCCTGCCGCTCGACTGGACGCCCGTCTGGGGCGAAGGCCGGCGCCGGGTTCCGCTGCCCGGCTATGTCTTCCAGAGCCGGCGATATTTCATCGAACCTGCCACGGCCGAGGCTGCGGTCGCCGCGACCGAGGGCGGGCCTCTGCATCTGCCCGACACGAAGGATTGGGGCTGGCGTCCGTCCTGGCGGTTGTCGGCGCCCGATGTCGAACTCGACGCCCAAGGTCGCGCGCAAGGGCAGCCCGCGCGGTGGCTGGTCTTGGCCGACGACACCGGCCTTTCGGACGCGGTCGTCGCGCGGCTGCGCGACGCCGGTCATCAGGTCGTCACGCTGCGACCCGGCGACTGCTTCGCGCAGACCGGAGAATCCGAATTCATCGTGGCCCCGGAAAACGGCGAATCCGACTTCGAACTGCTGATTGCCGCGCTGGTCGCGCAGAACCGACTGCCGCAGCGGATCGCCAGCTTCTGGCTGGTGCCGGATGCCCGGCAACAGGGCGCCCGCGCGGGCTTCAGTCCGTTCCACCGCCATCTGGAGCAAGGGTTCAACACCATGCTATATTTGCTGCGCGCCCTGGCGAACGAGGGAGCGGGCCAGCCGGTCGACGTGGTCGCCGTGACCTCGGGCGCGGTGCGCGTGGGGTCTGAGGCCATAGCGGCGCCGGAAAAGGCGATGATCCTGGGGCCGCTGGCCGTCGGCATGAGAGAGTTCCCGTGGCTGTCGGCGCGCAGCATCGATGTCATTGTCGATCGCAATCCGACCGAACTGGCCGACCGCCTGGTCGAGGATCTGATGGACCCCGCGCCGCCCGCCCGCGCCGCCTGGCGCAAAGGGCGCCGGCTGGCCCGGCACTTGGCGCCGCAGGCGCTGGCGCCGGATGACGTCGGACCGGCCTTCGGCCCGAAAGACGTCGTCCTGATCACCGGCGGTCTTGGCGGCATCGCGCTGACCCTGGCCCGCCACATCGTGGCTCGGGGTGCCGCAGTCGCCCTTCTGACCCGCCGGCCCCTGCCGCCCGAAGCTGAATGGGAGGCCCGGATCAAGGCCGATCCCGACCATCGCGAGGCGCGGCAGATGGCGGCGCTGCTGGATCTGCGGGCGGCCGGCGGTCGCGTCGTGACCGAGGTGGCCGACGTCGCCGACGCCGCTGCGCTGGCGCAGGCGGTGTCGCGCATCCGCGATCACCTTGGTCGGGTCACCGACCTGATCCACGCGGCGGGGATCGTCGCCGATGCGCCGATGCTGGCCAAGTCCAGCGCCGAGATCGAGGACGTGCTGGCACCGAAGGTGCATGGCACACGCAACCTGGCGCTGGTCTTCGCCGATGCGCCGCTGAAACGGACCGTTCTTTTTGCTTCGACCTCGACCGAGATCGCTGCAACTGGGCAGGTCGACTATGTGGCCGCCAACGAATACCTGAACGCGGTGGCGATGGCCGATATCGCCGCCTTCGGCCGCACCGTCGCGGTGAACTGGGGCGTGTGGGCGCAGATCGGCATGGCGGCCGAGGCGCTGACCGGGCGCCGTGACGAACCGGCACCAGTGCCTGTCAAGCAGCCGCTGCTGCTGGCCCACAGCCGCATCGACGGCGCAGACCGGTTCACGGGGCGGCTGTCGGCGTCCGACTGGATCATCGCGGAACACCGCACACGCGACGGTGTCGCGCTGCTTCCCGGCACCGGCACCATCGAGATTGCCGCCGAAGCCCTGCGCGCCGCTGGCCGGCGGATGCCTTGGGCGTTGCGCGACGTCGCCTTCCTGGACCCGCTGATCGTCGAAGACGGCGCCACCCGCGAGATCCGGGCGACGCTGACCTCTGGCGGGGACACGGGCGGATTCCTACTTGAGGCAGACTTCGGGGAGGGCTTCGTCGCAACCGCCGAAGGTCGCGTCGCCGCGGCGGACCCCTCGGTGCCGGCCCTGGATCTGTCCGCGTTGAAGTCGCGGATGCCCGTCGGTCATGCCCCGACGGGCCACGCGCTCGAATCCGCACAGGAGGGGCAGATGGCATTCGGCGCGCGTTGGCGCGTGCTGCGGTCGACCTGGCTGCAATCCGCCACCACGCAGCCCGAAGGTGTGGCCGATCTGCAGCTTCCTGACCTGGCGCTTGGCGATCTGGCGCAGGGGTTCGTCCTGCACCCGGCCCTGATGGACATCGCGACCGGATGGGCGATGGCATTGATCCCCGACTATGACCGGGCGCAGCTTTGGGTGCCGCTGTCCTATCGCGGGATCACTGTCCGCGCCGATCTGCCGGCACGGATTGTCAGCCATGTCCGGCTGGCCCATGCCGATGGCGGCTATGCCAGCTTCGACGTGACGCTGTGCGACCCCGATGGCGCCGTCCTGGTCGAAGTCGAGGGGCTGACGCTCCGCCGTTTGGATGCCGCACCAGCGACGCGGCTTGCGACCCGCAAGTCACCCGAGCGTCCGGCCGTGCGAGGCGGGCAGGAACGTCTGGCGCATCTGGTCGCCCAGGGCATTCCGCCCGGCGTAGGCGGCCGGCTTCTGGATGTCGCGCTGCAGGCCGGACTGCCGCAGCTTGCGATCTCGAGCATGGACCTGCCGCAGTTGGTCGCGCAGGAGACGCGCAGCAGCCGCGCGCGCGAGGCCGGGGCCAGCACCAGCTTCGAGCGGCCGGACCTGGACAGCGCCTATGTCGAGCCGCGCACTGACCTGGAGCGGAGCTTGGCCGGCTTCTTCAGAGAGCTTCTGGGCGTCCAGCAGGTCGGCGTCGACGACGGCTTCTTCGACCTTGGCGGCCATTCGCTGATCGCGGTGCGGCTTTTTGCGATGATCCGCAAGGCCTACGGTGTCGATCTGCCGCTGGCGACCCTGTTCGAGGCGCCTAACGTCGCTGCGCTGGCCGCGCTGCTGGAAGCCAGGCTGGGGCCACGTCCGGACGGACGGACGTCCGACAGCCCAGCCCCCGACCAGAAGCAGTTGGCCGAGGGCTTCACCCACCTGGTACCCATGAGCCAGGGCGCCGCCGGTGGTGGACGGCCGCTGTTCATCGTCGCCGGCATGTTCGGCAACGTCCTGAACCTGCGTGCCCTGGCGCAGCGCCTGTCGCCCGACCGCCCGGTCTGGGGCCTGCAGGCGCAGGGCCTGTTTGGCGATGCCGCCCCGCACGAAACCTTGGCCGAGGCCGCCGCAAGTTGCATTGAGGAGATCCGCCAGATCCAGCCCGACGGACCCTACCTGATCGCGGGCTTCTCGGGCGGGGGGCTGACAGCCCTGGAAATCGCGCGGCAGCTTGAGGATGCAGGCAGCCAGATCGCGCGGGTGGTCATGCTGGACACGCCGGTGCCGATGCGGCCGGTTCTGTCCCGCCGCGACCGACTGATGATCCGCATGGCCGAGATCCGCGAGGAGGGCGTCGGTTTCTTCGGCAACTGGCTGCGGAACCGTCTGGCCTATGAACGCTCGCGTCGCGCCGCCCAGCCCGCGGTCGAGGCCACGGGCTTCCACAATGCCGCGATCCATGCCGCTTTCCTGGGCGCGCTGCCCAGATACCGGATGCGCAAGTGGGACGGTCCGGTGACGCTTTATCGGCCGCGGCTGGACCGACGGTTCAAGGTATCTAACGGCCTGCATGTCAGCACGGCGCGGGAATATGTCTTCGAGGACAACCTGTGGTCGCCTTGGCTGTCCGGGCTGAGCGTCGTCGAAGTGCCTGGGGATCATGATTCCATGGTCCTCGAACCCTGCGTGCGCGTTTTGGCCGAACGGATGCGGCAGGAACTGGCCCAAGCCGACCAACAGGACATGCCGATGCAGCGGGCCGCCGAATGAGCGGCGGGTCGGTGCACGTCATCATCCTCAACTGGCGCAGCGCCGCAATGTCGCTGCGCTCGGCCGAGGCGGCGATGATCGCGATGGAGGGGATCGACGGCGTCGTGTCGCTGATCGACAACGATTCCGGCGACGGCAGCTTCGAGACGATGACCGCCGAGGCCGATGCGCGCGGCTGGACCCGCGGCGGACGGCTGCGGGTTCTGCAGTCGGGCCGCAACGGAGGGTTTGGCGCCGGCAACAACGCCGCCATGAGGGTCCGCCTGCCCAGGCCCGCCGACTTCGTGCTGGTGGTCAATTCCGATGCCTTCCTGGACGCCGACACCATCCGCCGGATGCGCGACCACATGCAGGCGCATCCCGGTATCGGGCTTCTGGGCTGCCGCGTCATCGGCGAGGATGGCATCCATCACGGCACGCATTTCCGCTTTCCCGGCGCCGCGAGCGAACTTGAGGATGCCGCGCGGACGGGGCCGCTGTCAAAGATCCTGGCCCGGCATATCGTGACGCTGCCGGCCCCCGTCACGCCAGCGGCCGTCGACTGGGTTGCGGGCGCGGCCCTGATGATCCGCAGCGACGTGCTGGACCGTATCGGCGGCTTTGATGAGGCGTTCTTCCTTTATTTCGAGGAAACCGACCTCTGCCTGCGCGCCGCGCGCGCCGGTTGGCCGACGCATTACTTCCCTGATGCGAAGGTCGTCCATATCGGGTCCGTCAGCACCGGGATGAAGGACTGGACGCTTCCTCCCGACTATTGGTTCGCCTCGCGGGAACATTACTACAGGCAGAATTACGGCAGGGCCTATGCCGCACTGGCTGCGGTTTCGCATCTGACCGGCTTGGCGGTACGCCGCATCCGCGGGCTCGCCGGGCGACCGGATCGCGATTTCCCGCGCGGCCAGGCGCGAGCGCTGATCCGCCACGCCCTTGCCCCATCGCGCAGCCGACAGATATTTCGACCGGAGAAATGACCGTGACCCAGCTTGAATTCAGCCTGATCGGCAATGCCTCTCTCGCGCTTGAGGCGGCGCGCCTTGTCACGGCCCGCGGTCATGTCCTGCGATCCTTCACCGTCGAGGATCACGCCCTGGCGCAGACGGCGCGTGAGATGGGTTTGCCGGTCGGCCCGGTCGCAGAATGCGACTATCTTCTCAGCGTCGCCAACCTGAAGGTCGTCCCGCCGCAGACACTGGCGCTGGCCCGGCGGGGGGCGGTCAACTTTCACGACGGGCCGCTGCCCGAGCGGGCCGGGCTGAACGCGCCGGTCTGGGCGCTGCTCGAGGGGGCGACATCGCACGGCATCACTTGGCACCGCATGTCGGGCGGCATCGACGAGGGACCGGTGCTGATCAAGGTGCCGGTCGACATCCTGGCGGATGACACCGCGCTGACACTGAACGCCCGCTGCTGGGAAGCCGCCGTCGCCAGCCTGCCTGAATTGATCGGAATGCTGGAACGTGGCGAGGATCAGGGCGTCAAGCAGTCGCATGCGCCGTCGCGCCGGCACATGCGCGTTGATCGGCCGGCGGCCGGCGCGGTGCTGGACCCGGCGCAGGACGCCGCTGCAATCTCGCGCCTGGTACGGGCCCTGGACCATGGTGGTTACTGGAACCCGCTTCTGTCGCCGCGGCTGCGGACGCGGGACAGCCTTCTTCTGGTTGGTTCGGCTGAGGTCGCCGCGCGCCCGGCCGGTGCTGACGGCGCCGCGCCGGGAACGGTCCTGGACGTGCGCGATGGCAGTGTGCTGATTGCTTGTGGGCAGGGCGGCGCTGTCCTGTTGTCCGGGCTGGTCACGATCGACAAAGCGCCGCATGCCCTGGCCAAAGGCGACGTGCTGCCGCCGGTACACGAGGACCCGGAACTGGACCGCCTTATCCGCAATGCCGCGAAGGACGAGCCCTTCTGGCGCGCGCGTCTTGGCCGCCTGGCGCCGCTGGTCCTGCCAGAAGCCGCCACCGGCACGGGGCGCCCCGATTGGCAGCCGGCCCGACTGGTCCTGCCGCGCCCCATGGGGGGCGCGCAGGTGCTGGCCGCCTTGGCCGGGGCCATCGTGCGGATGATTGGATCGACAGCCTTCGACATCGCGATGGCCTCTCCCTTGGCGGCATCGAAGGCGGGGCATCTGCTGGACTTCCGTCCGCTGGCCATCGACGCCGAGGATCAGACGCTTGCCTCGTTGGCCAAGGTGCTGGAGCGCGACCTTGCCGCCGTGGCATCGCGCGGCCCGATCCTGGCCGACCTGATTCACCGGGCGCCGGAACTTGAACATCCTGGCACGCCGCAACTGGCGCTGGCTGCGGATCCCGGCGATGCGCCCTCGGGCGCCGTCATCTGCATCGACCTGCCCGCCGATCCTCAGCCCGAGATCCGCGTCTGGTGGGACAGGGACCGCATCACGGCCGAGGCCTGGCAGGCCGTGGCCGACGTGACCGAGGCTTTGGCGGCGGCCGATCCCGCCCTGCCGCTGGACAAGGCCCCGACGCTGCGTCATGAGCAGTCCGCGCGCGTGGCCCGCAACGACCGGGAGGCGGGCGATGGGCCGGACACCATCGCGGCGGCCTTTGCGATGCAGGCCGCGCGATCGCCGGACGCAGAGGCGCTGATCTTCCGTGGCGATCGCCTGACCTACGCCGAGTTGGATCGCCGCGCCACGACCCTGTCGCGGCAGTTGGCGGCCGTGGGCGTTGGGCCGGATACTCCCGTCGGCCTGTTCGCGCCACGTGGGCTGGGGCTGGTGGTCGGGGCGCTGGCAATCCTGAAGGCCGGCGGCGCCTATGTGCCGCTGGATCCGGACTATCCTGCCGAGCGGCTGGCCCATTACCTGGCCGACAGCGGCGCTCCGGTCGTCCTGACAGATCCGGCTATTGCGTCGCGCCTGCCAGACCACAAGGCCAGGGTCCTGATGCTGGACGCGCAAGGCGCTGAAACCGAACCGACGGCGGCCAAGGGTGGGGATCTGGCCTATCTGATCTATACCTCTGGGTCGACCGGGACGCCGAAGGGGGTGATGGTCGAAAACCGCAACGTCACCAATTTCTTCGCCGGCATGGACACGGCCCTGCAGTCGCCTGAGCCCGGCACCTGGCTGGCCGTGACCAGCCTGTCCTTCGACATATCGGTGCTGGAGATATTCTGGACGCTGACGCGCGGCTGGCGGGTCGTCATCGCGGGCGACCTTCTGGGCGGCGCGTCAGAACCCGCCAAGGGACCGCGCAACGGGACGCAGATGTCGCTCTATTACTGGGGCAACGACGATGGTGCCGGCCCCCGCAAATACGAGCTTCTGCTGGAGGGCGCGAAGTTCGCGGACCGCAACGGCTTCGTCGCCGTCTGGACGCCCGAGCGGCACTTCCATGCCTTCGGCGGCCCCTATCCGAACCCCTCGGTCACGGGCGCGGCGGTGGCGGCGATCACCAGCCACATCGGCGTGCGTGCCGGTTCCTGTGTCGCGCCGCTGCACCACCCCGCCCGCATCGCCGAGGAATGGGCGGTGATCGACAACCTGACGAACGGGCGCGCCGGTATCGCCATCGCTTCGGGCTGGCAGCCCGATGACTTCGTGCTGCGCCCGGAAAACGCGCCGCCCCAGAACAAGCCTGCCATGCTGCGCACGATCGATCAGTTGCGGCGCCTGTGGCGCGGCGAGGCGGTGGGCTTTCCCAGGGCGGACGGCAGCGAATTTGAGGTGGTGACCCAGCCGCGCCCGGTCTCGGCCGAGCTGCCGATCTGGGTCACGACTGCCGGCAATCCCGAGACCTGGCGAGAGGCCGGCCGGCTGGGGGCCAATGTGCTGACCCATCTTCTTGGGCAGAGCATCGACGACATCGCCGCGCGGATTCCCGAATATCACGCGGCGCTGCGCGAGGCAGGGCACGATCCCGCCGATCACACCGTCACGCTGATGCTGCACAGCTATCTGGCCGACACGCGCGAAGCCTCGATGGAGGTCGCGCGCGAGCCGATGAAGGATTACCTGCGCGCGGCGGCCGGTCTGGTCAAGCAGTATGCCTGGGCGTTTCCCGCCTTCAAGAAGCCGGCCGGCGTCACCGACCCGATGGCGATCGACCTGTCCGGCTTGTCCGAGGACGAGATGGAGGGCATCCTCGATTTCGCCTTCCAGCGGTATTTCAATGACAGCGGCCTCTTCGGTACCGTCGATGAGGCCGTGGCCCGGATCGAGAGCTTGCGCGCCATCGGTGTGACCGAGATCGCCTGCCTGATCGATTACGGCATCCCGACGCCCCAGGTCCTGCAGGGGCTGGAGTATCTGGCCAGCGTGCATGACCGGGTGAACCCTGCCGGGGCCGACGCAATCGACTATGGCATCGCCGCCCAGATCCGTCGCCATCGGGTGACGCATCTGCAAGCCACGCCCTCGATGGCCCGTCTTCTGCTGGAAGACCAGGCCTCGCGCGAGGCGATGGCGCAGCTGCGGATGATCATGCTGGGCGGCGAGGCGCTGAGCCCGGGCCTTCTGGCGGATCTGCGGTCGGCCAGCAGGGCGCGGATCCTGAACATGTATGGCCCGACCGAGACGACGATCTGGTCGGCCGTCGCCGACCTGGGGCTGGACGGCGATGAGGTCTGGCTGGGCGAGCCGATCACGGCGACCAGCCTGCAGCTGCGCGATCCGGCGGGCCAGCCTGTCGCCGACGGCGTGGCGGGAGAATTGTGGATCGGTGGAGCGGGTGTCACCCGCGGCTATTGGAACAGGCAGGCCCAGACCGACGCGGCCTTCCCGCACAAGGACGGAGAGCGGCTTTATCGTACCGGCGACCTCTGCCGGCGCGACAGCCGGGGCCGGCTGCGCTTCCTGGGCCGGGTGGACCAGCAGGTGAAGCTGCGCGGCTATCGGATCGAACTGGGCGAGATCGAAACCCGGCTGGCGCGTCTTCCCGGGGTGCGCGACGTCGCTGTGGTCGCCCAGGCCACGACGACGGGCGAGCGGCAGTTGATCGGATATGCCACCGGTTCGGATCTGGACCCGACCCAGTTGCGCGCCGCACTGTCGAAAGACCTGCCGGATTTCATGGTCCCGCTGCGGATCCATATCCTGCAGGCGATGCCGCTGACCCCGAATGCCAAGATCGACCGCAAGTCGCTGGCTTCGGCCGAGCCTGTGCCGGCACCCCGTTCCGCGCCGCCCGCCGTCCCGGCCGCGCCAGAGGTAGCGGCCGCCGCGCCGGTCGTTGTCGACACGGGGGACCTGCAGGCGCGCATCGGGCAGGTGATGGCGCGCATCCTGGGGTTGCCGCAAGTGCAGCCGGGCGACAACTTCTTCGACCTGGGCGGACACTCACTGCTGGCGGTACAGTTGCACCGGACGATCCGCGACGAGCTTGGCGTCCCGCGCAGCTCGATCACGGACATCTTCCGGTTCCCGGTGTTGCGCAACCTGGCTGGGCATCTGTCGGGCGCCCGCGCCGCCGCAGTCGCGGCGCCGGCCCCGGTGGCGGCGCCCGTCGAGGCCGCAACCCCTCCGGTCGCGGCGGTCGACTTGATGGCCGCCCGGCGTGCCCTGCGGGCGCGGATGCGGCCCCAGGGAACCAGCCAGTGATCACTGTCGCGCTGCGGTCGATGCTCCCCCCGGGGGTGGGCATCGCAGCGCGGTCGATTGCTGATGGGCAGCCGCCGCTATGGCCTGGCGAAGAGGTCGCCGTCCGGCACGCCATTCCCGCGCGGCGTCAGGAATTCGCCGCGGGCCGTGCGGTGGCGCGTGCGGCGATGCAGGATGCGGGCCTTGAGCCGGCTGCGCTTCCGGCTGGCCCTGACCGGGCGCCCCGCTGGCCGACGGGCGTCGCAGGCAGCATCAGCCATGCGGCCGGCGTGGCGGCGGGGCTGGCGGGACGGTCGGCCGTCTGGGCCGGAATTGGCCTCGATATCGAGAAGGCGGCACCGCTGGACGCCGACCTGGCCGCAATTATCCGGGCGTCCGGGGACTGCGACGGCAGTGAACTTGGAGCCGACCTGTCGGCAACGCTGGCCTTTAGCGCCAAGGAGGCCGCGTTCAAGGCGCAGTTTCCGCTGACCGGCCTGTGGCTGGATCACCGCGAGGTCGGCGTCACCCTGACACCGACCAGCTTCACGGTCGTCGTCAGGGACGTCCCGTTGATCGGGCGCTGGATGCGCGCCGACGGGATGTTCCTGTCAATCCTGCTGGCAGGACCTGAACAGGCGCGCCAGCTTGGCAGCCTCGACGTGGATGTCGTGGCGCGCTAGCGCCCGTTCACGACCCGACAGTCCCATCTGACGCAGTCGGTCCGGCGAGGTCGAGGCAGCCGCATCGATGGCGGCTGCCAGCGCCCCGACATCACCTGCCGGCACCAACCAGCCAGTCCTGCCGTCGACCATCAGTTCGGGGATGCCGGCGATCAGCGTGGCGATCGCAGGTCGTCCAGCGGCCATGGCCTCCATCAGGGCAACCGGCAGACCTTCGGCGAAGCTTGGCATGATCATGACATGTGCCGCACTCAGCGCGTCACGGACCCCGGCCTCGTCCGCCCAGCCAGGCAGGTCGACGCGGCCGGAGAGGCCATGCGCTGCAATTGCCGCGCGAAGTTCCGGCCCAAGCGGCCCGTCGCCGAGCAGGGTGAGATGGGCGTCCGCCGTCGCCCGTGCCATCGCTTCGATCAGCAGCATCTGACCCTTCTGCTCGGCGAACCGGCCGATGCAGACCAGGCGGAGCGGCTGTCCGGGCCCAGGTCCGGCAGGGAGGGGAGTTGGGTCCGGGAAATGCGCGGGATCAATGCCACAGTGCACGACACGCAGCCGATTCCAGAAGGCAAAAGGCGTCCACCGTGACATCTGGCTGCGACCGAAGGCGCTAACGGACACCGCGAATTTGGATTCGCTTACCTTCTGTTTCAGCAGCAGGGCGTTCGGGGCGTCGAATTCCTCGGGGCCGTGGACGGTGAAGCTGTATCCCGGACCGCCCAGCAGCCGGCAATACCGCACGACGTCGGTCGAGTTCGTGCCGAAATGCGCGTGCAGGTGCTGCAGGCCCGCGGCCCTGGCCCGATCCGCAAGAACGGCTCCTTCGGCCAGATAGATCAACTGGCGCAGAACGCCGCGGCCCGGACCGCCCGCACGACCGGCGCGAATGGCGGCGCGGAGGGCCTTGGGGCGTCGCAGGATACCGCGCAGCAGCGCGATAACCAGCCGGCCTGCGCCGGCGTCGAGGATATAGCTGGTCGCGTCCTGTTCGGCCTTGTCCAGATCAGATTGGAGCGGCTCGGGGTCGCGGCGCATCGCGAAGCGGTACACCTTGACGCCCTGCGATTCGACGGCACGGATTTCGCGCCGGATGAACGTCTGCGACGGGCGGGGGTAGGTGTTCACGACATAGCCGACCTTCAGGGACGGCGCCTGTCCGGTCGCGGGAACGGCGTCAGACATCATCTTGGCGCTCATGCGGCCTCGGGTGCGGGTGAAACGGCGCCAGACAGGTTTGTTTCGTTGAATACGGGTCGTCGCTCAGCTTATAATTGCAGAGCCCCGGCGTCAGGAAAAGAGGCAAGTTTGAATCTTGCAGTCGCTCTTACGGTCTCGATCCTCGTCAGCGTCTGCTCGACTATCGTCATGGTTGTGCTGGGCCACGGGTGGGTGACTGCGTTCCTGGGCGGTTATGTCGGTGGCGGAATGCTGTCAATGGTCCTGCTGATGACGCTGCAGTCCGCTTATGCGCGCCGCCGGTCAACAGCCGGTGCAGCGCGCGACGACCACGAAGGTTCGGATGATCGTTGAGATGTCGAGCCCCAGGCTGAGGTCGCGGTAATACCGTTCGTCATAGATCGCGCGGGCGGCGAAAGTCGTGCCATTGCGCGCCGAAACCTGCCACAGGCCAGTCAGGCCGGGTCGGTGCGCAGCATAGTAGTGCCCCGGATACAGCGGACGCTGCTCGACCATGATCGGGCGCGGGCCGACCAGGCTCATCTGGCCCAGCAGCACGTTGATCAACTGCGGAAGCTCGTCCAGCGAGGTCTTGCGAAGGAACCGGCCGGCCCAAGTGATGCGGGGGTCGTTGCGGAGCTTCTGGTTCAGGTCCCATTCGGCCTTCGCCTCGGGGTTGGCGGCCAGGTGGGCCGCCAGCAGTTCGGCCGAGTTCGTCTTCATCGTCCGAAACTTGTAGAGACGGAAGCTTTTCCAGCCCCGGCCAAGTCGCGTCTGACTGTAGATGGGCGAGCCGCCGTCCAAGGCCACCAGCACGGCGACGATCAGCATGATCGGCAGGATGAAGGGCAGTGCCGCAATGATCATCGCGGTATCCAGAAGGCGTTTGCCGCCGCCCATGTAGAGGTTGTGGGGTTCGAAGGAAACAAAGTCGCCAA
Source organism: Pseudomonadota bacterium (assembly GCA_036338635.1). Taxonomy (GTDB): domain Bacteria; phylum Pseudomonadota; class Alphaproteobacteria; order Rhodobacterales; family Rhodobacteraceae; genus Paracoccus. Next base: position 6,294 of record JAYZBS010000118.1, on the reverse strand, counting down.
CGAGTTCGGCACCAGTCGCGTCCAGAAGACGGTCGTCATGGATCATTTCAGCACCTGAAACACTAGCAAAAAAACGGAACAAGTTACAACGCCAAGCCAATCCTACTCAGTGCGGCTTTTAGTTAGACTTATAACTATCTGGGCCTTCGACGCCCAGCAACCTATCTAAAAGATGGGTCGAAAGGGGGTTGCTGCAACCTTAAGGATACATCATCAGGCGGTTCTATAAGCCTATGGTTGCATTTAGATCTTTTTAAGCATTTTCTTTCGGGCGCCTATGCAACCTGCAGGGTCAAGACCAGGTGACAGCCGCCGCTGAGGCGGAGTGATTCAGGCAGCAAAGCCCCCGCCGTCTTCAGGGATGAGGGCGATCGACCTGAAGGTGCCTCTATCGGTTTCGATCCCAGCCGTCGGCCGGCTTGCGCATCCTGACGCCCAGGGACACAAGCGCATAGGCTGCAAACCCTTCGGGATCGGCCAACCCCAGCCGCAGCGCCTGCCGCCAAGATGCCCGATCGCCGGCGGCGTTACGCGCCAGTTCGGGATAGAGCAGCGCCAACTGTGCCGTTCCCGCGTCCTGGCGGCGGCGCACCTTGATCAGCGGGTTCAGCCTTTCCGATATCGGCCACAGATAGGTCGCCTCGACCCTCGTCCGCTCGGCCGGGGTGAAGTGCAGCCTGACGAAGGCGTCGTCGGCGATGATGTCGGGAAACCTGCCCCATCGGGCGCGCCCTTCGGCATTGACAGCGAAGAGCCCGGCCCCCGTCACCCCCTGGGCCACGAAGGGCAGCTTCTGCCAGAACCGCGCATAGGCCGCCGAGACCCGGCTGGAGGGTGGCGGCACGACCAGCCGGGCGCCGACATAGCGTGGCCCAGGCTGCCGAAGCGCATCGCAGAGCGCGGGGATCAGGCCGGAGCCGACCCTGATATCGGCGTCGAGATAAAGGCGCAGATCGCCCGAAGCCTCGGCGTCGCCGCGGTTCAGCGCCCCAATCTTTCCGCCCTCGGGCAGGTTGATCACGTGCAGCGTCCAGCCGGATCGCTCAAGGAGTGAGGTCTGCGACCCCGCCACCTCGGCGGTGCGATCGGTGCAGCCATTGGCCACCACGATCACCTCGTGGGTGACGTCGGGGACGGGCGGCTCTTCGGCCAGCGCCCGAAGACAGGCAGCGATCTGCCGCTCTTCCTGGTGGGCGGGAATGATGACGCTAAGCCGCGATGGGGTCATTTGTATTCGATCAATGTGCTGCGCCGCCGCATCAGCAGGTTTCGGTAAAAGCCCAAGGCCCCGATCGCCTCGGGGAACTTGCCCAGCAGCGTGAACAGCGCCCGCGCCGCCCCCATCCGCGCCGTAAGACGCAGATACTGTACCGGATAGGCCAACAGCAGCAGCAGACAAAGGGGGTGGATCAGCACGGCCCCCAGCAACGCCACGGTGGGAAGCGCGGCGCCCCAGAGCAGCGCGCGTCGCGTCTCGGCCGTCCAGTGCCGCTCGGGTGGCCGGCCGTGGAGCCACGACCCTTCGGCGAAGGCGTGGCCGGCGCGGCGGGTCCTGCTCCACCATTGGGCGAATCGCGTCATGTTCGCATCATGGTACGTCATCTCGCAGTCCAGCCGACGTATCCGCCATCCGCCCGCGCGCAGCCGGAGACACAATTCAGGCTCCTCTCCGGCGATGAGGTCGGGCCTGAAGCCGCCGACCCCGGCAATTGCCCCGTACCTGGCCAGCATGTCGCCACCCACGGCACGGGCCTCTCCGACCGGCGTGTCCCATTCGTGATCGCACAGACGGTTATAGATCGAACGGTCGGGACGGATCTCGCGTCGGCGCCCGGCGACGATGCCAAGGTCTGGCTCGGCCACCATGGCGGCCAGGGCGCAGGGCAACCATCCGTTCTGGATCACACAGTCCCCGTCGAGGAACTGGACGAATTCCGGCGCATCGTCGGCCAAGGCGGCCAGGCCGGCGTTGCGCGCCCGCGCCGCGGTGAACGGGACCGACATGTCCAGCGCCACCACCTTGACGCCCAAGGCCTGCGCAAAGGCGACGCTTCCGTCGGTGGAACCCGAATCGACATAGATCACGCGCGGAAGAACCCCAAGCAGCGCATGCAGGCAGGCCTCGAGCCGGGGGCCTTCGTTGCGGCCGATGACGACCGCCGCGACGTCACGCGCCGTCGAAAGGCTGTCGGAAACTGCGGACATTTGGATCGGGCTCATGTAATCGGGGGTATCATCGTGGTATGATTCTGTCATCGGTTGAAGGGAAAGAGTAGGTCATGGACGGGTCCGGCAGCAGCCGAAATGATACACCGGCAAATCGTTTGGCAAGCCTGCCGCTGTTGCCGATGCCGAAGAAGCCGCAGCTGCGCCAGGCAATTGCCGATGGCCATGATCCCGCGCGGGCCGAGAGTTACGACCTGCTGCGCACCCGCATCCTGTCCGAGGTGGCCGAGCGGTCGTGGACGCGCATCGGGATCACCCAGGCTCATGCGGGCCCGGCGGCGCCGCTGACGGCGCTGAACCTGGCCCTTTCAGAGTCGCGGCGACACCGCCGCCGTGTGGCGCTGGTCGACCTCGACGTTGCCCGGCAACCCGTCCTCAAGCAGTTGGACGCACCGCGCCCGAAGCCCCAGGACACCCCGCGCTTCGGCGCCGTGCGCCTGTCGGACCGATTGGCGCTTGTGGCGGTCGCCGCGCATCCGGCCGAAGCTGCAACGATGCTCTTGAACGACGATTTCGCCAGCGACCTGACGACCGAACTGTCCCTGCTGGCCCCGGACGTGGTGCTGATGCATCTTCCGCCGATCCTGGACGGTGACGCCGGCTTGGCGGCGCTGCCGCTGGTGGAATGCGTCTTGCTGGCCGTGAACGGTCGCGCCGATATCGCCGCCGACCTGCGCAGCTGCGAGGCGCGCATCACCAGAACCTGCCCGATCCTGGGCCTTTTCCTGCACGACGCCGAGGTTTGAATGGGCCCCATTGTTGGCATGCGCGAATTCATCGGGATGCTGCGCCGGCGCGGGCCGGTCATGGCCCTGATCCTGATGGCCGGACTTTACCTGTCGATTAGCTACGCCATGACTCTGCCACGCGCCTACGAGGCGATCGCGGTGATCCAGGTCCAGCCGACGCTGCTGAACGGCGGCCTTGGCGCGGGTGATGCGGACGACACCGCGACCCGCCTTCGCCTGATCGAGCAGAGGCTGATGGCGCGCAGCAACGTTATCGACATGATCGAGCGCTATCGCCTGTTCGAGGACGCACCCGAGATGAGCGTCAACGAGAAGGTCGCGTTGTTCAGAAGCAACGCTCGGATCGACTTCATCCCAACGACGGGCGGCGTCCCCGGCGCGGGCACCGCTGTTTCCGCAATGCTGATCACGGTCAGGCTGGGGCAGGCGGCCAATGCGGCCCGCGTCGCCAACGACCTGGCGCAGCAGATCCTGACCGGCAGTCAGGCCAGTCAGGCCCGACGGCAGGCCGACCTGATCGCCGCGCTGCAGGCCGAGGATCAGCGGGCGGCCCAGGCCATCGCCGAAGCCGACGCGAAGTTGACCGCGTTCCGCACCCAGAACGCCGAGCGCCTGCCCGAGAACGCCGACTTCCTGGCCACCGAGCAGGCCCGTCTGGAAAGCCAACGCGATCAGCTGATCCGGGAGCTTCAGGGGCTTGAGCGCGAGCGTCTTGCTCTGGAGGTCGGCGCCACGGATACATCGACCCAGACGTCCCTGACCCAGCAGTTGCGGGTGCTCGAGATCAACCTGGCGCAGGCGCGGGCGACGCTTGCGCCGAATCACCCCGAGGTGCGGCGCCTGGAAGACCAGATCGAGCAGTTGCGGGAAGGCAGCATGCAGCTTGCCCCGGGGGTGACCCGCCAGGTCGACCTGATCCGGGAACAGGAGGCCGCGCTGAATGCCGAGCGCACGGCCATCGAGCGGCGCCTGCCGCAGATCCAGGATTCGATCGCGGCCATGCCCGAGGTCGCGGCTGAACTCGCCGAGCTTCAGCGGCAGGTCGCCGCGCTCGAGGTGCCGCGCGCGGCGATCACCGCGCGCCTGTCCAATGCCGAACTGGAGGAGCGTCTGATCGCCGGCGATCATGGCGAGCGGATGGTCCTGCTGGAAACCGCGACCGAGCCGCAGTATCCGGTCAGTTCGGGGCGTCGCCGGGTGGCGGTCCTGGGCGGCGGCACGGCCCTCATGCTGGCCCTGCTGGCCGGAATCCTCTTGGAATTGCGTCGCCCGATCCTTCGGACCCCGGCCCAGGTCAAGAAGGCTCTTGGTGTCGAGCCGATCGCGGTATCATCATTCCGCCCCTCCCCTCGGGGGCAGGTGCGGCGGCGGGCCCGTGACGTAGCCAGCTTGGCGATCCTTCTGATCGGCCTGGTCGCCACGATGATGTCGGTTGCCCACGGCGGCAGCTGACGGCAGCTGTTGCAATCCCAAACCGTCGAGGCAGTGGCTGAGAGGTGATCCTCCGGCCACTGCCCTTTCCCGGATCGGTCAGATGAAGTCGTAGACGCCGTGCAGCAGAATGCTGTCGCCGTTGCCGAAGTCGAGCAGTGTGCCGGTGCTGGTTTCGCTGGCGGAATAGCCGCGCCCGCCGAGGTCAAGAACGTCCAGCCCGCTGTCGAAGCCGTGTACCTGGTCGGCCCCGTCGCCAGCGCGGAAGATCAGCACGTCGAGATCGCCGTCACCATTGGCCTCGGCGCCGGCCCAGATGTCGTCGTCGCCGCGACCGGCATCGATGGTATCGCGCCCTTCGGATCCGTCCAGCGTGTCGTTGCCCACGCTTCCGATCAGCCGGTCATGTCCCCACCGGGTATTGAAGTCGACCCCGATGCCGTTCGCGGACACTGTCGCATCAGAGGCGTCCAGCACATCGTTGCCCTGATGCGTCCAGCCCAGTTCAAAGTTGGTAAAGCGCACGCTGGCGTCACCGCCGATATCGGTCCGAGCGTGCCCAGTAAAGCTGCCCTGGCTGTTCACGGACGTGATCTTGACGGTCAGCCCATCGATGCCGACCTCTTCGTTGTCGTCCCAGACGTCGCCGCGCTTGATCCACAAGTTGATAAGGTCGCGCCCCGCGCCGCCGTTGATGGTGTCATGGCCGGGGTTGTGCTCCATGTCGCCATTGCCCCAGCGGATGTTATCCTCGCCGGCATCGCCCCAGATCCGATCGTTCCCTTCGCTCGAATGGAAGAAGTCGCTGCCCCACCCGCCCGCAAGATGGTCGTTGCCGGCCCCGCCGTCGATGACGTCGTCGAAGCGCGAACCCCAGACTGTATCGTTGCCAGCGCCGGTGAAGATCGAGATGCCGTGCACCTGCACGCCGTCCCGCTCCTCGTTCGCCGCAGCCCGTCCAGCCATGACGACATCGTTGCCTGTCGTTCCGCTGATCCGCTCGATCCCGTTGAAGTCCAGCCTGTTGTCGCCGATAAGTGCATAGCCGTTTTCGGTCGTCGTCAGCGTGATGCGCGCCCCGACATCGCCTTGAAGATAAAGGTGGTCGCCCCCAGGATTGCCCGGCGTATAGGGATTGGCATCATAGTCGTCGCGGCGATCACCGCCGTAGTAATTGTCGTTGCCAAGGTTGCCGCGCCAATAGAAGCTGTCGGCGCCGTCGAGCCCATAAACATGGTCGTCGCCGCTTTGACCTGTCAGCCTGTCGTTTCCGCTTGTGCCCCTGATCGTCGCCATCACATTCTCCGTCCGCTCATGTTCCCAAGGCGGCGATTAACCGATAACGAAGAAGAATTCGTTAACGAATTATGAGGCGTCTACCAGTCGCGCAGAAATTCGCGATATGGTCGTCCCTTTGCGCGGATATCCGCATTTGCACATTCTTGAGGTCAGCAGACGTCGTTCAATCGTCCGGAAGATGAGCTCGTGTCAACTGAAGGGATTCTCATCAGGCTTGTGCTATGATCTAGGCTAGCGATTGTGTCTACCAGCGGGCTGAGGCCGCCATGTTTCGTCGGTTTGGAGTATCACGTTCGCAATGGTGACCAGCCTGCGTGCAATGGCGATGATGACAACCTTACGCGGCTTGCCACGTCCCGTCAGGCGTTTTGCCAGGGGCTTTGGCGCCGGGTTGTGGCATGCGGCGGCGAGTGCAGCCTGATAGAGCACCTGTCGTAAGGCACGCCGCCCACCAGCAACCGCCCGTCTGCCGCGCATGACCCCGCTGTCATGCGGCACCGGCGCCAGGCCGGCCATGGCTGCGGCCTCACCTGCCGTCATCCGACCAAGCTCCGGCATTTCTGCAACCAGCATGGCCGCAGAAACAGGG
>JAYZBS010000117.1:0-23269 GCA_036338635.1 Pseudomonadota bacterium | reverse complement strand
TGGGCGGCAATGTCGAGATGAAGGTGATGGAGGCGCTGAAGGCCGATCCCGACGCCCATCCCGACGAGCTGCGCGCCCGCATCGAGGCGGAGCACGCCGATGAGAAGCGCCGGGTGCTTGAGGCCGGCGGCCTGTTCGTCCTGGGCACCGAGCGGCACGAATCGCGCCGGATCGACAACCAGCTGCGGGGCCGGTCCGGTCGCCAGGGCGATCCGGGGCGGTCGCTGTTCTTCCTGTCGCTGGACGACGACCTGATGCGGATCTTCGGGTCCGAGCGTCTGGACAAGGTTTTGTCGACGCTTGGCATGAAGGAAGGCGAAGCGATCGTGCATCCTTGGGTGAACAAGTCGCTGGAACGTGCCCAGGCCAAGGTCGAGGGCCGCAACTTCGACATCCGCAAGCAGCTTCTGAAGTTTGACGACGTGATGAACGACCAGCGCAAGGCCATCTTCGGTCAGCGCCGCGAGATCATGGACAGCGACGATGTCGGAGAGATCACGGCCGACATGCGTCACCAGGTCATCGACGACCTGATCGACGACCACATGCCCGCGCGCAGCTACGTCGATCAGTGGGACGTGGACGGCCTGAAGGTGGCCGTGCGCGAGCGGCTGAACCTGAACCTGCCGGTCGCGGAATGGGCGGCCGAGGAGGGCGTCGACCACGACGCGATGCGCGAGCGGATCATCGCAGCCAGCGACCGCTATATGACCGACAAGGCGGCGGCCTTCGGGGCCGAGACGATGGTGCAGATCGAAAAGCAGGTCCTGCTGCAGCAGATCGACCAGAAGTGGCGCGACCACCTGCTGACGCTGGACCACCTGCGGTCCGTCGTGGGCTTCCGCGGCTATGCGCAGCGCGACCCACTGTCGGAGTACAAGACCGAAGCCTTCCAGCTGTTCGAGAGCCTTCTGGACGGTCTGCGTTTCGACGTGACGCAGCGCCTGAGCCAGATCCGGCCGCTGACCGAGGCCGAGCGCGCCGAGATGCTGCGCCAGATGGCGCCCCCTGCACCGACGCCCGAGCCCGAACCCGCCGACACCGCGCCTGAACCCAAAGCGGCCACGCAGGACGCAAAGCCGGGGTTTGACGAGGCGGACCCGTCGACCTGGGGAAACCCTGCGCGCAACGACCTCTGCCCCTGCGGGTCGGGCAAGAAGTTCAAGCACTGCCACGGCGCGATCTGACGCGACCACGGCACCGCTTGCGTCCCGCGACGGCGTTCGCGCCCGCCGGGTGGGGGCAAGCCCCCACCGCGGCCGTGCGCGAAGGGGCGGTTCCCGCCCCTAGCCAAGCCGCGGCGGCAGGGTCCATCCGCGCAGGAGATCGGCCGCCGCCATTGGTCGCTTGCCGGCGCGCTGGGCCAAGGTGATCTGGACGGCGCCGATTCCGCAGGCCACCGTGAAGCTGGGCAGGACCGTGCCTGGCTGCCCGCCACCCGGCACGACGCGGCTTCGGAGCAGCTTGACCCGTTCGCCGTCGATGTCGCACCAAGCGCCGGGGAATGGCGACAGGCCTCGGATCTGGCGGTCGATTTCGTCCGCAGGACGCGTCCAATCGATCCGTGCCTCGGCCTTGTCGATCTTGGCGGCGTAGGTGACGCCCTGATCGGGCTGCGCCGTCGCCGGAAGAGGCAGGCGCGGCAAGACATCGGCGATCAGGTCCGCGCCGATGACGGCCAGACGGTCGTGAAGATCTGCTGTCGTTTCGTCGGCTACGATGGGGGTGCGGCGCGTGGCCAGGACCGGCCCAGTGTCCAGCCCCGCCTCCATCTGCATGATCGCCACGCCGGTTTCATCGTCTCCGGCCAGGATGGCGCGATGGATCGGTGCGGCGCCCCTCCACCGCGGCAGAAGAGAGGCGTGAATGTTCAGGCAGCCGAGACGCGGAGCGTCCAGCACCGATTGCGGAAGAATCAGGCCGTAGGCCACCACCACGGCCACATCAGCACAAAGGGCGGCAAAGTCGGCCTGCGCCTGCGGGTCGCGCAGGTGCTCGGGCGTCCGCACTGGCAGGCTGAGCACCTCGGCCGCGGCTTGCACAGGGGACGGGCGCGGCTTCTGTCCACGCCCTGCCGCACGCGGGGGCTGGGAATAGACGGCCACGACCTCGTGATCGGAGGCGATGGCACGGAGCGCTGGCACAGAAAAATCGGGCGTTCCCATGAAGATGACGCGCATATGCTCCTCCGTCGGCGGTCTGGGTTCTGCCGCAATCGTCTAGGCATTGCCGCCGGGAGGGGCAAGGGCGGCGACCGCCAGTCCTTGATCGAGGGCGGATGGCAGGCGTTGCCCGTTCGACGCTATGGCTGCAACCTCGCCCGAAGCAGCGCCCTTTGCCGCTGATCAGCAGGCTGTCGGCATGTGCCCCCGTCAAGGGAGCTTCCGCAAGTCAGGAGCCTTTCAGGTACAGGATCAAACACGCTCGGCAGCGCAATGCGTTCTTAGCATTCTTTGGCAGAGGGATCGGGACGCGTCGTTCAGGCAAGCCTTGGGCGAGGAACGGCCGATCTAGCCGCCCCATCATATCCACGACGGAAACGGCCTGCAGCGGCGCAGAGCTTGCCGATCAGGGACCAGCGCGGAGGATTCTCATTGGACCACACTGACGTTTAGCGCCGGTTCAGTTTATCCGATTTGGCGACCAGCATCTTGCGGCGCAGGGGCGACAGGCGATCGACATAGAGCCGGCCCTGCAGGTGGTCGATCTGGTGCTGCACGCTGGTGGCCCAGAGGCTGACGAAGTCGCGCTCCTCGACCTCACCCTGCTCGTTGACAAAGCGCACGGTCACCGCACGGGGCCGGCTGATGCGGGCCGAGACACCGGGCAGGTTGGGGCTGGCCTCGTCGTGGTCGCGCGACTGGACACTTTCGTGCAGGATCTGCGGGTTCGCCATCCTGACGGCCTGCCCACGCTTTTCCGATGCGTCGATGACGGCCAGTTGCAGCATGATGCCGATCTGGGGCGCGGCAAGGCCCACACCGGGCATTGCCTCCATCGTGTCGATCATGTCGTCCCAGATCATGCGCACTGTCTCGGTGACGGCCTCGACGGGTTCGGCGGGGCGGTGCAGGCGGGGATCGGAATAGGGCAGGAAGGGGCGGACGGCCATGGTCAATCCTCGATGATCAGGCGGCCGTCAAGGTGATCGACCTCGTGCTGGGCGATGCGCGCCGAAGCCTGTGTCATCTGGCGGCGATGGTGACACCCCTCCAGATCGTACCAGGACAGGGTGATGGCGACCGGGCGTTCGACCGATGCGGGGCGTCCGGGGATCGACAGGCAACCTTCGGCTTGGACGTCCGTCACGGGATCGCGCCACAGGATCTCGGGATCGAGGACGACCAGCGGATCAGGCGCGCCGATCTTCCAGCCGGCATCCATGACGAAGATGCGGCGCAGATGGCCGATCTGGGGCGCCGCCAGTCCCCGCCCGCCGGCGTCGTACATCGTCGCCAGCATGTCGGCGGCCAGCCGGACGAGGTCCGGGCCCTTCAGGTATCCGGCAGGTTCGCAGCGCTGGCGCAGGCGCGGATCGGGCCAGAGGACAAGGTCGCGCACGGCGCCAGAGTCGAGATGGGGCGGAAGAACCGGCCTGATCCACCCCTCCCGATGCGGCGTCTCAGGCACGTGCCCGTTCCCGTTTCAGCTTGACCATCTTGCGGGTGATCATCTGCCGCTTCATCGCCGATAGGTGGTCGATGAACAGGATGCCGTCCAGGTGGTCCAGTTCGTGCTGGGCGCAGGTGGCCCAGAGTTCGTCGAAGTCACGCTCGTGCGTCTGGCCGTCGAGGCCCAGCCAGCGCATGCGGACCTGCGCGGGGCGCGTCACCTCGGCATATTGTTCGGGGATCGACAGGCAGCCCTCGTCATAGCTGTTCAGCGCGTCCGAGGTCCAGGTGACCTCGGGGTTGATCAGCACAAGGGGTGCGCGTTCGGCCTGCGGGTCGCGGGTCGCGTCCATGACGAAGACGCGGGCGTTCACGCCGATCTGCGGCGCCGCGAGGCCGATGCCGGGCGCGTCGTACATGGTCGCCAGCATGTCGGCGGCCAGCGTCTCGATCTCGGGCGTGATGCGGGCCACGGGCTCGGCCACCTTCTTCAGGCGCGGATCGGGATGGATGAGGATCGGTCGCAGGTTCATGACGGCGATTTAGGGCATGGCTTCACCATAAGCAACAACCAGCGTATGCAGGCGTGAACCAACCTGCAGGAGGTCCCATGCCCGATCCCGATTTCGACCAGATCATCGACCGCCGCGGCACCCGGTGCAGCAAGTGGGACGACATGCAGTCCGCCTATGGCGTGAACCCCGATGACGGTCTGGCGATGTGGGTGGCCGACATGGACTTCCGCCCGCCCCATGCCGTGCAGCGCGCGGTCGAGGATGCGGTGGCGCATGGCGTCTATGGCTATCCCGGGGCGAACCGTCCGTATCTGGACGCGATCTGCTGGTGGATGCAGAACCGCCACGGCTGGCAGATCCGGCCCGACTGGATCCTGACCTGCGCGGGGCTGGTGAACGGCGTCGCCATGGCGCTGGATGCATTCACCGCGCCCGGCGACGGCGTCATCGTCATGAGCCCCGTCTATCACGCCTTCGGCCGCGTAATCCGTGCGGGCGGGCGCGAACTTGTCGAACTGCCGCTGGCGCAGCAGGACGGCATCTATCGCATGGACTGGAACAACTGGGAGGGGATGCTGAAGGGCCACGAGCGGATGATGATCCTCTGTTCGCCGCACAATCCCGGTGGCCGCGTCTGGTCGGCCGAGGAACTGTCCCAGGTGGCCGAGTTCTGCCGCCGCCACGACCTGATCCTGGTTTCCGACGACATCCACTGCGATCTGGTGCTGCCGGAAAGCCCCCGGCACCGGATGATCGCCACCGTCGTGCCGGACATTGCCGACCGGCTCGTGACGCTGACGGCCGCGACCAAGACCTTCAACATCGCCGGCGCCCATATCGGCAACGCGATCATCGCCGATCCCGACCTTCGGGACCGCTTCAAGGCGGCGCTGATGGCGCGGGGGATCTCTCCGGGCATGATGGGCATGGACATGGTCGCCGCCGCCTATTCCCCCGACGGCGCGGCCTGGGTCGATGCGCTGGTCGAATACCTGGACGGCAACCGCCGCATCTTCGACGATGGCGTGAACGCGATCCCCGGCCTTCAGTCGATGCCCCTTCAGGCGACCTACCTGTCCTGGGTCGACTTTTCCGGCACCGGCATGACGCCCGAGGAGTTCACCCGCCGGGTCGAAGGCACCGCGCAGATCGCCGCCAATCACGGCGCGACCTTCGGGACCGGCGGCGAACAGTTCTTGCGTTTCAACCTGGCGACGCCTCGTGCCCGCGTCACCGAGGCCGTGCGGCGCTTGCAGGACGCCTTCGCGGACCTGCAATAAGCGCCCGCGTTGCACTGGTCGGGCGAGGCGCCTATATGGTGCCGAACCCGAACGCGCCGAGGGCATCATACATGGTCTATCTGGATTTCGAAAAACCGCTCGCCGATATCGAGGGCAAGGCCGAGGAACTTCGCGCCATGGCCCGCAAGGGCGAGGGGGCCGTCGATGTCGAGAAAGAGGCCGCGGCGCTGGACAAGAAGGCCGGGGAACTGCTGCGCGACCTCTACAAGTCGCTGGATCCCTGGCGCAAGACCCAGGTCGCGCGCCATCCCGACCGCCCTCATTGCCGCGACTATATCCAGGCGCTGTTCACCGAATACACGCCCCTTGCCGGCGACCGCGCCTTCGGCGACGACCATGCGGTCATGGGCGGGTTGGCGCGCTTCAACGATGCGCCCTGTGTGGTGATCGGCCACGAGAAGGGCAACGACACCCGGTCGCGCATTCACCACAATTTCGGCATGGCCCGCCCCGAGGGGTACCGCAAGGCGATCCGCCTGATGGACATGGCGCACCGCTTCAGGCTGCCGGTGATCACGCTGGTCGACACGCCGGGCGCCTATCCCGGCAAGGGCGCCGAGGAACGCGGCCAGTCCGAGGCCATCGCCCGCTGCACGATGAAGTCGTTGGAGATCGGCGTGCCGCTGGTCAGCGTCATCATCGGCGAAGGCGGCTCGGGCGGCGCCGTGGCCTTCGCCACCGCGAACCGCATCGCCATGCTGGAACATTCGATCTATTCGGTCATCTCGCCCGAGGGCTGCGCCTCGATCCTGTGGAAGGATTCGGAGAAGATGCGGGACGCAGCCGAGGCACTGCGACTGACCGCGCAGGACCTGAAGAAGCTGGCGGTGATCGACCGCATCATCCCCGAACCCCTGGGGGGCGCGCAGCGTGCCCCTGCCGATGCAGTCGCCTCGGTCGGTCGGGAAATCGCCACGATGCTGACCGAGTTGAACGGCCAGTCCGCCGCCGAATTGATCAAGGACCGCCGCACCAAGTTCCTGGCGATGGGGTCCAAGTCCCTGGCCGCCTGAACACGCAACTGTGACCGCCCTGCCACAGCCGCCCCGAAACGGGCGGCTGTTCGCATCTGGGCGCTTGCGTGAACTGCAATCGGCGGGCAGCTTCCCCCTTGCCCGCAGCCATCAGCAGGAAGGAGGGGCCGCATGAACACATCGGATACCCTGATCACCTGGATGCCCGGCATGCAGCGACGAATGGATCGCCGCTGACCGCCCGAAGCGGGCTTTGACCGACGACATGATGCCGACCCACCGCGCCCGCGCGGTGCGCCCGCATGCCGTCTTCTTCCAGAACCGACCCCAACCGACCGTGCAGGGCCCCGCCATGCCGGTCCGAACCGGAGAGCACCGATGATTGCCCAACTGCATCCGCAGGCCAGTGGCCTGCACCCCGCCCTGCACCGCCTGATCCGCCGTCATGGCGCGACGGCGGTCTTATGGGCCCTTGTGCGCGCGCTTCTGATGCCACGGCGCAGGCGTCCCAGGCCGCCGGACCCGTACCACCTGTCACCGCACATGCGGCGCGATATCGGCCTGCCGCCACGCGATCCGCATGTCCCCCGCTACTGGGAGCTGCGCTGATCGACCATCTCGGGCGGCGCGACATCCGCCGCCCGAACCGGGATCGGCAGCCCGGCCTCGGCCATCAGCCGATCGGAACCTGTCTCGATTTCGGCCTGCAGACGGGGCAGGAAGCCCGCCGCGGGAACGTCGGGCGGGATCTGGGGCAGGAACTCGACCACGGCGCGGCCGGGACGGATGCCCCAACCGCTGCGGGGCCAGAACATTCCGGTGTTGACCGCCACGGGAACCACCGGCAGCCCGGTGCCAAGCCGGATCGTCGCCACGCCCTGCTTGTAGGACCGGCGCTGCCCCGGCAGTGTCCGGGTCCCTTCGGGATAGATGATCAGTTGGCCCAGCCCGTCGCCCGACATGCGCGTGTTGATCTGGTTCGAAATCGCGGCCATCGCGTCGCGTCCCTTGGAACGGTCGATCGGGATGCAGCCGACCTTCCATGCATACCAGCCCATGACGGGCACGCGCATGACCTCTCGCTTCATGATGAAGGCGCGGCGGGGCACCGCATGGGCGATGATCAGGATGTCCCAGAAGCTTTGGTGCTTGGCGGCGATGATGCAGTCGCCAGTCGGCGGAGTGCCGCGGATCTCGCAGGTCAGGCCCAGGTGCAGGCGCGCGGCCCAGACCATATAGGCGATCCAGCGCGTTGCCACCCTGTTGGCGCCCGCGCGTCCGCGGCGCAGGGCAGGCAGCCCCGCCAGGCCGATGACCACCGTCGCCAGCGCGACATGCAGATAAAACAGGACATTCTGGACATACTGCCACGCCGTCAGGGGTCCGGGCCTGGCGGCATCGCGGCTCATCGCACCGCCCCCAGCATCTTCAGCGCCGCCCACCGCGTCGCGAAGAAGCCGACGGCGGCGGCGACCAGCGGGATCGACAGCGGCATCAGCCAGCCCCAGCCCTGAAACCCCAGGCCGGTCAGAAACCCACCCGCCGCGCTGGCATCCGGCAGGATCGCCACGGCCAGCATGCCCAGGACGGTGCCGACGGCCGATCCGACAGCCGCACGGCGGGTAAAGCGACGCACGAATGCGTTGGCGATGGTCAGGTCACGCGCACCGATCAGGCGCATGACGCGGATGACCTGCCCGTTCGCCGCCAACGCTGCCTTGGCCGCCAGCGTGATCATCGCGCCAGAGGCCGCCGCGATCAGGACCAGCGACACCAGCCCCAGCGTCCGCAGCCGGTTCGCGGCCGAGACCAGGGGCCGGCGCCATTCGGTATGATCGTCCAGCACTGCGCCGGGCGCCTCGGCCTCCAGCCTCAGGCGCAGTCCCTCGGCGTCGAAATCGTCCTCGGTGACCGGCAGGTCGATCAGCGCCGGGACCGGCAGCGCATCGACGGGCATGTCGGGGCCAAACCAGGGCTCCAGCAGCTGCGCCATTTCATCCTGAGGCAGCAGACGGGGCTGGCCCGCGCCCGGTGTGGTCTGAAGGATCGACAGGGCGGTCTGCACCTGCGCCTCCTGCTCGGCCACGGGGGCGCTGATGCGGATGGTCACGCTGCCCGCCAGGCTTTCTGACCAGCGGTCGGCCAACCGCCCCGTGGCCAGCGCCAGCGCCAGGGCGAAGACCGCCAGGAATGCCATCGCGCCGGCCGAGAACAGCGTCAATTGCGCCGTGAACCCGGTGGGCGGCACGATGCGGTCGCCCTTGCCGCCATCGCCGCCGATCAACCCGCGCCACAGCGCCATCATATTCACACCCCGAAGATCCCGCCGCATCACAGGTCCGCCCCCGCCAGTTGCAGCGTACCGCCCGAGATGCGCAGCACCCGCGCCGTCACCTGCGCCTTGGTCGCGCGGATCAGATTCAGGTCATGGGTCGCGACCAGCACCGTCTTGCCGGATTTGTTGAGCTCGATCAGCAGCTGCATCAGGCGCATCGACATGTCCCAGTCCAGGTTTCCGGTCGGCTCGTCCGCCAGCACCAGGTCGGGGGACAGGATCACCGCCCGCGCGAGCGCCGCCCGCTGGCGTTCGCCCCCCGACAGCGATGGCGGCAGCGCCCGCGCCTGTGGCCCCAGCTGGACCCAGTTCAGAAGATCGCGCAGCGCGTCCATGTCCACCGGCTCTCCGGCGACGGTCAGCGGCAGGGCGATGTTCTCGGCCACGGGCAGGTGGTCCAGGAATTGCGGGTCTTGGTGGACGACGCCGACCTGGCGGCGCAACGCCGCGATGTCGTCGCGTGACAGGTCGCGCAGTTCGTGGCCAAGCGCGGTCATCTGTCCCGCTGTCGGCAGCAGGTCGGCATAGCACAGCCGCAACAGCGTCGTCTTGCCCGATCCCGACGGCCCCGTCAGGAAGTGGAACATGCCGGGCTGCAGGCTCAGCGTCATGCCCGACAACAACTCGGCCCCGCCGTGATAGCCGAAACCGACATCCCGCATCTCGATCAAGCGCCACCTCATTTCAGTTGCGGCCCGTCTGACGCGGACCTCGCGCCCGGCGCGTCTTGGAAGCCGGACCAGCGCTTGATAGAACAGCCCAAAGACGAATGCGAGGGTGGCATGGGAGAAATCAACTTGATCTGTCCGGGCTGCAAGGCCGAATACGTGCTGCCCGACGACGCCCTGCCCGTCGCCGGCCGCGAGGTCGAATGCAGCAGCTGCGGGCTGGTCTGGCAGGCCCGCCGGTCCGACGCCGCCGGACCGCTGGACCTGGGTTCCTACACGCGGCCGGCGCCGGCCCCAGCCCCCTCGGCCAGCCGCCGGCTGGCGCCCGAGGTGCTGGACATCCTGCGAGAGGAAGTTGAGCACGAGCGTCGCCTGCGGAATGGCGAGGCACCTTCGGCGGCTGAAGCCGCCGTCCCGCAACCCGAGGGCGACTGGCCCGCCACGACGGTGGTGGTCCCCACCAGCGCTACCCGCGCGGCCAAGTCCGGGCCGAAACCCCCGGTGCCCCTGACGCCCGCCGCCAATGCCTCGCCCGCCGTGAACCGGAACAAGCCCACGGCCCAGCCCGCGCCCGTTCCGCGTGCGCCCGAAAAGCCCCGAGAGTCGGGCGGAGGCCGGTCGGGGGGCTATATCCTGGGCTTCGGGCTGATGATCATGCTGGCCGCCGCCTGCGTCGCGATCTATGTCCTTGCGCCGCAGGTCCCGGACGAGGGCGGCATCGGCGAACGGCTGGTGCAGATCCGCGAAGGGCTGGACCGCATCCGCCTGTGGTTGGACATGCAGGCCGCCCGCCTGACGGGCTGACCCTCAGAACCTGTCCAGCAGCCGTCCCAGATAGTCACGCTCGTCCTCGGGCCGGTCCTGCTGGCCGCTGCGACGGCGGATCTCGTCCAGAAGATCGCGCGCCCGCTGCGCCGGGTCGCGGCCCTCGGCCAGGGGATCGCCGCTGGTGACCACGTTGCCTCCGCCGCCGCTTTCGCGCCCCAGGGGGTCGAGGACCGGACGCCCCTGATAGGGCTGCTGGCTCTGCCCGCCGGGCGCGCTCTCTCCGGGCTGATTTCCGGGCTGCTGTCCTTCGCCGGCCTGCTGGCCTTCCCGACCCTGCTGGCCCTGCTGGGCCATCATGTCGCCCAGGGCGCGCATCCCCTCTCGCATCGACTGGATGGCGTCCGCCTGCCGTTGCAGCGCCTGGCCGGTGTCGCCATCGCGCAGCGCCTGTTCGGCGTCCTCCATCGCGCGGCCGGCTTCGTCCAGCTGCCGCCGCGCGGCATCCCCTTCCGGAGAGCCCTGTCCCGGCATCAGGCCCTGCTGCTGCCCCAGCTCCTCGCGCAGGGCGCGCTGACGGTCTGCAAGGCTCTGCCCGTCCTGGCCGCCGCCCTGCTGACCTTCGCCCTGCCCCTGCTGACCCTGGCCTTGCTGGCCCTGCCCCTGCTGACCCTGACCGAACTGCCGCTGCATGTCGCGGAACGCCTCGTCAGACAGGCGCTGCTGCTCGCGCAGCGTGTCGGCCAGGCGATTCATCGGCTGGCTGCCCTGGCCGCCCTCCTGCCCCTCGCCCTGGCCCTGCTGCACCTGCAGGTTCTCCATCATCCGGTTGAACTGCTCCAGCAGCGCCTCGGCCTCGGCCATGCGCCCCTCGTTCATCAGGCGCTGGATCTCGTCCATCATCTCCTGGATCTGATCGCCGGTGATCCGCTGGCCCTGCTGGCCGCGATCGGGGCTGTCGGTCCGGTCCTGCCCCTCGCTCTGCTCGGCCAGCATCTGCGTATAGGCATCGGTCGCCTCTCGCAATTCGTCCATCAGGCGCTGGATCTCGTCGGGGCTGGCACCGTTGCGGATGGCCTCTGACAGCCGCTCCTGCGCCTGGCGCATGCGGTCCAGGGCGTCCTGCAGGCCGCCGTCCTCCAGCTGGACGGCCGCTTCCCACAGCGCCTCGGCCAGCCGGTCGCGGGCCTCGGGGGTGAAATCGTCACCTTCCAGCAGCCCGACCGCCCCGCGCAGCTGCGCATAGAGGTCGCCTTCGACGAAACCCTCGGGCTGCCAGGTGACGGCGCGCAGGATCTCGGCGCTGCGGCCGGCGTTCTCTCGCGACCAGAGCAGGTCGCGGCGCATCTCGATCAGCGCGGCCGCCAGCGGATCGAAGAAGCGCCGCCCCGGAAGGTTCACCGACATCGGGTCCGACTGACCCACCTGTTCAATCCCGTCCACCGCCTGCAGCGTCAGGCGCACCGGCAGGTTGGCCCAGGGGTGGCGGGACAGGTCATCCACCAGCTGTCCCTGCACGTCCTGCCGCCCGCCCCGCGGCAAGGGCAGCGCCAGCGCGATCGGATCCCGAGGCTCGGGGTCCACCGCCAGTCCGAAGCTGCGATCAATGCGCGGCAGGTCCAGCGCGATCAGCGCCGAAGCATCGCTGACGCCGTGGTCGTCGGCCGCGCTGAAGTCCTGGATCATCCGACCGTCGGCCCGCCGCACTGGCGCTGCGCCGGCACGGATCACCGGCACGGCGTCAGGCAGCACTTGAACGTCGAAGCGCCGGTTTCCGACCTCGATCGCGCCGATGCGTTCGGCCCGGAAGACCGGCGCGGTCTGATCCCCGCCCGAGGCGGGTCCGATGTCCTGCACCACCTCGATGCCGGTGCCATAGAGCCGAAAGCTGATCTCGGTCCCCTTTGGCAGCTCCAGCACCTCGCCCTCGGCCGTGGCGTTCAGATAGATCGTCGGCCGGCGCGTGTAGCCTGGCGGCTCGGCCCACCCCTCCCACGCGGGGCCGGACGGGATGCCGGCTGCGTCGCCGGGGGCGGTCATGGTCGCGGCAATGGCGCGCACGCCCTGGCCCATCTGGCCGGCGCCGCCGAAGATCAGCGCCATGACCAGCGCCACCAGTGCCGCCAGCCTCAGGGCATAGGGGTCGCGGCGGGCAAGATCCGCGTCGGGGCGCACGGCCCGAGCGGTCAAGGCGGCCTGCTGCATCTGCGCAAGATGCGCCTGCCACAGTGCGCCTTCCCCGCCGATGGCCGCGCGGTCACCCAGCGCCGTCAGAGGGCGTCCGGGCAGCGTTCGGTCCAGACGCTCGAGCGCCTCGTGCGACCGGACCCGCCGGAACTTCCAGCCGCCCCGGCCCGCCGCGATCACCACTGCAACCAGCCAGAGGCCTGCCAGCCATGGCAGCGTCGCGCCCGGGAGGGCAGCCACGCCGCCCAGGGCCAGCATCGCGAATCCCATGGCCAACAGTGTCAGCAGCGGCCAGAAGGCGCGGGCCGCACGTTCCCACGCCATGCCCCAGCGGGTCAGGCGCAGGGCGCGCTCCACTCGCGGGATCTTCTGCATGAACAGGCCGCCCGGCGGCCGGAGGCTGACGGCCGCCGGCCTGTCGGTCACATGCTTTCGCCCGATCAAAGCCATTCCGGGATGCTATCGCGCCCCAGCATGTCCTCATATGTCGGACGCGGCCTGATGACGGCGAAGTGATCGCCCCGCACCAGAACCTCGGGGACCAGCGGCCGGGAATTGTATTCCGACGCCATCACCGCCCCATATGCCCCGGCCGAGCGGAAGGCGACCAGCCCGCCTGCCGCCAGTTCGGGCAGCTCTGCACCCTTCTGGAACGTGTCACCCGATTCGCAGACCGGCCCCACCACGTCGTAGGCATGAACCGCGGCCCCGACCGCAGGCTCGACCAGCGGCACGATGTCATGGTGGGCGCCATACATGGCGGGCCGCAACAGGTCGTTCATCGCTGCGTCCACGATCAGGAAGTCCCGGTCTTGCCCGTTCTTGACGTAGATGACCTCGGACAGCAGGACGCCGGCGTTGCCCACGATGTTGCGGCCGGGCTCGATCTCGATCTCGCAGCCCAAATGGCCCACGGCCTCGCGGATGACCTCTCCGTATTCGATCGGCAGGGGTGGGGCGTTGTTGTCGCGGCGATAGGGGATGCCCAGGCCGCCGCCAAGGTCCAGCCGGGTGATCCGGTGCCCCTCGGCCCGCAGCGCCTGCGTCAGGTCGGCCACCTTGGCATAGGCCGCTCGGAACGGGTCCAGGTCGGTCAGCTGGCTGCCGATATGGACGTCGATGCCCATGACCTGCAGCCCCGGCAGGGCCGCAGCCTCGGCATAGACCTCGACCGCGCGGGAAATCGGGATGCCGAACTTGTTGTCGGACTTGCCGGTGGCGATCTTCTCGTGCGTTCTGGCATCGACATCGGGGTTCACCCGAACCGCGATCGGCACAGTGGCGCCCATGCTGGCGGCCACCGCGGACAGGGCCCGCATCTCGGGTTCGCTCTCGACGTTGAACTGGCGGATGCCGCCTTCGATGGCCAGGCGCATCTCCGGCACGGTCTTGCCGACGCCGGAAAAGACGATCCGGTCGCCCGGCACGCCAGCCGCCCTGGCCCGCGCGTATTCGCCGCCCGAGACCACGTCCATGCCCGCGCCCAGATCGCTCATCAGCTTCAGCACGGCCAGGTTGCTGTTCGACTTGACCGCAAAGCAGACCAGATGATCCGTCCATTCCAGCGCCTGCCGGAACAGACCGAAATGGCGCGTCAGGGTCGCTGCCGAATAGACATAGACGGGCGTGCCGACCTCGGCCGCGATACGCGACAGGGGCACGTCCTCGGCATGCAGATGGCCGTCCCTGTAAAGGAAATGGTCCATCTAGAGATCGGCCACCACGCCCACGGTGGCATCCCCGCTGACGGTGACGCCGACCCTTTGCTGCAGGGGCTTTTCGACCGGCCGCTGCGGGGCGCCGTCGACGCCGCAGCTGGCCAGCAGGGCCACCACCACGACCAGCACCACCACGACGATCAGTGTATTTCTCAGGCCAGTTTCTCCTTCCAGCGGGCGATCTGGGCACGCACCTGCGCAGGTGCGGTGCCGCCATAGCTTTGTCGCGAGGCGACTGAATTGTGCACGCCCAGCACGTTGAAGACGTCCTGCGTGATCCCCTCATGGACCGAGCGCATGTCGTCGAGCGTCAGGTCCGGCAGGTCGATGCCGCGGGCTTCGGCCTGCGCCACCAGCGACCCGGTGACGTGATGGGCGTCGCGGAAGGGCAGGCCCAATTCGCGCACCAGCCAGTCCGCCAGATCGGTCGCCGTCGAAAAGCCGGCGCTGGCCGCAGCCTCCAGCCGGTCCCGGTTGGCGGTCAGGTCCGACAGCATCCCCGACATCGCGGCCAGGGCCAGCATCAGGTTGTCGGCGGCGTCGAAGACCTGCTCCTTGTCCTCTTGCATGTCCTTGGAATAGGCCAAGGGCAGGCCCTTCATCACCGTGAACAGCGCGACCGTCGCGCCCAGGATGCGGCCGATCTTGGCGCGGATCAGCTCGGCCGCGTCGGGGTTGCGCTTCTGCGGCATGATGCTGGACCCGGTCGACCACTTGTCCGACATCGACACGAAGCGGAACTGCGCCGAGGACCAGATCACCAGCTCCTCGGCCAGGCGCGACAGGTGGACAGCGCAGATCGAAGCCGCAGCGAGGTATTCCAGCGCAAAGTCTCGGTCGCTGACGGCGTCCAGGCTGTTGGCCATGGGACAATCGAAGCCCAGTTCGCGCGCCGTCATCTCGCGGTCGATCGGATAGCCGGTCCCGGCCAGCGCCGCCGCGCCAAGGGGGGATTCGTTCATCCGCCGCCGAGCGTCCTGAAAGCGCGACAGGTCACGGCCGAACATCTCGACATAGGCCATCATGTGGTGGCCCCAGGTCACCGGCTGCGCGGTCTGCAGATGGGTGAAGCCCGGCATGACCCAGTCGGCCCCCGCCTCGGCCTGGCCCAGTGCCGCGCGGATCAGCGCGGTCAGTCCCTGGATGGCCGCGTCGCACTGGTCGCGCACCCACAGGCGGAAGTCCGTTGCCACCTGGTCATTGCGCGACCGGCCTGTGTGCAGGCGGCCGGCGGGCTCGCCTATGACCTCCTTCAGGCGCGCTTCGACGTTCATGTGGATGTCTTCCAGGGCGGCCCTGAAAGGGAAATCTCCGCCCTCGATCTCTGACAAGACGGTGAGCAGGCCTTCCCCGATCGCCTTCGCATCGCTATCGCTGATGATGCCCGTGGCCGCAAGCATCGCGGCATGGGCCCGGCTGCCCCGGATGTCCTGGGCATAGAGCCGCCGGTCGAAACCGATCGAGGCGTTGATCGCCTCCATGATCGCGTCGGGTCCGGCGGCGAAGCGCCCGCCCCACATGCTGTTGGCGGAGGTTTCTGGCCGGTCGGTCATCAGGTACGTCCCTCGGAGGTCTCATGCTGCGTTCCGCCCTGCTTTATACGGCCCTTCTCATTGGTGCAAATGCCGCCTTCGCGGCCGAACCGGACTGGCAGGCGGCCCGCGACGGTGGCCTGGAAAAGCTGGTCGTGGCCGAGGATCCCGCGCCGATTTCGGTCACGGAATTCACCGATCCCGATGGCGGCACCCATACTTTGGCCGACTGGAAGGGCAAGGTCGTGCTGCTGAACTTCTGGGCCACCTGGTGCGCCCCCTGCCGCGAGGAGATGCCTGCCCTGGATCGCCTTCAGGCGCAGATGGGCGGCGACGACTTCGAGGTGGTGACCATCGCCACCGGCCGCAACGCGCCCGAGCGGATCGACGACTTCTTTGAAGAGGTCGGCGTGGAAAATCTTCCCGTCCTTCTGGATCCGCGCCAGCAGGTCGCCCGCGACATGGGCGTCGTGGGCCTGCCGGTCACGGTCCTGATCGACCGCGACGGCAACGAGGTCGCGCGTTACCTGGGCGACGCCGAATGGGATTCCGATGCCGCGAAGGCCCTGATCACGCAGCTGATGACGCCGTAAGCGCGCCGTGCCGGTGGCAGGTCGTCAGGTGGTCGTCGACCATCCCGGTGGCCTGCATGAAGGCATAGATGATGACCGGCCCGCAGAAGTTGAAGCCGCGCGCCTTGAGCGCCTTGGACATGGCGCGCGATTCATCGGACTGCGTCGGTACTGACGCCATGTCCGGCCAGCGGTTGCGGATGGGCTGGCCGCCCACGAACGACCACAGCCAGGGCGAGAAGCCCTCGGCGTCCTCGATCTGCAGATAGGCGCGGGCACCGCGTACGGTTGCCTCGACCTTGCCGCGATGGCGGACGATGCCAGGGTTCCGCAGCGCCCGGTCGATCCGCGCCTGGTCCCAGTTGGCGACCCGCTGGGGATCGAAGCCGTCGAATTCCTCGCGGAAAGCCTCGCGCTTTCGCAGGATGGTGATCCAGGACAGGCCAGCCTGGAACCCGTCCAGCACCAGCTTTTCCCACAGCGCCCGCGGATCGCGTTCCGGAACGCCCCACTCCGTGTCGTGATAGTGCTGATACAGCGGATCGCTGCCGCACCAGTCGCATCGGCTGATCATGCATTAACCCTGAGTTGAAAATGCGGTGCCTTTTCAGGGCAGGTTAAGCCATCATGGCCAGACTGCAAACAGGCTGAGAATCGAGAGGCGCACGTTGTGAGCGACAGAATTCTGGAAAACAGTTCGCCCCTGGACGACGCGATCCGTTTTCAGGATCGTATCACCATGTCCGCGGTGGCGGCGGCGGTGGAAAAGGGCAGCGGCGTCTTGGCCTTCCAGCCGATCGTGCAATCCGGGCGCACGAAGGTTGCAGCCTTCTACGAAGGGCTGATCCGGATCATCGACGATACCGGCCGCCTCGTGCCGCTGCGCGATTTCATGCCGCAGGCCGAGACCACCGAACTGGGCCGCAAGATCGACTGCCTGTCGCTGTCCCTGGGCCTGCGGACCTTGGCCGAAGATCCGTCGCTGCGCCTGTCGATCAACATGTCGGCGCGGTCGATCGAATATCCCGACTGGATCAACACCCTGCGCCGCGGTCTGGCCGAGGATCCCCTGCTGGGCGAGAGGCTGATCCTCGAGATCACCGAAAGCTCGGCCATGGGAATGCCGCACGAGGTGCAGGGCTTCATGGCCGAGGTGCAGGGCTATGGCATCAGCCTGGCGCTGGACGATTTCGGCGCGGGCTACACCTCTTTCCGTTATCTGCGCGACTTCTGCTTCGACATGATCAAGATCGACGGTCAGTTCATCCGCCGGATCTCGGCCAGCCCCGACAACCAGGTGCTGACCCGCGCGCTTCAGTCCATCGCCCACCATTTCGACATGTTCACCGTCGCCGAATCCGTCGAGACGGCCGAGGATGCCAGCTTCCTGATCGATATCGGGATCGACTGCCTGCAGGGTTATTACTTCGGCGCGCCGACCATCGCGCCGCCGTGGAAAACGCCGCCGTCGCTGGCAACCCGCTGACGGACTGCGACTGTCCCGCCCTGTTTGTCGGCGCGATCTGCTTGACGCGACGTCGCGAACGCGCATCCTGAACCGGATTCGCCGGTCCGCCGGCAATGATGGGAAGGAGCCCGCCATGACAAACGCCGTGATCGTCTCTGCCGCCCGGACGCCCGTAGGAAGTTTCCTCGGGTCGTTCGCCAACATTCCGGCGCATGACCTTGGGGCCGCCGTCCTCAAGGAGGTCATCTTGCGCGCCGGTGTTGACGCCGCCGAGATCGATGAAACCATCATGGGCCAGGTGCTGACAGCCGGTCAGGGGCAGAACCCCGCCCGCCAGGCCCATATCAAGGCAGGGCTGCCAAAGGAAGCAGCCGCCTGGGGTCTCAACCAGGTCTGCGGTTCGGGCCTGCGCGCCGTGGCGCTGGCCGCGCAGCAGGTGATCCTGGGCGATGCGCGTGTGGTTCTGGCAGGCGGTCAGGAAAGCATGTCGATGGCCATGCACGCGGCCTATCTGCGCGCGGGCCAGAAAATGGGCGACATGCAGATGGTCGACACGATGATCCGCGACGGCCTGTGGGACGCCTTCAACCAGTATCACATGGGCCAGACCGCCGAGAACGTGGCCGAGAAGTGGCAGATCAGCCGCGACCAGCAGGACGAATTCGCCGTCGCCAGCCAGAACAAGGCCGAGGCTGCCCAGAAGGAAGGCCGCTTCGACGACGAAATCGTGGCGTACACCGTCAAGACCCGCAAGGGTGACACGGTCGTGGACAAGGATGAGTATATCCGCCACGGCGCCACGCTGGAAGCGATGCAGAAACTGCGCCCGGCCTTCACCAAGGACGGTTCGGTCACCGCGGCCAACGCTTCGGGCCTGAACGACGGCGCAGCCGCGGTCATGGTCATGACCGAGGACGAGGCCAACCGCCGCGGCCTGACCCCGCTGGCGCGCATCGCCAGCCACGCCACCGCGGGCCTGGATCCGGCGATTATGGGCACCGGCCCGATTCCGGCCAGCCGCAAGGCGCTGGAGAAGGCCGGCTGGTCGGTGGGCGATCTGGACCTGGTCGAGGCGAACGAGGCCTTCGCCGCCCAGGCCTGCGCCGTGAACAAGGACATGGGCTGGGACCCGTCCATTGTGAACGTCAACGGCGGGGCCATCGCCATCGGCCATCCGATCGGCGCCTCGGGCTGCCGCGTGCTGAACACCCTTCTGTTCGAGATGCAGCGCCGCGACGCCAAGAAGGGCCTAGCCACGCTGTGCATCGGCGGTGGCATGGGCGTCGCCATGTGCCTCGAGCGCTAAGCAATCCTGCAGCGCGCAATCTTCTTGCGCGCTGCGCCATGATTAACTAGCAATATTATGAATTTAACATTTGAGGGGAGGACACATGGCTAAAGTTGCATTGGTCACCGGGGGATCGCGGGGAATTGGCGCCGCAATCTCTCAGGCGTTGAAGTCTGCCGGGTATCAGGTCGCCGCCACCTATGCTGGCAACGACGACGCTGCGCGAAGCTTCACCGACGAAACCGGAATCAAGACCTACAAGTGGTCGGTGGCGGATTACGATGCCTGCAAGAACGGCGTCGCACAGGTCGAGGCCGAACTCGGCCCGGTCGAGATCCTGGTCAACAACGCCGGCATCACCCGCGACGCCATGTTCCACAAGATGACGCCCGAGCAATGGAAAGAGGTGATCGACACCAACCTGACCGGCCTGTTCAACATGACCCACGCGGTCTGGACAGGCATGCGCGACCGCAAGTTCGGGCGGGTCGTCAATATCAGCTCGATCAACGGCCAGAAAGGCCAGGCCGGTCAGGCGAACTATTCCGCCGCCAAAGCCGGCGATCTGGGCTTCACCAAGGCCCTGGCGCAGGAAGGCGCGCGCGCGGGCATCACCGTCAACGCCATCTGCCCTGGCTATATCGGGACAGAAATGGTGCGCGCCATCGACGAGAAGGTGCTGAACGAACGGATCATCCCGCAGATCCCCGTCGGACGCCTCGGTGAACCCGAAGAGATCGCCCGGGCAGTGGTCTTCCTTGTGGCCGACGACGCGGGCTTCATCACCGGATCGACTCTCAGCGCAAATGGCGGGCAGTTCTTCGTCTGATCCTGCCCGAAACAGAACGGCCCGCGCAGGATTGCACGGGCCTTTTTCATGCGAACCCTGCGGTTCGGACGAATCAGTGTGCAAGTCGGGTGATCTGTTCCTTCAGGCGAAGTTTTTCGCGCTTCATGGCCGCGATTTCCTGATCGCTGGCACTGGGTGTTCGGTGGGCCCTTTCAACGGCATCAGACAGGTTCTGGTGTTTCTTGCGAAGCTCCTCGACGTGGGAAGCAACCGACATCGCATCCTCCTGTATAGTTGAGTCCAACAAGTTGAGTGCAGCATATGATTGCGATTCTGTCACGAGACTTTCGCATTTATTAATTCGATCGGCGCCCCGTTGCGCAGAACATCGGCGGCGTGCGGCGTCAGATCCTCGCCGTCGCGCAGATGGGCCCTTTCGGCATGCATCACAAGAGGCGCCAGCAGCCGCATCGGGCTGCGCGATCCCTTGCGAGCAGCCAGCAGCACACGCCCGGCCGGATGATCGTGTCGGGCGGCGATGGGCAGAATCGACAAAGCGCCTGTGCGATTGCCCATGGCGCGGATGACCGCGTCCAGCCGGTCGGCCCGCTGGATCAGCGTCAGCCAGCCGCCGGGGCGAAGACGACGCAGCGCCGCATCCACCCAAGCGGCAAGCGGCGTCTCCTCATGCCGCGCCTCGGCCCGGCCGCGGTCGGGCGCGGCGGTCCCAGCCAAAAAAAAGGGGGGGTTCATGATGACATGGTCGAATGCGCACGCCCGCAGCGCAGGCGGCGGCGCGGCCAGATCGCCGGTCAGCACCTCCAGGGGGATGCCGTTTTCGGTCGCGTTGGCGCGGGCCAGCGTGGCGTAATCCTCTTGCCGCTCAAGCCCCGACAAAGCCAGTTCCCCGACGCGCCAGCCAAGGCAAAGGCTGGCGACACCGGCGCCGCAGCCCAATTCCAGCACCGCCTGCCCCGGTTGTGCCGGGCAGGCCGCCGCCAGCATCACCGCATCGGCCCCCGAGCGATAGCCGCGCAGCGGCTGCGCGATCCGCAGCCGCCCGTCCAGAAAGCCGTCGATGCGGGTCTCAGTCATCGAGCCCGGCATCGCGCAAGATCGCGCGGGCCATAAATTCGTCCCGATCCGCGACCATCAGCCGCGCCGGAAGGATACCGATCGAGCCTTCCAGCACGCTCATGTGCTGATCCATGGGGAAGGTGGCGATTCCCTCGGCTTCCAGCAGGCTGGTTGCGGCGGACATGCGCACGGGATCGTTGCTGCGGAAAAGCTCTTTCATCCAGGGGACGTTAAGCGGCGGTTGCGAAATTGTCGATCCCGTGGCAATGCGATGTCGCAGACACGGGGTAGGCTATGACTGTGCAGGAAAACGTCCGTAAACCGCTGGATCTTCTCTCCGACGCCTTGGGCGCCGAGATGGAGGCGGTGAACGCGCTGATCCGCGACCGCATGGCCAGCCGGCACGCCCCCCGCATCCCCGAGGTGACCGCCCACCTGATCGAGGCCGGCGGCAAGCGCCTGCGCCCGATGCTGACCCTGGCCGCGGCCAAGATGCTGGGCTATCCCGGGCCGCACCACATCCACCTGGCCGCCACGGTCGAATTCATCCACACCGCGACGCTTCTTCATGACGACGTCGTGGACGAAAGCCGCCAGCGGCGCGGACGTCCGACGGCGAACCTGCTGTGGGACAACAAGTCCAGCGTCCTGGTCGGCGACTATCTGTTCGCGCGCAGCTTCCAGTTGATGGTCGAACCCGGCAATCTGCGCACGCTCGAGATTCTGTCAAACGCCAGCGCCACCATCGCCGAGGGCGAGGTGCTGCAGCTGACCGCCGCCCAGGACCTGGCCACTGACGAGCAGGTCTATCTGCAGGTGGTGCGCGGCAAGACGGCGGCGCTGTTCTCCGCCGCGACCGAGGTGGGGGGCGTCATCGCGGGCGCACCGGATGACCAGGTTCGCGCGCTGTTCGATTATGGCGACGCGTTGGGGATCAGCTTCCAGATCGTCGACGACCTTCTGGACTACGGCGGCGCGACCGAGACGATCGGCAAGAACGTCGGCGACGACTTTCGCGAACGCAAGCTGACCCTGCCGGTCATCAAGGCCGTCGCCAAGGCTTCCCCGGACGAGCGCGCCTTCTGGTCGCGCACCATCGAGGCAGGCGACCAGCGCGAGGGCGACCTGGAAAATGCGCTGACGCTGCTGGCCCGCCACGGCGCAATGGAGGCTGCGCGCCGCGACGCGCTGGACCACGCCGCCCGCGCCAAGGCCGCGCTGGCGGTGCTGCCGGCGCATCCGATCCGCGACATGCTGGCCGACCTGGCCGATTTCGTCGTCAGCCGCGTCGCCTGAGCCGCCACCCGACGTTCACCGACATCCCGCGCCGGAACGGGAAAGGGCGGGCCGCTTTCGCGACCCGCCCCCTCTCCGGGAAGAGACCCTGTGTTTATTTGGCCTGGACGAAGTCGGGGTAGGCTTCCATGCCCATCTCCGAGATGTCGAGGCCGCTGATCTCGGCTTCCTGGCTGACACGGATGCCCATCGTCGCCTTCAGGATCGACCAGACGACGAAGCTCACCACGAAGACGAAACCGCCGATGCAGAGGATGCCGATGAACTGTGTCACGAAGCTGGTGCCGTCGTTGGTGGCCGGGACGATCATCGTGCCCCAGATGCCAGCGACCAGGTGGACCGGGATGGCGCCCACGACGTCGTCGATCTTCATGCGGTCCAGCATCGGCACCACGAAGACCGCGATCGCGCCACCCACGCCGCCGATCAGGATCGCCGCGAAGATCGAGGGCGTCAGCGGCTCGGCCGTGATGGACACCAGACCTGCCAGGGCACCGTTCAGGACCATCGTCAGGTCGATTTTGCCATAGACCAACTGCGTCACGATGATCGCCGCAACCGCGCCGGCCGAGGCCGCCATGTTGGTGTTCACGAAGATCCGGCTGACATCGGCCGCGTCATTCACGGAACCGATGGCCAGCTGCGATGCGCCGTTGAAGCCGAACCAGCCCAGCCACAGGATGAACGTGCCAAGCGTCGCCAGTGCCAGATTCGAACCCGGCATCGGCTGCATCCGGCCGTCGGCCCGATACTTGCCAGTCCGCGCGCCCAGCACGATGGCCCCTGCCAGCGCCGCAAAGCCGCCCGCCGCATGGACCAATGCCGAACCCGCAAAGTCCGAAAAGCCCATTTCGGACAGGAAGCCCCCGCCCCACTGCCAGCTGGCCTCGATGGGATAGATCAGCGCAGTCAGAACCACGGTGAAGATCAGGAACGGCCACAGCTTCACGCGTTCGGCCAGGGTGCCCGACACGATGGACGCGGTGGTGGCGCAGAACATCAACTGGAAGAAGAAGTCCGATCCGGCGGAGTAGCCGTCCTCGGCCAGACCCGCGCCCACGGGGTCGATGGCCTTGGGGCTGAACAGCTCGCCGATGTATCCGGTTACGGTCCAGTCGCCCGGATACATCAGGTTGTACCCGATCAGCCAGTACATGATCCCCGCGATGGCA
>JAYZBS010000116.1:0-12132 GCA_036338635.1 Pseudomonadota bacterium | reverse complement strand
GCCTCGCTGCCGCCGCCGAAAAGGCCCGAGAAGGGCGAGGACGAGGATTGCGCCAGCGCCGCCCCCGCCACGCCAAGGGTCACGCCCGCCACCATCATCGCCCTGAGATATGCCCGCATCGGTCCTGCCCGTTTTCTTGGTGCTTGGACCGATTGAAACAGGATCATCCCAAGGAATCCAGCGCAACTTGCCGCTTGGCACAGCCCGCCCGATCACGCTTTCCGCAGGCTGTGCCCCGTCAGGTCAACGCGGCCAGACAGCCCTGCAGTGCGGCCATGTCGTCGCGGATCAGGAAGACCGGCGTGTTTTCAGGGATGTGGCGCATATGTTCCTGTGCCAGGAAGGCGGGCTGGAAGCGGTCCATCCGGTCGGCGATGCTGCGCCCGACGCTGCCGGCCAGGAACATCCCGTCCAGCGGCATGAAGCGTAGCGCCAGTTCCCGGCAGAGAAGACCCACCAGCTCCGTGAAGAAATCATAGGTGGCGACGGCATCCGGGTCGCCCGCCTCGGCCGCGCGGGCCACCTCCTCGCTGAGGATCGGCGCGCTGCGGGTCATCGCGGCATGCAGGCGCGACAGCCCGCGCCCGGCGAAAGTCTCCTCGGTCGAGAAGAAGCCTTGCGCGGCATCGGCGCCGACACGGTCGATCAGGCGCGCCATGATGTTGGCCGGCAGGTGGGTGTGCCCCTCCTCGGCCTCTAGCGCGGTGATCGCGCCGCCCGACAGCACGCGGATGGCGCAGACGTTGAAGCCGGTGCCGAGGCCGACCACCAGCGCCTGCCCGTTCCGCGCCCGGTGCGCGGGCGCCTCGCGCAGGACGGTGACGCCCTCGACGGTCAGGGTCGGCGTTGCATAACCCAGCGCCGTCAGGTCGTTGATCAGCCGCACCTGGTCGGCATCGGTCAACCTGGCCAGGTTCTGTTCGTCGAAGGACCAGTCGCGGTTGGTGAGCCGCGCCTGCCCGCCGCTGACCGGCCCCGCGACCGCGATGCACAGCGCCGAGACATGCGGCTGGTGCTGTTCGGCCATGAACTGCCGCACCACGTCGTCGAAGCAGGCAAAGTCGTCGCCTCTGAACCGCGTGACGGTGGTCGGGTCGATGCTGCCATTGCGCGCGATCGCCAGCCGGGCGTTCGTGCCGCCCACATCCCCCAGAAGCACCGCCATGCCGTCACCCTCTTCAGTTCAGCCGTTCACCATCCTTAGGCGAGAAGTAGGACACTTTCGAGAGGTCGAAGGCCAGCGGAAACGGCGCCCGCGCCCGCACGGCGCTTTCGGCGCGCAGCCGCGCCGTCACCGGCTTGCCGCCCAGGTGCGTCACCGCGAAGGTGTCCGCGCCCGCCGGCTCGACGATGTCGATCATCACCTCGCCGCCCGCGCCCTGGGCGGTGCCCGGCAGATGCGCGTTGCCGGTGGCCTCGTGGATATCCTCGGGGCGGACACCCAGGACGATCTCGGCCGGCAGGTCGCGCGACACCGGGTCGGTGATGACCAGGGGCGCGTCGCCCGAGCGGTCGATCTCGATCCGGGTCTGGCCAGCCTCGGACCGGACGCGGGCGGGGATCAGGTTCATTGCCGGGCTGCCCATGAAATCGGCCACGAACATGTTGGCGGGCCGGTTGTAGATCTCGGCCGGGGTGCCGATCTGCTGGATCACGCCGCCCTTCATGACGACGATGCGCGTCGCCAAGGTCATCGCCTCAATCTGGTCATGGGTGACATAGACGATCGATGCGTTCAGGTCCTGGTGCAGCTTCTTGATCTCGGTCCGCATGGAGACCCGCAGCTTGGCGTCCAGGTTCGACAGCGGTTCGTCGAAGAGGAACAGCTTCGGATCGCGCACCAGCGCACGGCCCATGGCAACGCGCTGGCGCTGGCCGCCCGACAGCTGGCCCGGCTTGCGGTTCAGAAGCGGCTCGATCTGCAATTGGCTGGCGACCTGCGCCAGCTTCTGGTCCTGCGTCGCCTTGTCGACGCCGCGCACCTTCATGCCGAAGGTGATGTTCTTGGCCACCGACATGGTCGGATAAAGCGCATAGGACTGGAACACCATCGCGATGTCGCGGTCCTTGGGGCTGACGCCCGTCACGTCGCGGCCGGCGATGCGGACTGTGCCGCCGGTGATGGGTTCAAGCCCCGCGATGCAGTTCAACAGCGTGGACTTGCCGCAGCCGGACGGGCCCACCAGCACCAGGAAGTCGCCCTCCTCGATGCTGATGTTGATGTCGTGCAGGATATGCGTGTCGCCATAGGCTTTCTGCAGATGGTCGATTTCGAGGATCGGCATGGGCTTATCCCTTGACGCTGCCGGCGGTCAGGCCGCGGATGAAGTATTTGCCGGCGACGACATAGACCAGCAGCGTGGGCAGGGCGGCGATGATCGCCGAGGCCATGTCCACGTTGTAGGCCTTCACGCCGGTGGTGGAGTTGACGATGTTGTTCAGCGCGACCGTCACCGGCTGGCTGCCGGGACCGCTGAACGACACGCCGAAGAGGAAGTCGTTCCAGATCTGCGTGAACTGCCAGATGACCGACACGGTGATGATCGGCAGCGACAGCGGCAGGAAGATGGAAAAGAAGATGCGGAAGAACCCCGCGCCGTCGACCTTGGCCGCCCGCACCAGTTCCTGCGGGATGGTCACATAGTAGTTGCGGAAGAACAGTGTGGTGAATCCGATGCCATAGATGACATGGACGAAGATCAGCCCTGGGATCGTGCCCGCCAGCCCCATCAGGCCCAGCATCTGCGCCATGGGCAGCAGCACCACCTGGAACGGGATGAAGCAACCGAAGAGGATCGCCGCGAAGAACAGGTTCGCGCCCGGAAAGCGCCATTGCGCGAAGACGTATCCGTTCAGCGCCCCGATCACGGTCGAGATCGCGACCGCCGGCACCGCCATCAGGACGCTGTTCCAGAAGAACGGGCGCAGGCCCTCGCACTGGGTGCCGGCGCAGGCGCTGGACCATGCTTCGGCCCAGGGGGCGAAGGTGATCTCTCGTGGCAGGGCCAGCAGGCTGCCGGTGCGAATTTCCTCAAGGCTTTTCAGCGAAGTCGTCAGCATGACGAACAGCGGCATCAGGTAGAACAGCGCGAAGAGGATCAGGATCGCATAGAGGCCCCAGCGCAGCATCGTGTTGCGGCGGCCCTTGGCGACCGAACCGGTCTGCGGCGTGGTCAGCGTGTCGCGC
This sequence comes from Pseudomonadota bacterium, assembly GCA_036338635.1. GTDB lineage: Bacteria > Pseudomonadota > Alphaproteobacteria > Rhodobacterales > Rhodobacteraceae > Paracoccus. The sequence goes on along the minus strand of JAYZBS010000116.1, from coordinate 8,945 downwards.
GACAGGCGCTTGGTCAGGACGGTTCTACTGGTCACGGCGCGGCCTCAATTCGCTGTAGAGGTAGGGCACGACGATGGCGAAGATGACCAGCATCATGATCATGGCGCTGGATGCCGCCTGCCCCAGGTCGCCGCGCGAGAACGCCATCGCGTACATGTAGGTCGCGGGCAGGTCGGTGGCATAGCCGGGGCCGCCGCCGGTCAGCGCGATCACCAGGTCGAAGGCCTTGATGGCCAGGTGCGCCAACACGATGAAGGCCGACAGGAAGATCGGCGCCATCGTCGGGATGATGATCGCGGAATAGATGCGGTGCGTCGGGATGCCGTCGACCTGTGCCGCGCGGATGATCTCGGTGTCGACCGACCGCAGGCCTGCCAGGAACAGCGCCATGACGAATCCCGAGGCCTGCCAGACCGCCGCCAGCACGATGGTATAGATCGCCATCTCGGGCCGGATCAGCCAGTCGAAGGTGAAGCTTTCAAACCCCCAGCCGCGCACGGCCTCCTGGATGCCCAGGCCCGGGTTCAGGATCCATTTCCATGCGGTGCCGGTCACGATCAGCGACAGCGCCATGGGATAAAGGTAGATGGTGCGCAGCACGCCCTCGGCCCGGATCTTCTGGTCCAGGAAGATCGCCAGCGCCAGGCCGATCACCATCGAGATCACGATGAACAGTCCGCCGAAGATGAACAGGTTGTTCATCGCCACGTCCCAGCGGGGCGCGTCGAACAGGCGCTGGTACTGGCCGATGCCGTCCAGCTCGTATCGTGGCATCAGGCGGGATTTCGTGAAGCTGATCCAGGCGGTCCAGGCGATGAAGCCGTAGACGAAGACCAGGATCGCCACGAAGGACGGCGCCAAGACCAGCTTGGGCACGTTGCGTTCAAGCCATTCCATTTCGGACAAACCCCTAAAGAAAAACCCCGCGCCCTGGTCCTTTCCGACCGGGCGCGGGGCCAGTCACGCCGCCCTTACATCGCGTTCGCGACGGCGTCTGCCAGCTGTTGCACGGCGTCCTCGGACGACATGTCGCTGTTGAAATGCGCGGTCACCACGTCGGTGATCGCCCCGGCCGGTGCGCCGCGCAGCGCCATGCCATGGGCATAGCTGGGCAGCAGCGAGCCGTCCTCGGACCCCTGCGCCATCGCCTCGGCCGACTGCTTGGCGCAATCGTCGAAGTCGTCCAGCGCCACGTCGTTGCGTGCCGGAATCGAACCCTTGTTCAGGTTGAAGGTCTTCTGGAACTCGGGTCCCATGATCAGCTTGGCCAGAAGCTGCTGGCCCTGCTGCTTCTCCTCGCCGTCCAGCTCGAAGAAGGCGAAGCTGTCGACGTTGTAAAGGAAGCCCTCGCCCGGCGTCGGCGCGCAGACGAAATCGACGCCCGGCTCCTGGCCGGCGGCCAGGAATTCGCCTTTGGCCCAGTCACCCATGATCTGGAAGGCGGCCTCGCCGTTCATGACCATGGCCGTCGCCAGGTTCCAGTCGCGGCCCGAGAAGTTGTCGTCGACATAGCCGCGGATCGTCCGCATCTGGTCGAAGACCTGCTTCATCGTGTCAGAGGTCAGCGCCTCGGGGTCCAGGTCGACCAGCGCCTTCTGATAGAATTCCGGCCCGCCCAGGCCAAGGACGACGGTTTCGAAGATCGTCGCGTCCTGCCAGTTCTGGCCGCCATGGGCCAGAGGCGTCACGCCCGCGGCCTGCAGCTTTTCGGCGGCGGCGTTGAATTCCTCCCAGGTGGTCGGCATCTCGATGCCGTGCTCGTCCAGGATCTGCTTGTTGCCCCAGATCCAGTTCACGCGGTGGACGTTCACCGGCGCCGCGCACCATTCGCCGTCGCACTTCATGTGCTCGGCGATACGGTCGGGCAGGACCTCGGCCCAGTTGTTCTCCTCGGCGACAGACGAGATGTCGGCAAGGCCGGTCTCCTCGTACCATTCCTGAATCGCGGGGCCTTTCAGCTGCACCGCGGTCGGGGCATTGCCGGCCAGCACGCGGGCTCGCAGCGCGGTCATCGCGGCGTCGCCGCCGCCGCCCGCGACCGGCATGTCGGTCCAGGTGCCGCCTTCGGCCTTGAACTGCTCCTGCAGGACGGCGATCGACTGCGCCTCGCTGCCCGAGGTCCACCAGTGCAGCACTTCAGCGGTGGGCTCGGCCATCACCGGCCCAGCCAGCATCACGGCGGTCGAAGCCGCCAGAACGGATTTCATGTGCATGGATCCTCCCAGATCTTTCCCTTGCGGATTCGATGATCCGCATATCCCCAGATGATGCCAAAGCCGCCGCCATCTGCGCAACGCAATGCAGCCATGCGCCCGGCAGATTTCGCGACGTCATGTTACAAACTGTTACGCAAGCCCCGGCCCCGATGCTACATCCGCCCGAACGGAGGATGACAATGAGCCTGCACCGACTGCTGCTGGTCGAGGACGACGCCGAGATGGCCGCCATGCTGGCCGCCTATCTGCAGCGGCAGGGCTTTCACGTCACCACCGCCGGCAGCCGTTCAAGCGCGCTGGCGGCGCTGGCGGGCGGGCGCGTGGACCTGATCCTGCTGGACGTGTCACTTGGCGACGACGACGGCGTAGCGATCTGCGCCGAGATCCGGCAGGCCCAGGACGTGCCAATCATCATGGTCAGCGCGCTCTCGGCGGACCACCAGCGCATGGCGGGATACGAGGTGGGCGCCGACGACTATATTGCCAAGCCGTTCAACCCGGACCTGCTGCTGGCCCGCATCCGGGCGGTGATGCGCCGTGCCGGCCGCGCGCCCAGCCTGGCCCATCGCCGCCGCGATGCCGTGCTGCGCTTCGCCGGCTGGACCTATGACGCGCGGCGCGACGAGGTGACGGCGCCGGGGGGTTGGCAGGTGTCGCTGTCCGGCCGGGAAACCGCGCTGCTGCGGGTGTTCCTGGCCAATCCTCTGATCCCGCTGACCCGAGAGGAGATTGCCGCCGCTCTGGATGACGACGAGGCGGCCGAGGGGCGCGCCATCGACGTTCTAGTCGGTCGGCTGCGCCACAAGACAGATGCAGGCCTGATCCGCACCGAACGCGGCACAGGCTATGTCCTCGCGGCCGAGGTCATGCGTGACTGACCGCCTGCCCTTGCGGGTCCTGGCCAGCCTGTGGGTCGCGCTGGCGATGGCGGGGGGTGGCATGGCCGTCTGGCTGTGGATGGAGAGCGATGCGGCCTGGCGGACGCATCTGGACCGTGCCTATGTCGCGGGACTGGCCCTGCACGACAGCCTGGAAAATGGCAGCGCCCTGCCCGAGGGCCTGTCGATCAGCCAACTGCGCGACGCGCCCGATCTGCCGCCGGGTTGGCGGCAGACGCTGATCACGCTGACGGGTGGCGGACGGCCCGACCTGGCCCGTGGCGACCGGCTGTCGCTGCGCATCCAGTCGCCCGATCTTCTCTATCCTGTGGCCGAGGTCCAGAGCCTGGGGGGTGGCAGTCAGGCCGCGGGACTGGCCTCGATCACAAGAACGCTGGCGCGGTTCTGCAGCCAGCCGCGCCTGTTCGTCCAGCAGGATGCCGGCCCCTGGATGCGGGTCGATGGCGACGCCGTCTGGGGATGCGGTGCCGGCCCCTCGGACCGCCGCCTGCTGGCCGGGGCCGTGGGTGTGGGCGCGCTGGCCCTGCTGCTGGGCTGGGTGGCCGAGGTCTCGTCCGCCTTTGCCGCCTTCGCCGCGGCGCTGCGCGATCACCGGGCGCGGACCGCCGCCCTGCCCGTCGGCGGCGTGGATGAGTTGCGCCAGACCGCCGAGGCCGTGAACGCCTATGTCGCGCAGGACCGCGCGGCGTTGGAGAACCGGGCGATGGTGCTGTCGGGCGTCAGTCACGACCTTGGCACTCCGGCGACCCGTCTGCGGCTGCGCAGCGCCCTGATCGAGGACCCTGCCCTGCGCGAGAAGCTGGAGCGCGACATCGACGAGATGACCGCCATGATTGATGGCGTCTTGACCTACACTCGCGCCGAGATCGGGTCCGAGCCGTTCCGGCAGCTGTCCCTGACCTCGCTGGCCGAAGCCGTGGTGGCGGATTATCAGGACGTGGGCATGGCCGTGACCCTGCGCCCGGCGCCGGTCCGGACGGCCGGCGCGGGAAACCTGTTCGCCCGTGCCATCACCCGCCCCAAGGTCGAAAGTTCAGCCATCCTGATGCGGGGGCAGCCGACGGCCCTGCGCCGCGCTGTGACGAACCTGATCGACAACGCGCTGAAATATGGGCGCGAGGCAGTGGTGACGGTCGACGGCGATGCCAGCGATGCCTGGATCGCCGTCGAGGATCGCGGGTCGGTCCTGACGCCGCAGGACCTTCAACGCCTGACCGGCGCTTTCCAGCGAGGCGGCAATACAGGCCTGTCGCCGGGGGTCGGACTGGGGCTGGCGATCGTGTCGACCATCGCGGCCCAGCACGGCGGCCGACTGGAGTTCGATCGGGGCCCGGAAGGGCTGGAGGCGCGGCTGATGCTTTGTCGAAATTGGGCCTGACGCACCGACAGACATCTTACGCGACGTCAAGGCCATGTGAGGGCGGCGGAACCTTACGGGCGACGACTGCGTTTTTCCTGCAACAGAGGACGACAATCTTCGAAGGGGACTGATCATGACCTGCATCGCCAACCGCATCGCTCGCCTTGCAATGGCCGGCAGCGTCGCGCTGCTGGTTACGGCACCGGCCCATGCCGCGACCCGCCTGCACCAGCCGATCCAGGTCTGGTCCGCCATGCAGGGCGTCGAGCCCGCCGTGCTGATGGAGGACATCGTCGACATGCCGCTATCGGACATGGCGATCGACGATCAGCCCTATTGCGCGGCCGATGCCGAAATCGCGCAGACGCTGGACCACGACTTCGGCGAACGCCGCATCGACAGCGACGGCGAAACCGAACTGTGGGGATCCGACCAGTTGGGCACCTGGACCCTCGTCGCGGCCCGTGACGAGGCGACGAGCTGCATCATTGCGTCGGGCATCGGCTTCGACGGCGGTCGCGAGGCCGAGGTGTATTACCGCACGGCCGGTCTCTAACCGACGCGCCGCAGGAAAGCCCGCGTACGATCGTCCTGCGCACGACCGAAGATTTGCGCAGGCGGGCCCTGCTCGACGATCCGGCCGCCCTCCATGAAGACAACCCTGTCGGCGATCTCTCGGGCAAACTGCATCTCGTGGGTGACGATCAGCATGGTCTGGCGTCCGTCGGCAATGCGTCGAATCAGGTCTAGCACCTCGCCCACCCATTCGGGGTCCAGCGCGCTGGTCGGTTCGTCGAACAGCATCAGGTCGGCGTCCAGTGCCATGGCCCGCCCGATGCCCACGCGCTGCTGCTGACCGCCCGACATGGCGGCAGGATAGCTGTCGCCACGGTCCTCCAGACCGATCTGCGCCAGGATGTCGTCGGCACGCGAGCGAGCCTTATCCTGCGGCCAGCCACGAACAGTTGTCAGTCCCTCGATGATGTTGCCGCGGGCAGTCTTGTTGGCAAAGAGTGCGTAGTTCTGGAAAACGAAGGCCGTCCGCCGCCGCAGCGCCAGAATTTCGGCGCGGCTGGCGCGGGCGGCATCGACTGACAGGTCGCCCAACCGGATCACGCCCCGGTCAGGGCGGTCAAGGAAGTTCAGGCAGCGCAGCAGCGTCGACTTGCCAGTTCCCGACGGCCCGATGATCGCCACACGCTCGCCAGGTTCCAAACACAGGTCGATGCCGTCCAGCACCGTGTTGCCGCCGAAGCGCTTGACCAGCCCGGTGATCTCGATCTGGCAACTCATCGCGCCACCGCCTTTCCAAGACTTGTCTCAAGGCGTCGCTGGCCGACCGACAGCACCTCGACGATGATCCAGTAGAAGATCGCAACCACCAGGAACGCCTCGAGATAGAGGAAACTGCCGGCCGCTTCCTTCTGCGCGGCGCCCATCATTTCGGTCACGCCCAAGGTAAAGGCCAGCGACGTGCTTTTGATCATGTCGATGAAATAGTTCATCAGAGTCGGTGCCGCGGTCCGCGCCCCCTGCGGCAGGATGATCCGGCGCAGAAGCTGGCCCTGGGTCATGCCGATGGATTCTGCGGCCTCCCACTGGCTGCGGTCGACGCCCAGGATCGCGCCGCGGATGCTCTCGGCCATGTAGGCCGAAAAATGCAGCGTCAGGCCGATGATCGCGGCGGTGACACCGTTGATGCCCGTCATCGCGGGCACCATCTGCGGCAGGCCGAAGTAGAACAGGAACAGCTGCACCAGCAACGGCGTCCCGCGGAAGAAGCTGATGAACACCGCCACGACCCGGTCCAGGATCGGGACGCGCAGGACGCGCACGATGGCCAGCACCGACGCCAGCACCAATGCCGCGATCATGGCCACGATGGCCATGAACAGCGTCAGCGGCACATAGCCGGCGATGACCGGCACCAGGTCCAGCATGTAGGCGGTGTCCAGCGGGCGCATCGCTTATTCGGTCGCTTCGGTCGCGGGCTTGGTGACGTCGGCGTTCAACCACTTTTCGGAAATCTCGGCCAGGGTGCCGTTCTCCTTGAGCGTGGTGATGGCGGCGTCGACGCGATCGCGCAGTGCGCGGCCCTGTTCGTCATCGCGGAACGGCAGGGCGTTGCGGATCTCGGAAAACGGGTGTCCGGCCAGGGCCAGTGGCAGCGGGCTTTCCGCGATCACCTGGGCCGAGGACACGCGATCCATCACGAAGGCATCGACGCGCCCCAGCGCAGTGTCCTGTTCAATGTTGCTTTCATAGGTGCGGATGTCGATCTCGTCGGCATAGGGCAGTTCGCGCAACAGCTCCTCGAAGTTCGACCCCAGGTTCACCGCGACCGACCGGCCCTTGAGGCTTTCGGGCCCGGTGATCTCGGCTTCGTTGCCCGCCTTCACCACCACCTGCGCACCGTCATAGACATAGGGCTGGGTAAAGACGAACGCCTCCTCGCGGTCGGGCGTGATGGTGATCTGGTTGGCGACGGTGTCGATGCGCCCCGATTCCAGCGCGCCGATCAGCCCCGAGAACGACATGGTGACGAACTCGACCTCGTCGCCGGTTTCCTCGGCGATCGCGTTCAGGAAATCCACCTCGAAGCCTTGCAGTTCGTCCGCGCGGGTGAAGGTGAAGGGGAAGTAGCCTCCGGACATGCCCACGCGGATGGTCTCGGCGGCGGCGGGCAGGGCGGCGATCAGCGCCAGGGCGGTGGCTGCGGCAAGCTTGCGCATCGGAAATCTCCTTGAGTTCGTGACCCTTAACTGCGGGCGGTCAGCGCCGTCCGCAAGGCGGGCGCACCGAAAAAGGACAGGTATGCCGGGCGCCTGCGGCGGCGCGGAACATTCCCCATGGCCGAACGACGGAGCGCGAACTTCGTTCCGGCGCCACGGGCGGCGGGACCGGAAAAAGGCGCTCGGCCAATGGCGACCACACAGGTTCAAGGGGTCTGGCGATCACGACTTGTTCCCTTTCCCTTTCGCCGGCACTGTGGCAGGAATCCCACGGAAGTCTGGTTTGCGAAAGGTATCCGCCATGTTTCGTCCCCTTGCGACCTCGGGTCTTGCACTGGTTCTGGGTGCCGGACCGATCCTGGCCGAGGTTACTCCGGCCCAGGTCTGGGAAACCTTCCGCCAGAGCTATGAGAACATGGGCTATCAGGTCGAGGTCGGGTCCCAGGATGCGGCCGGCGACAACCTGACGCTGTCGGACATCAGGGTGACCAACGCCGAAAACGATGATGGCCGGTTCCTGTTCGTCGTGCCGCGGCTGGAGATGTCGCAGACCGGCGGCGGCGACGTCCGCTCGGTCGTCGAGGGGCCGATGACGCTCGAAGCGCGCAACACCACGCCCGAGGGCGAGGATGTCGGTTTCACGATGTCTGTCGACCTGCCCGGAAATGAGGTCGTCACCTCGGGCACGCCCGAGGAGATGCAGCACCGCTACAGCATCCCCACCGTGACCATGACCGGCCAGGCGCTGGACGACGTGAACCAGACGCCCGTCACGCTGGCGCTGACAGATGTGCAGGGCACGCAAACCACGGAACGCACCGCCGAGGGCGGGGTCCGCAACACCCTCGACGCCACCGCCGACAGCCTGCAGGCCGAGATCGACGCCACCGGCCCCTCGCCCGATGCGCCGGACGGAACGGGGACCGACAGCTTTGCCGCCACGATCCGCATCGCCGACCTGTCCGTCGCAGGGTCGACCATCTTTCCGGACGGCAGCGCCGAATTCGGCGACGATCCAGCCGCAGCGCTGCGGGCGGGCTTCGACGCCGACAGCACCATCGGTATGGGCACACTGTCCATCGACTTCCAGTCCAGCGTCACGGACGAGGATGGCAGCGTCGAGGATGCCGAAGGCAGCATCGGCGCGGAGACTGGCGAATTGTCGGTGGCGATGTCGGACGAAGGCATGTCCTACAGCGGCACCACCACCGGGATGACCACCCGCATCACCTCGGACGACATGCCGTTCCCGCTGGCCTATGGGGCCGAGCGCAATTCCTTCGGGCTGCAGATCCCGGTTACCGCGTCCGACGAAGAACAACCCTTCGCGCTGTCCTATGTCCTTGAGGGGCTGACGCTGGACGACGCACTGTGGCAGAGCCTCGACCCGCAGTCGACGCTGCCGCGAGAGCCTGCCAACCTGGTCATCGACGTCGCGGGACAGGCGGTCCTGTCCCGCGACCTGCTGGACCCCGAAGCGATGCCCGCACCGGATGCCGCACCGACGCCTGACGACGGCAGCGCCCAAGATCAGATGCCCTTCCAGCCGCGCAGCCTGACGATCAACGACATCTCGCTGGACACGCTTGGTGCCAGCGCAGATGTCAGCGGCAGCCTGACCTTTGGCAACGACCCCAGCAAGCCGGCCGGTTCGATCATCGGGACCTTCTCGGGGATCAACGGGCTTCTGGACAACCTTGTGAAGATGGGCGTTGTGCCGCAGGACCAGCTGATGGCG
>JAYZBS010000115.1:0-3032 GCA_036338635.1 Pseudomonadota bacterium | reverse complement strand
CCCGGGGCGGACCCCGGGGGCACATCCCGCCTGCGGCGGCGGCCCACCCCGCGGAGGACAGCACCACGGGCCGCGCCGTCGCGGGGGGTGGCCCCAAACGCGCCGCCCCGGGGGGGGGGGACGGCGCGGCCCGGCGTGCCGCCGGGCGGGACAAATTCTCAGCGTGGCAAGAAGAGGCAGACGACTAAGCGCCTACGCCAAAGAGCCAAGGGAAAACTCGCCAGACCAGCAGGAACACCCCGCCAAGCCAACCCCATCAGGTCAGCGCACCAGCCTCGCGCAATTCCGCAATCCGCGCGTCATCCAGCCCCAGCCAGTCGCGCAGCACCAGGTCCGTGTCACGGCCATATTCGGGCGCGGCGACGCGCACCTCGGCGGGGGTCAGGCTTAGCTGGAAACGACAGCTTTCGTGATGCGCGGGCGTGCCGTCGGTGCGGGGGCGGGTTTCAAAATGACCCCAATGCGCCAGCTGAGCATCCGCGGCCAGATCGGCAGGCGTTGCGGCCACGGCGGCGGCCACCCCGGCGTCCTGCAACAGCGCAGCGAGCTCAGCCGCGTCACGGCCCTGGCACCAGTCCGCGAGGGCACTGTCGATCATCCGTTCCTGTGCGATGCGGCCCTCAAGGCGTTCCAGCCCCGGGTCGGCCAGCACCGCCAGCCCGGTCACCTCGCGCAGCGCGCGCCAGGCGGCATCGTCGCTGACACTGATGGCGATCCAGGCGCTGTCGCCTTCCGGAGCGGCGCAGCGATAGCATTCGTTCGGCACGCAACTCGCATCCCGGTTGCCCCGCGCAACAGGCGAGGTTCCCGTGGCTGAGGCCTGGGCGAAGGCCTCGGCGATGAACTGCATGCCGGCCTCGGCCTGGCTGATGTCCAGCTTGCGCCCCTGCCCCGTCTTGCGCCGATCCTCAAGCGCGGCCAGCAGAACCGGCAGCGCCAGGCGCGGGGCGACGAAATCGGTATATGGACCATAAGGCCCAATGGGATCCGCACCTTCGCGGCCCGCAAGGATCTGCAGCCCCGACATGGCCGCGCCGATATTGCCGAAGCCCGCCAGCGACGACCACGGCCCCGATTGCCCCATCAGGCAGGTCGAGACCATGACAAGGCCCGGGTTCTCCTGCGACAGGACCTCGTATCCCAGGCCCCATTTGTCCATCTGGCCGGGGGCAAAGCTTTCCACGACCACGTCGACCCTGGCCGCCAGATCGCGCACGATCTGCTTGGCATCCTCGGTGCCCATGTCCAGGGTCACCCCCAGCTTCCCGGCGTTGCAGTTCTCGTACAGGCCGGATTTGTTCAGGTTCCTTTCGCCGCCCGGGAATGGGCCGGTCAGACGGGCGACCTCGGGCTTTTTTACGCTTTCGATGCGGATGACCTGCGCGCCAAAATCGGCCAGGTTGCGGCCGATCATCGGGCCGGCAACCACCCAGGACAGGTCCAGCACCTTGATCTGATCCAGAGGTTTCGCGACCTGCGCAGGGACTTCGGCCGGGGCAAAGGGCTGCATCTCGCGCGGCTGGCTCCAGGCGGTGACCATGGCGTCGCCGCCTTCGCCCGGACCTGGGGCCGGCGCGGGGGCCACGAAGCCTTCGTCCCAGCCAAGCGCCAGCTTGCCGGGCAGCTTCAGTGCGCCGACCTCGTCAAAGAATCCGCGCGCGGCGGCATGGGGGCTGTCCAGCAGATCGCCCGCGTCAAAGATCGGGGCCAGCATCAGGCGATGCTCTAGCGCCAGCTCGACCGCGTCTCGCTTGGTGATCGTGGCGAACCAGGCGGCGACCTCGGTGCGGGCCTGCTCCATCTCGTCTTCGCTGATCTCGTCGTTTTCGATCCGGGGTGGCAGGGTGATCCAGTCCCATTCGACGAATTTCTTCGACACGACCCCGATGCTGTCGAGGTACTTGAACAGGTTGTTGGTGAACCGACCGGCGGCGGGGCCAAGCGCCAGGTGCATCTCGACCAACCCGTCCTGGACCGGCCATTTCGACCGCTGCGTGCGCGACCCGGACCCCGAGAGGTCCAGTTCCTTTTTCTTCTTCGACTTCACCTCGGCCCGGAAGACATAGTTCGGGTGGCCGATGACGGCGGCCATGGACAGCGACAGGGTGCATTGCGTGGCCGAGGCCTGGGCGTTGCTGACCACCTGCTGGCCCTTGCCGCCGCGCCGCCGCGCTTCCAGCGCGACCATGACGCCACACAGCGCATCGGCCGCCGCGTGGTGCCAGGCCTGCGGCAGGGACAGGCGCGTCGGCACGCCGGCCTGGGATTCCGTCGGGTTCAGCGGTCCGCCCGCCGCCCAGAGCGTCAGGTCAGACGAGGCCCGCCCCGCCCCCGGGCCCGTCAGGCCAAAGGGGGTCATGATCGCGTGGATCACGCCCGGGTTCCGCGCCAGCAGCGCGTCGGTGTCCAGGAAGGGATCGCGGCCCGGCGTGCCGCATTCCAGCACCACGTCGGCCAGGGCGATCAGATCCATCAGCCGCGCCTCTTCCGTTGCGCGATCCAGGATCAACGACGACCGTCCGGTGCCGTAGGTCTGCCAGTAAAGCGACCCGCCCTCGGTATCGAAGGGAGGCTCCCTCCGCGCGGCACCGCCGCCCGGAGGCTCGATCGCCAGCACGTCCGCGCCCATCAGGCCGAGCATGCGCCCGGCCAACAGGCCACGGTGATCCGTCAGGTCCAATACCCTTAGCCCAGCAAGTGCCCCTGCCATGCGTCCCCTCCCCTTGAGATTTGGCCTTATCCTTAGACCGTTTCGTGTGGTGGCCGGTCCCGGCCTACCACTGGTCCTCGGTGGTCAGTACCACGGTCGCGGCGGCGCTGAACATGCCCCCGACCCCATGCACCACGGAAAGCTTGGCATTGTCGATCTGCGCCGGCGAGACGCCGCGCATCTGCCGCATGCTTTCCTGCAACGCGTACATCCCGTACATGCCCGAATGCATGTAGCTTAGGCCGCCGCCGTTGGTGTTCAGCGGCAGCTTGCCGCCGGGGCGGGTGTTGCCCTCGGCGATGAAGGCCCCGCCTTCGCCGGG
>JAYZBS010000114.1:0-27899 GCA_036338635.1 Pseudomonadota bacterium | reverse complement strand
TTGATGACCTGCGCCTGGATGGACACGTCCAGCGCACTGACCGGTTCGTCGCAGATGATCAGCCGAGGCTCGACGATCAGGGCGCGGGCGATACCGATGCGCTGACACTGTCCGCCGCTGAATTCGTGCGGATAGCGGTTGATCTGGTTCGGCAGCAGGCCAACCTTGTCCATCATCGCGCGCACCCGGTCCTTGACTTCGGCGCGGCCAAGGTCGGGGCGGTGGGTGGTCAGAGGCTCGGCGATGATCTGGCCGACGGTCATGCGCGGATTCAGGCTGGCCAGCGGGTCCTGGAAGACCATCTGGATGTCGCTGCGATAGGCCATCATCTGGCCGGGGGTCAGCGCAAGAAGGTCCTTGCCGTCGATCCATTCGGCCTTTCCCGTGGCCGGCACGAGCCCGATCAGCGCGCGGGCCAAGGTGGACTTGCCGCAGCCGGATTCGCCGACGACGCCGAGCGTCTCGCCCGGTCGCAGGGTGAAGTCGACGCCGTTCACCGCGCGCAGCTGGTCGGGCTTGGCCCATGGCATCGCGCCCTGGCGGCGGATGGGGAAGGTGACACGCAGGTCGGTGACGTTCAGAAGATCGCTCATTGTCCCTCCTTGCTGGGGGCGCTTGGGGTGCCGGCAGCGCCGGCTCCGGCGATGGCTGCGCGCGGGATCGCGACAGTCTCCGGCGTACCTTCGACCTCGTCAGCGCCAAGAGGACCGGGAGCGGCCGTCATGCGCCGGGCAAGGACATCCTGCAGCGGGGCATGGCAGGCGCGGGCGCGGCCGGGTGCGAACCCCTCCAGCGGCGGGTCGACGGTCTCGCAGATGTCACGGCGATAGGCGCAACGCGGGGCGAAGGCGCAGCCGGCGGGCGGGCGGCTCATGTTCGGCGGCTGGCCGGGGATCGCGCGCAGCTCCTCGTCATTCTGATCGACGCGGGGGATTGCGTCGAGAAGGCCCTGCGTATAGGGCAGCGCGGGCTCGGCGAAAACGGGCCCCACGGGGCCCGTCTCGCGGATGCGGCCGCCATACATGACCGCCACCCGCTCGCACGATCCGGCGACGACGCCCAGATCGTGGGTGATCAGGATCATCGCCATGCCGAAGTCGCGGCGCAGGTCCGACAGAAGCTGCATGATCTGCGCCTGCACGGTCACGTCCAGCGCCGTGGTCGGCTCGTCTGCGATCAGCAGCTTCGGCCGGCAGAGGAGGGCCATCGCGATCATCACGCGCTGGCGCATCCCGCCCGAGAACTCGTGCGGGTAAAGGCGTACTCGTCCCTTGGCGTCGGGGATCTTGACCGCGTCCAGCATCTGCACCGCCTGTGCGACCGCATCGCGCTTGGACAGGCCCTTGTGCAGCGTCAGCACCTCGGCCATCTGGTCCGAAACCCGCATATAGGGGTTCAGCGACGTCATCGGGTCCTGGAAGATCATCGCGATCTGTTCGGCCCGAATGCGGTTGAGGACCTTCGGCGGGGCATTCAGGATGTCCTGCCCGTCGAAGATGACCCGGCCGCTGGCGCGACCGTTGCGCGCCAGAAGGCCCATGATCGCGAAGGACAGCTGCGATTTTCCGCTGCCGGATTCGCCGACGATGCCAAGGGTCTCGCCGGCCTCGACGGTCAGGTTGACGTCGTTGACGGCGCGGACCTCTGCGTCGTTGGTCTGGAAGCGGACCGAGAGGTCGCGAAGTTCGAGAAGGGCCATGTCAGCGCTCCTTCGGGTCGAGCGCATCGCGCAGGCCGTCGCCCACGAAGAAGAACCCGAACAGGGTGATGACGAAGAAGAACAGCGGGAACAAGAGCTGCCAGAGCGTGCCGTAGTTCATCGTGCCAGCGCCTTCGGAGATCAGCGCGCCCCAGCTGGTCAACGGTTCCTGAACCCCTAGGCCAAGGAAGCTGATGAAGCTTTCGGTCAGGATCATCAGCGGCACCAGAAGCGTCGCATAGACGGCCACGACGCCCAGCAGGTTCGGCACGATATGGCGGATGATGATGCGCCATGCGGGAACGCCGGTGGCGCGCGCAGCCTCGATGAACTCGCGGTTCTTCAGGGACAGGGTCTGGCCACGGACGATGCGGCTCATGTCCAGCCAGCTGATCAGGCCGATGCCCAGGAACAGCATCGACATGGACCGACCGAACATCACCAGCAGCAGGATGAGGACGAACATGTAGGGGATCGACATCAGGATATCGACGGTTCGCATCATCAGCTGGTCCGTGCGCCCGCCGACATAGCCTGCCGTCGCGCCATAGAGCGTGCCGACGATTACCGCGATGGCTGCGCCGACGATTCCGACCATCAGACTGACCTGCGTGCCCTGCACGACGCGCGCATAAAGGTCGCGGCCAAGATTGTCGGTGCCGAAATAATGACCGTTCTGCAGCGAGGGCTGGCCCATCTGCGCGACCTGCCCCATGACGCTGAAATCCAGCTCCTCGTTCGACCACTGCGCGAACCGGCCGCCGATGATCGCGAAGATCACCACCAGCACCAGGATCGTCAGGCCCGTCATGGCCGCCTTGTTCTTCCAGAAGCGGCGGCGCGCGTCGGCCCATGGGCTGCGGCCCTTGACCTCGTCCTGCACCAGCCGATCCGACAGGGACTGCATCTTCGATTGATCGATGACCATGACCTAGTACCTGATCTTGGGGTCGATCCATGCATAGAGCACGTCGACGATAAGGTTGAAGAGGATGGTCAGCGCGCCCACCAGGATGGTGACGCCCATCATCACGGCATAGTCGCGGTTCAAGGCGCTGTCCACGAAGGCCTTCCCGATCCCCCCGGTCGAGAAATAGATGTCGATCACCACCGATCCGGTGATCATCGATACGAAGACAGGGCCCAGATAGCTGATGACCGGCAGCATCGCGGGCTTCAGGGCATGGCGCAGGATGACGCGATGTTCGGGCATCCCCTTGGCACGGGCGGTGCGGATGTGGTTCGAGCCCAGGACCTCCAGCATGGACGACCGGGTGATGCGCGCGATCGACGCCATATAGCTGGTGGCCAGCGCGATCACCGGCATGATCCAGAATGACGGGTCCTCGAAGCTCCATCCGCCGCCGGGCAGAAGTCCGTACCAGAGCGTGAAGACCAGCACCAGCAGCGGTGCCATGACGAAGTTCGGCAGTACCTGCGCCCCGATGGACACGCCCACGGCCAGATAGTCGACCCAGCTGTTGTGACGGATCGCGGCGATGGCGCCAAGCGAGACGCCGAAGATCACGGCGGCCGCGAAGGACAGCGCGCCATAGGTCAGCGTGACCGGGAAGCCGGCGGCGATCAGCTGGTTCACCGTGCGGTCGGGATAGACAAAGCTGGGACCGAAGTCGAAATGCAGGACGATGCCGACCAGGTAGTTCCAGATCTGCAGCCACAAGGGGTCGTTGAGGCCGTACTGCGCCTCAAGGTTGGCCAGCACCTGCGGGGGCAGGGCGCGCTCGCCCGTGAACGGGCCGCCAGGCGCCAGGTGCATCAGCGTGAAAGAGAAGACGATCAGCAAAAGCAGCGTGGGAATCGCCACCGCCAGTCGTCGCAGGACGAATGCGAACAAAGCCAAGGCCTTTCCTGCGGGTTGAAACGGAACGGCCGGGGCGGAAACGCCGCCCCGGCCGGAACATGTCGCGGATGCCGGTTATTCGGCGGTGCGATACAGGTCCTTGGCATACCAGGTGTTCAGCAGGTTCTCACGCGGGAGGCCCTTGATTGCCGGGTTGATCATGTCGACCTTGGCATAGTGATAGACGAAGACGGCGGGATTTTCCTCGTCCAGGATCGCCTCGGCCCGCTGATAGATCGGTGTCGTGTCTTCGGCCGTCGCGGCCTGGGCCAGAAGCTGGTCATATTCCTCGTTCGACCACTTGCCGCTGTTATAGCCCTCGGTGCGGAACCAGTCGAGGAAGGTCGAGGCCTCGTTGTAGTCGGCGCACCATGCATAGCGCGCGACCTCGAAGTCCTGGTTCTGCAGGCGGTCGGTGTGGACCTTCCATTCGACGTTGTTCAGCTCGATCTCGATGCCCAGGGGGCGCCAGAACTGCTGCGCGGCAATTGCCAGAAGGCGGTGGTTTTCATCGGTGTTGTACTGCAGCTGCAGCCGGACAGGGTTGTCGGGGCCATAGCCGGCTTCCGCCAGCAGTTCGCGGGCGCGCTCGTTGCGCTCTTCCTGGCTCATCTCGGCCATGCCGCCTTCGGGCGCGGCGAATCCGTTGATGGCCCAGTGGGACCAAGTGTAGGCAGGCTCTTGCCCGCCCTGCAGGATCTGGTCGACGATCACGTCGCGGTTCAGCGACAGGGCCATCGCCTCGCGGACGCGGTTGTCCTTGAGGACCTCCGGGCCCTTGTCGGACAAGTTGAAGACATAGGCATAGGAGCAGCCGTAGGGAACCGACGTCGCCTCTTCGGGCAATTCCTGTTCGAGGCGCGGATACTGGCCCGCGGGGATCTGGACGCGGTCCAGTTCGCCGGCCTGATAACGGGTCAGGGCGACGTTGTTGTCGTTCACCGTGACGCCCCGGACCGTCTGCATGACGACGTTGTCGGCGTCCCAATATTCCGGGTTCTTCTCGAAAACGATGTCGACGCCCAGATTGTGGCTGGCCAGGGTATAGGCGCCGTTGCCGACGAGGTTCTCGGGCTGGACCCAGGCATCGCCATGCTCTTCCACGACCGACTGCGGCACGGGATAGGCGGTGGTGTGCGACAGCGTGCTGAGGAAATAGGGCGTAGGCTCGGTCAGCGTCACTTCCAGCGTCTTGTCGTCGATGGCGCGCACGCCCAGCTGGTCGGGCTCCATCTCGCCGGCGATAATTTGGCTGGCGTTGGCGACGTTCATCAGCTCCATGTACCAGGCGTATTCCGACGCGGTCGCAGGCGTCACGACGCGCTGCCAAGCATAGACGAAGTCGCCGGCCGTGACGGGTTCGCCGTTCGACCAGTTCGCGTCGCGCAGGTGGAAGGTGTAGGTCAGGCCGTCGTCGCTGACCTCGTGGCTTTCGGCCACGCCGGGGATCATGTTGCCCTGGGCATCCTCGATCAGCAGGCCCTCGAACAGCTGGCGCAGCGCGTCAGATCCTTCGACGTCGGTGTTCTTGGCCGGGTCCAGCGACTTGATCGCGTCCAGCAGCCAATAGGTGTAGGTCTGATTTTCGGCCAGTGTCTCTCCCTCGGCCGGCTGGACGGCGTGGGCGGGGAAGGCCAGCAGGGCGGCAAGGGCAGTGGATGCAAGAAAGCGGGTCATCCTGGCTCCTTCAGGTTGTGGACGGCGCCATCTGCGCCGGAATTGGGCGAGGTTACGCAAACTTGCACGATGGGCAACCCCGCGATTGACGCTTCCCAAGCGGCCCGCCCTGTGGAAAACAGGCGCGCATGATGGCAGACGGACAGATCATCCTTGTGACCGGTGGCGCACGGTCAGGCAAATCGGCGCTGGCCGAACGGCTGGTCCTGCGACACCCCGGCCCCCGCATTTACATCGCCACGGCCGAAGCGCGCGACGGTGAGATGCGCGACAGAATTTCGCAACATCAGCGGGATCGTGGCGAAAGCTGGAAAACAGTGGAAGAGCCGGTAGACCTTGCCGGCGTCCTGCGGGACACCGACGGACAGGGCATCCGGCTGGTCGATTGCCTGACGCTGTGGCTGTCGAACTGCATGGGAAACGCCGATCTTGAGGTCCTTGTCGCGACGTTACGTCAACAATCCTGTCCTGTCGTCCTTGTGACGAATGAGCTTGGGCAAGGGATCGTTCCTGATAACGCGCTGGCACGAAGGTTCCGCGACGATCACGGACGAATGAATCAGGCCGTCGCCGCCGCCGCTCACGAGGTGTGGATGGCGGTCAGCGGCCAGCCGCTGCGTCTGAAACCATCCCGAGAGGCGATCGATGAGGGACTTTGACGAACAGGCCGCCGAAGCGGCGCGTGCGCGCCAGGCACAGCTGACGAAGCCGCAGGGTTCGCTTGGGCGGCTCGAGGATCTGGCGATCTTCATGGCGGGCTGGCAGGGGACCGACCGCCCGCGGCTGAACCGTGCGCAGGCGCTGGTATTCGCCGGAAATCATGGCGTCGTCGCGCAGGGCATCACGCCGTTCCCGCCCGAGGTGACGGCAGCGATGGTTCGCAATTTCGATGCGGGGGGCGCGGCGATCAACCAGCTCTGCCGCGCCGCCGGTGCCGAACTCTCGGTGATCGCCTTGGACCTGGATCGACCGACGGCCGACTTTACCCAAGGCCCCGCCATGACCCAGGCCGAGGTCATGGAGGCCATGGCCAAGGGTGCCGGGGCCGTCGATCCCGAAGCCCACGTCCTCCTGCTGGGAGAGATGGGGATCGGCAACTCGACGACCTCGGCGGCGCTGGCGGCTGCGATTTTCGGCGGCCCGGCCGAGGACTGGGTCGGCCAGGGCACGGGCGCCGCCGCCGACATGCTTGCGGCAAAAATCTGGGTCGTCGCCGAGGGGCTGGCGCGTCACCAGCCGGTTGGAACGGTGGACACGCTGGCCGCTTTTGGCGGCCGCGAACAGGCGGCGATCTGCGGGGCGATCCTCCGGGCGCGAGAGCTTCGCATCCCGGTGCTGCTGGACGGGTTCATCTGCACGGCCGCGGCCGCGGTGCTGACACGCGACGACCCCGAGGCGCTGACCCATTGCCTGATCGGCCACGAAAGCGCCGAGCGGGGGCACCGCCGCCTGATCGCGGCCCTGAACATGGCGCCGGTGCTGTCACTGGAGATGCGGCTGGGCGAAGGATCTGGCGCCGCCTTGGCCCTGATGATCCTGCGGGCGGCGCTGGAATGCCACAACGGCATGGCCACCTTTGCCGAGGCAGGCATTGGCTAGGTGGCACCACGTCCTGCTGGCGCTGGTCTTCCTCAGCCGGCTGCCGGTGGGGCGCCTCCTGCCGCCGCGGGTGTTGCCGCTGTCCGATGCGGCTTGGGCCTTTCCGGTCGCTGGTATCGTTCTTGCGGTGCTGGCCTCTCTGCCGCTCTGGCTGTTCGGACAGGGCCTTCTGCCGGCGGCGCTTTCGGTTTCGTCACTGGTATGGCTGACCGGTGCGCTGCACGAGGATGCGCTGGCGGACTTCGCCGATGCAGGCGGCGGCCGCGACCTGGCGGACAGGCTGCGGATCATGCGCGATTCCACCATCGGCAGCTTTGGCGCCATGGCGCTGATCTGCACCACGGCGCTGCGCATCCTGTCCCTTGGCGTCCTGACGCCGTCCCAGCTTGTGGCTGCGGTCGCGCTGGCGCGGGTCGCGCCGGTGGTGCTGATGCGGGCGCTTCCCCCGGCGCGGCATGACGGTCTGGGGCAGGGAGCGGGACGACCTTCGCTGGGCAATGTCGCCACTGCCGGGGTGATCGGCATTGCCGCAGCAATGCTGTTCTCTGGCCCGGCGCAGGCGTTGGCCGGGGCGCTGGCCGTGGCTGTGGCAGGCCTCTTCGTGTGGCGCCGCGCCGCCCGGCTTCTGGGCGGGCAGACGGGCGACGTGCTCGGGGCTGCGACGCTTTTGTCCGAAACCGCGGCACTGGTTGCGCTGGCGCTTCTGACCTAGCGTCAGCCGGTGGGAACGGCTTGACCGGGTGGGTTGCAATGCCCCATACCGCCAGCGTGCGCAGAAGGACCGGGCAAACCGGTCGTCCACCCGGAGGGGGCGGGCCGCGCCTTGAGGGAGGGGATTACCATGGGCGGCCTTCTGGCCCTGTCGCGCGGGATCGACCGCGTCAATACCGTCATCGGCCGCGGCGTCGCATGGCTGATCCTTCTGGCAATCGTGGTCAGTTCGGTCAATGCCGTGGTCCGCAAGGTGTTCAGCATCTCCTCGAACGCCTGGCTCGAGCTTCAGTGGTACCTCTATGGTGGCGCCTTCATGCTGGCGGCGGCATATACGCTGCTGACAAACGAACACATTCGCATCGACATCATCTATGGCCGCTGGTCGCGCCGGGTGCAGCACTGGATCGACCTGATCGGCACGCTTCTGTTCCTGCTGCCCTTCACCTCGATCATGCTCTACCTGACTTGGCCCGCCTTCACGCGTGCCTGGTCCAACGGAGAGATCTCGATGAACGCGGGCGGCCTGCCGCTGTGGCCGGCGCGGGCAATCCTGGCGGCCGGCTTCACGCTGCTGTTCGTGCAGGGCATTTCCGAGCTGATCAAGAAGATTGCCGTCATGCGCGGCATCATCCCCGACCCCGTCAGCCACGCCGAACCCCACGAGGCCGGCCACAGAGAGGCGGCCCTGATGACCCCCGGTTTTGAACAGGACCCGGTGGATGACCTTCGCCGCCCGGATCCGGAGAATCGCGCGTGATCGACCTTATCGCCCACAACCTTGCGCCCATCATGTTCTTCTCGATGGTCGTCTTCCTGCTGTTCGGCTATCCGATTGCCTTTGCGCTGGCGGCCAATGGCCTGCTGTTCTTCTTCTTCGGCGTCTTCCTGACGCCTCTGTCGGACCAGGTGAACCTGGGCTGGAACCTCCTGGGGGCACTGGGCGACCGGGTCTTCGGCGTCATGCGCAACGACACACTGCTGGCCATTCCGTTCTTTACCTTCATGGGGATCGTCCTTGAACGTTCGCGCATGGCCGAGGAGTTGCTGGACACCATCGGTCAGCTGTTCGGGCCGGTCCGCGGCGGGCTGGCCTACGCGGTGATCCTTGTGGGGGCGCTGCTGGCGGCGACGACCGGTGTTGTCGCGGCCTCGGTGATCTCGATGGGGCTTATCTCGCTGCCGATCATGATGCGCTATGGCTATGACAAGCGGCTGGCGGCTGGGGTCATTACGGCATCGGGAACGCTGGCGCAGATCATCCCGCCCTCGCTGGTGCTGATCGTGCTGGCGGACCAGCTCGGCCGCTCGGTCGGGGACATGTACACCGCAGCGATGGTGCCTGCGCTGGCGCTGACGGGCATCTACATGATCTATGTCCTGGTCTTGTCGGTGCTGCGTCCGCGCGCGATGCCGGCGCTGCCGATCGAGGCGCGCCCTCTCGGCTCGGGCGGCATCTCGCTGCTGCTCGCGGTGATCGCCGCCGCCGGCATCTATTGGCTGGCCGAACGGTGGCTGGCGGCGTCGGTCGGCGACGACAGTGCCATCTGGGCCGGCGCGCTGACAGTGCTGATCATGCTGATGCTGGCGGTGATCGACCGCGGGCTGAAACTGAACGTGATGTCGCCGATGACCCGAGAGGTGATCATCGTGATGATCCCGCCGCTGGCACTGGTCTTCCTTGTGCTGGGCACGATCTTCCTGGGTATCGCAACCCCGACCGAGGGTGGGGCCATGGGGGCGATGGGCGCGCTGATCCTGGCAGGCATCAAGCGGCGGCTCAGCTACGACGTCGTGAACCAGGCGTTGCTGTCCACGGTGCGGCTGTCGGCCTTCGTGATGTTCATCCTGATCGGCGCGACGGTCTTCTCGCTGACCTACTACTCGATCAACGGCCATGTCTGGGTGCGCGATCTGCTGACGGCGCTGCCCGGCGGCGAGTACGGTTTCCTGGTCGCGGTCTGTGCCATCATCTTCTTCCTGGCCTTCTTCCTTGACTTCTTCGAGCTGGCCTTCGTGATCGTGCCGCTGCTGGTGCCCGCCGCCACCGCGCTCGAGATCGACCTGGTCTGGTTCGGGGTGATCCTGGCAGTGACGATGCAGACGTCCTTCCTGACGCCGCCTGTAGGATTCGCGCTGTTCTACCTGCGGTCGGTAGCGCCGCAAAAGCCCTACCGCGACAAGGTCACCGGTCGCATGATGGACCCGATCCGGACGCTGGACATTTATCGCGGCGCCGCACCCTTCGTGGGCCTGCAAATCCTAATGATCGCGGCTGTGATCGTCTTTCCTGGCATGGTCATGCACTATAAGGGCCCGGTCGTGGATACTTCGAACATCCAGATACAGATCCCGATGAACGGGGGCGGATTGGGTGGCGGCCTTGGCGGCGACAGCCAGGGAGGATTCGGTGGCCTGGGCGGGCTGGGGGGGTCGCCCTTCGCGCCGCAGCCGACGCCCGCCGCGCCTGGGGCTCCGGCCGATGCCGCGGCACCGGCGCCCTCCGGCGGGATGGGACTGGGCCTTGGCGGGCCGCCGCCGGGCCTGACGAACAACTGACATGGAAAAGGGGCCACGGTGGCCCCTTTTTGCGTCGTCATACTGCCGATCCCTGAATGATCCTGTTAACACCGTGGCGGACTGGCGCTATAGATTCAGAAGCCCAGCCATTCGCCAGAGCAAGCCGAAGATCATGCAGCACTCGATGAATTACGATGAGATCTCCCGTGCCCGCCTCGACGCCCTGAGAGCCGAGCATCGGCAGCTGGACGAGGCGATCGCGGCCATGCAGGACGATCAACTGACCTCGTCCCTCGCGCTTCAGCGGCTGAAGAAGCAAAAGCTGGTGCTCAAGGACCGCATCGCCCGGCTCGAGGATGAACTGACCCCCGACATCATCGCCTGATTGCGGGCAAAGCCGCGTCGCGTTATGCGACACGCGCGCATGGACAGCCACGGGGGACAACGGACACGATGGACAGACCGGTAGGGATCATCATGGGCAGCCAGTCCGACTGGCCGACCATGCGGGAAGCGGCCGCCATTTTGGACGAACTGGGCATCGGGTACGAGGCGCGCATCGTCAGCGCCCACCGCACCCCCGACCGACTGTGGGACTACGGCAAAACAGCCGTGTTGCGCGGCCTGAAGGTCATCATCGCCGGGGCCGGAGGGGCGGCGCACCTGCCGGGCATGATGGCGTCGAAGACGCGCGTCCCCGTCATCGGCGTGCCGGTCCAGACGCGGGCCCTGTCGGGGGTCGACTCCCTTTATTCGATCCTGCAGATGCCGAAGGGGTATCCGGTCGCCACCATGGCCATCGGATCTGCAGGCGCGGCGAATGCCGGGCTAATGGCCGCGAGCATTCTTGCCATTTCGGACGACGCGCTTGCGCAACGCCTGGATAGCTGGCGCTTGGCGCTGTCCGCATCCATCCCGGAGGAGCCGTCCGATGACTGAGATCCGCACCATCGGTATCCTGGGTGGCGGCCAGCTGGGCCGCATGTTGTCGGTCGCGGCAAGCCGCCTTGGCCTGCGCTGCCACATCTATGAGCCCGGCGCCGCGCCGGCTGGTGACGTCGCATGGCGGCTAACGACGGCCCCCTACGAGGACGAAGGTGCACTGCGCGCTTTTGCGGAAAGCGTCGACGTCATCACCTACGAATTCGAGAACGTGCCGACGTCGGCGCTGGACCTGCTGGAGAGCCTGCGCCCGATCCGGCCCAGTCGTCGGGCGCTTGCCGTGTCGCAGGACCGCCTGACCGAGAAGACATTCCTGAACGAGATCGGGCTGGCCACTGCCCCGTTCGCCGATGTTCCCGACGCAGCGGCGCTGCCCGAAGCGATCGGTGCGGTCGGGCGCCCCTCGATCCTCAAGACCCGCCGTATGGGCTATGACGGCAAGGGGCAGGTGCGCATTGGGGACGGGCCGACGGAATGGACGGGCGCGCCCTCGGTTCTGGAGGGGTTCGTAAACTTTTCTGCCGAGATCAGCGTCATCATCGCGCGCGGTTCCGACGGGCAGGTTTCGGCCTTCGATCCCGGCCTGAATGTCCATGAAAGCGGCATCCTGCGCACCACCACCGTGCCCTGCGGACTTCCCGGCAAGGTGACGACCGATGCGGTTCTGGTCGCGGCGCGGATCGCCAACGCGCTCGACTATGTCGGCGTCCTGGGGGTCGAGCTGTTTGTCACGCCGGACGGCCTGATCGTCAATGAGATCGCGCCGCGGGTCCACAACTCGGGGCATTGGACGCAGGCGGGATGCGCCGTCGACCAGTTCGAGCAACACATCCGCGCGGTGGCGGGCCTGCCGCTTGGCGATGGCAAGCGCTATGCGGATGTCGTGATGGAGAACCTGATTGGCGACGATATCGCTCGCGTGCCGCAGATGATGGCAAGCCCCGGTGTGCAACTGCACCTCTATGGCAAAGGTGAGGCGAAGCCGGGGCGCAAGATGGGCCACGTCAACCGGATCGTCAGATGATTGCGCCGGCGCCGCCGCGTCTTGCGGTGCGCGCGGCCATACTGCACCAGGACCGCGTCCTGATGGTCAACGCCTATCCGGGCCGGATGTCGGACCTGTGGTGCCTGCCCGGTGGCGGGGTGAACGCAGGCCAGTCGCTACACGACAACCTGGCCCGAGAGGTCGCCGAGGAAACCGGCCTTGCGATCCGCATCGGAGAGCTGTTTCTGGTCAATGAATTCCACGATCCTGCGCGCGGATTTCACCAGGTCGACCTGCTGTTCAGGGCTACGCCCGTGGACGGAACTCTCTGTGCGCTGGACGATCCAGAAGGTGTAGTAAATCGCGCGCTTTGGGTGACGCGGGACGAGCTGGGGCGGCTTCGGCACAAGCCTGGCAGCCTCTCCGGAGCGATCTGGTCAGACGGCAGCGCGCAGTATGATCCGCTGGAGTTGATCGTGCCCTGAGCGGGCAGCGTGACGACCGAAGGGCGCAGCCCCGGCCGTCACGGCAGCCTTCACTCGGCAGCTTGCTTGACCGCCGTTTCCGATCCGGCCTTCATCCGGAAGCCACGCTCCAGCTGGTCGAAGGGCGCGACCGGATAATCGCCCGAAAAGCAGGCGTCGCAATATTGAGGGCATTTTGTGTTTCTGCCTTCGGCTTCGCCCACTGCGCGGTAAAGGCCGTCCAGCGACACGAAGGACAGGCTGTCCACGCCGATCCAGTCGCGCATCTCCTCGGGGGACATGTTTGCCGCCAGCAGCTTGTCGCGGTCGGGTGTGTCCACGCCATAGAAGCAGGGCCAGGCGGTGGGGGGCGATGCGATGCGGAAATGCACCTCGGCCGCTCCGGCGTCCAGGATCATGTCCTTGATCTTGCGGCTGGTCGTGCCGCGCACCACGCTGTCATCGACCAGCACCACGCGCTTTCCCGCGATCAGCGCCCGGTTCACGTTCAGCTTCAGCCGCACGCCCATGTTGCGGATCTGGTCGGTCGGCTCGATGAAGGTCCGGCCCATGTACTGGTTGCGGATGATCCCCATACCATAGGGGATGCCCGATTCCTGTGCGAAACCGATGGCCGCGGGGGTGCCGCTGTCGGGGACGGGGCAGACAAGGTCGGCCTCGACCGGGGCTTCGCGGGCCAGCTCAACCCCGATCTGGCGGCGCGTTTCATAGACCGACCGCCCGCCGATAATCGAATCGGGGCGCGAGAAATAGACGTGTTCAAAGATGCAGAACCGCCCAGTCGACGGCCCGAAAGGGCGTGAGCTTTCGATCTGCCCCTTCGAGATGACGACCATCTCTCCGGGCTCGACCTCGCGCAGGAATTCTGCGCCGATGATGTCCAGCGCGCAGGTCTCCGAGGCCAGCACGAAGCCTTCCTCGCCTACCTTGCCCAGAACCAGCGGGCGCACGCCCAGGGGGTCGCGCACGCCGATCAGCTTCGTGCGGGTCATGGCGATGACGCTGAAGGCGCCCTCGACCCGGCGCAGAGCGTCCTTCATCCGTTCGGGAATGTTGCGCTGGATGGACCGCGCCATCAGGTGAATGATGCATTCGCTGTCGGACGACGACTGGAAGATCGACCCCCGCTCGATCAGCTCGCGGCGGAGGGCTGCGGCGTTAGTGATGTTGCCGTTATGGGCGATCGCGCAGCCGCCCATGTGGAATTCGCCGAAGAAGGGCTGCACGTCGCGGATCGCCGTGTTTGCCTTGGTCCCGGCAGTCGAGTAGCGCACGTGCCCGATGGCCAGAGGGCCGGGCAGGGTGGCCATCAGCTCGGGCTTGGTGAAGTTGTCGCGGACATAGCCGAAGCGATGGGCGCTGTTGAAGCCGTGTTCGGGGTCGTGGGTCACGATCCCGCCCGCCTCCTGACCGCGATGCTGCAGGGCGTGGAGCCCGAGCGCGACGAAATTCGAAGCATCGGCAACGCCGATCGCTCCGAAGATCCCGCATTCCTCGTGCAGTCGGTCCGAATCGAACGGATGGGCCAGAAAGGGTTGCATCGGCACGTCCTGATGGCTGGGGGCTGTCGCGGGTTATCTAGTGTGCCCGGCCCGCAAAGTCACGCCCCCGCAGTGGCTGCGGGGACGTTTTTCGTCACGGTGCTGTCGCAATGGGAAGAAGCGGCGCTTCAGTTGGCAGGGGCCTCGGGCGTCACGACCGCGCCGGTGGCGGTGCAGGCCCGCACCATCTGCTCATAGCGGCTGACGATCCAGCCCGGTGCGTCGGCAGGGATCTGTTCGTCCATCTGGGTGCGCATCCGCTCGAACACCTGCGCCGAGCGCGAGTTCTCGACCATGGCGACCTGCTGGCTTGTCATCACGCGGTCATAGACGATGAAGGCGATGGCAACCAGAAGGATGCCCCGCGCCACGCCAAAGATGAAGCCCATCCCCTGATCGACCCCGCCAAGCGCCGACCGCTGGACGACCGAGGAAAAGAGCGGCGTGATGATCGAGAAGACCACCAGCGCCAACGCGAAGACCACGGCGAAACCCGCGATGGTGGCCAGCTCGCAGCTGTCGCCCATGAAGCGATCAAGGACCGGCAGCTGGGCGATCATCGGCCGCACAGCCGGCGCGAACAGGAAGGCCAGGATGGCCGCCGCAATCCAGCCCAGGATCGCCAGCGATTCGCGCACGAACCCCCGTGACCACGCCAGTATCGCCGACAGGATGATGACAGCCGCCACCACCGCATCGATAATCGTGAATCCGTCCATGTAACGCCCCTCGCGCCGGTTCTTCTTGCATTTCAGGCGGCTCAGCCGGCGCCGAAGACCTCGCCCACGAAACCCGTCAGGTCCGTGATGCGCCTGAGCGACATACCGGCCTGGCCCTCGACCTTGGAAGCGTCGGGCAATATTGCTTGTGAAAAACCAAGTTTCTGCGCCTCTTTCAACCTGTTTTCTGCCTGAGCGACCGGGCGGAGCGCACCTGACAGGCTAATCTCTCCGAAAAGCACGGCTTCGGGGGGCAGGGGGTTGTCCTCGCGTGCAGAAAGAAGCGCCCCGGCAATGGCCAGGTCGGCGGCGGGTTCGGCCACCTTCATGCCGCCCGCGACGTTCAGGAACACGTCGAGCCCCGCAAAGGGAATGCCGCACCGCGCCTCTAGCACGGCCAGGATGGTGCTGACCCGCCCGCTGTCGAGGCCGACGACCGTCCGGCGCGGGCTGGCCAGCGTCGAAGGCGCGACCAGCGCCTGGACCTCGGTCAGGACGGGTCGCGTGCCCTCGATTCCCGCAAAGACCGCACTGCCGGCGATCGGCTGGCCACGTTCGGACAGAAACAGCGCCGAGGGGTTGGCGACCTCGGCCAGGCCCGCGCCCGTCATCTCGAATACGCCGATCTCGCCCGAGGGTCCGAAGCGGTTCTTGACGCTGCGCAGGATGCGGAACTGGTGGCCGCGCTCGCCTTCGAAATAGAGGACGGTGTCGACCATGTGTTCGACGACGCGGGGGCCGGCGATCTGGCCTTCCTTGGTGACGTGACCGACCAGGATGACGGCCACGCCGCGCGACTTGGCAAAGGTCACCAGCTCGTGCGCGGCGGCGCGGACCTGCGCGACACTGCCGGGTGCGGCCTCCACCGTATCGGACCAGAGCGTCTGGATTGAATCGATCACCGCCACGTCAGGGCGTTCGGCGTCCAGCGTCGTCAGGATGTCGCGCAGGTTCGTCTCGGCGCCAAGACGCATGGGCGCGTCGGCCAAGCCCAGCCGCTGCGCCCGCATCCGGACCTGGGCGCTGGCTTCCTCACCCGAGAAATAGATTGCGTTCAGCTCCCGGCGGGAAAAGGCTGCAGCCGCCTGCAGAAGCAGCGTGGATTTGCCGATGCCGGGATCGCCGCCGACCAGCAGGGCCGAGCCGGGCACAAGTCCGCCCCCCAGGACGCGGTCCAGTTCTTCCATTCCCGACAGGCTGCGGGGAGGCGGCGGTTCGCTGGTCGACAGACCCGACAGCGGCACGGCACGGCCCTTTGCGGCGCCAAGGCCACGGCCGGGGCCCTGCGACAGAGGCGCCTCTTCGATGATCGTGTTCCAGGCACCGCAGGCGTCGCAGCGACCGGCCCATTTCTTGTGAGCGGCGCCGCAGGCGGTGCAGGTGAAGGCGGTGGTGGGCTTGGGCATGCCCCCATGTGGCACCGGCAAAGGGCAACCGCAAGAAGGGTATTCGGACAAAGAAGAAGCCCTGCAGTCACGGCAATGTCGGCTTGATCTTCGCGGGCCGTGGCGGCAGGGTCCGCGCGGATCACTTCAGGGGCAGCAAGGATGGCGAAGGCCTTTTCGCGTTTCGAATTCATGATCGCCTGGCGCTACCTGCGCGCGCGACGGGCCGAGGGCGGCGTCAGTGTCATGACCTGGATCAGCCTGATCGGCATCGCGCTTGGTGTGATGGCGCTGATTGCGACGCTTGCAGTCCGGGCGGGTTTCCGGGCCGAGTTCGTGGACACGATCCTGGGCGCGAACGCGCACACGACCGTCTACATGTCGCCACAGCGCATCACGAACGAATTCACGGACGACGTCTATGTCGTACCGGGGCGCATCAGTGACCATCAGGCGGTCGCGGCGCAGCTGGCCCAGGTTCCGGGCGTCACCGGCACGGCGGCGGTCGTCAAGGGCCAGGTCATGGCAAGTGCCAACGACGCCTCGAACGTGGCCGAGGTCTATGGCATTGCGTTCGAAGACCTTGAGGAGATGCCTCGCATCGTGAACCCGGAAACCTCGATCGGTGATCTGGCGCGCTTCGGCGACGGCATCGCCATCGGATCGGGCATTGCGCGTGAATTGGGCGTGACGGTCGGCGACCGCATCCGGCTGATCGCGCCGGAAGGCGCGCGCACGGCCTTCGGCACCACGCCGCGCGTCAACGCCTATGAGGTGACCTACATCTTCACCGCCGGCCGTTACGACATCGACCGGACGCGGATCTACATGCCGCTGGCCGAGGCGCAGAGCTATTTCAACCGCGAGGGCGTCGTGGATGAAATCGAGGTCTTCGTCGATGACCCCGAGCGCGTGGATGACTGGACCCTGCCACTGATGCGGGCGGCAGGCGAGGGCGCGCAGGTCTGGACCTGGCGCGACAGTTCCGGCGCGTTCCTGTCGGCGCTGGACATGGAGGACGACGTGATGTTCGTGATCCTGTCGGTGCTGGTGCTGATCGCGTCGATGAACATCACCAGCGGGCTGATCATGCTGGTCAAGAACAAGGGCCGCGACATCGGCATCCTGCGCACGATGGGCCTGACAGAGGGGTCGGTACTGCGGGTGTTCTTCCTCTGCGGTGCATTTACCGGCATCATCGGCACGCTCGCCGGCGTCGGTCTTGGTGTCCTTCTGGCACTGAATGTCGACAACATCATGGCGGGGCTGAACGCATTGACCGGCGGCGGGGCCTGGCAGCCAGAGGTTCGCGGCATCTATCGCCTGCCTGCTGACCTTCGGGCCTGGGACATCTTTCGTGCGGTCGCGCTGTCGCTGACGCTGTCCTTCATCGTCACGATCTTTCCCGCGCGCCGCGCCGCGCGGATGAACCCGGTGGAGGCCCTGCGCTATGAGTGACGTGCTGCGGCTTGAGGGTGTCGGCAAGACCTATGATAGGACGGGACCCGCGCCGGTCCGCGTGCTGTCCGGACTGGACCTGACCGTCGCGCGTGGAGAGATCGTGGCCCTCGTCGCGCCCTCGGGGGCGGGAAAGTCGACGCTGCTGCATATCGCGGGACTTCTGGACACTCCGGACGAAGGCCGCGTATGGCTGACGGGGCGCGACATGACCGGCCTGCCGGACCGCGCCCGAACCGAGGCGCGACGCCAGGATCTTGGCTTCGTCTATCAATTTCACCACCTGCTGCCAGAGTTCAGCGCGGCCGAGAACATCGTCCTGCCGCAGCTGGCCAACGGCGTATCAGCGAGGGATGCGCAGGTGCGCGCCGCCGATCTTCTGGCGCGGGTCGGACTGTCGCATCGGGCCAACCACCGGCCTGCGCAGATGTCGGGGGGCGAACAGCAGCGGGTCGCCTTCTGCCGTGCCCTGGCAAACGTGCCTTCGCTGCTGCTAGCGGATGAACCGACGGGCAACCTTGACCCTGAGACTTCGGACCGCGTCTTCGATGTCCTGGTGTCGCTGGTGCGCGACACCGGGCTCTCGGCACTGATCGCGACGCACAACCATGCGCTGGCCGAGAGGATGGACCGCATCGTTAGGCTCTCAAGCGTCGCCTGATCATTGCGCATGGCGATGCGCCCATGCATCCTGCGCGGGACAAGCAACTGAAGGGGGCAGGAATGCGGGCAGTGATCGTGGCGGGAATGACGGGGTTGGGGCTTGCGGGTCTGGTGGCAGCCTGCGCGCCCGAGCCGCAGAAGTCGGGCGCGGCGCTGGATTTCGCGACCTATTGCGCCGCGTGCCATGGTCCCTCGGGGCGGGGCAACGGCCCTGCGGCGGTCGGGATGCAACCGGCACCAGCGGACCTGACGGTGCTGGCATCCCAGAATGGCGGCGTCTTCCCGAAGTCCCGCGTGATGGGCCAACTGGTGGGGTATACGATGGGCCGCAGCGAATCGCACATGCCGGTCTTCGAGGCGCTCCGCGATGGGCCGGTCGTCATGTATGACGACGGGTCGGGGCAGCGCGTGGCGACGCCGGCGCGGCTTGTCGCACTGGCGGACTACATCCAGACGCTGCAGCAATAGGTCATGCGGCACCTCCTGTTGCCGGCGGCGCTGGCCGCTGGACTGGCCGCACCGGCCGCGGCCGACCCGTTAGAGCGTTTCGGCACGACCATGAAATACGGCCTGCCGCTGGCCGCCGCGGTCTGCGCGGCGGATCAGGACCGGCTCGAGGATTTCGCGGTCCGAGGGGTCGTGCAGGCCGTCGTGGTGCTGGGCCTGAAGACGCTCTTCGACGGCAGCACCCTTGGCCAGCGCCCATCAGGAGAGGGGCGGGGCTTTCCATCGGGCCATTCGGCAGCCGCGGGCTTTGGGGCCGCTGATCTGGCGGGAAAATGCTGGCGTGACGATCCTGGCCTCGGCGCCCTTGCCTATGGTGCTGCCGGGCTGACCGCCGTCAGCCGCGTCCATGCGGGCGAGCATACGGCCGAGCAGGCCGTCAGCGGGGCGCTGATCGGCATCGGCTTCGGGGCCGCCAGCTTCGGCATCGGGTCGGACGGCGCCGAGATCAGCTTCGGGCTGAGGTTCTAGCGCAGCAAGACGCGCGGCGCCGTTGAGGTGCCTGCCACCTCTCCGATGACGGCCGCTCGGTCGAAACCATGGGCGGCAAAGGCCGCCTGCACCTGCGCCAATGCATCGGGCGCGCAGGCGACCAGCAGGCCGCCGCTGGTCTGCGGGTCGGTCAGCAGCGCGCGGTCGGCGTCTGTGAAACTTTCGGGCAGGGCGATGCCGTCACCATAGCTGGCCCAGTTGCGGGTCGAGGCGCCGGTGACATGACCATCGGCGATCAGCCCATCGACGCCGTCCAGTCGGGGAACCGCCCTCCAGTAGATCGAAAGGTCGCAGCCCGATCCCCGCGCCATCTCGAGCGCGTGGCCGCCGAGGCCGAAGCCGGTGACATCGGTCAGCGCATGCACGCCGGCGATGGCCGCAAGGTCGGGGCCGGGGCGGTTCAGCCGGGTGGTCACTTCGATCATGTGGGCATAGCCTTCGGGCGGCAACGCGCCCTTCTTCAGCGCCGCCGACATGACCCCCACGCCAAGCGGCTTGCCCAGTACCAGAAGGTCGCCCGGTCGCGCATCGGCGTTCCGCTTCAGTCGCGCCGGATCGACCAGCCCAAGCGCCACGAGGCCATAAATCGGCTCGACCGAGTCGATCGTGTGACCGCCGGCGATCGGGATGCCCGCCTCGCGGCAGATCGAAGCGCCGCCATCCAGGATGCGGGCGATGGTGTCATGCGAGATCGCGTTGATGGGCATGCCCACCACCGCCAGCGCCAGAATCGGCGTCGCGCCCATGGCATAGACGTCGCTGATCGCGTTCGTCGCGGCGATGCGGCCGAAGTCGTAGGGGTCGTCCACCACCGGCATGAAGAAATCGGTCGTCGCCACCAACGCCTGCCGGTCGTTCAGCTTGTAGACCGCCGCGTCGTCCGACGTCTCGATACCGACCAGCAATTCGGGCGGGACGGGCAGGGCGGCGCTGCCCCGCAGCAGGCCCGACAGTACGCCAGGTGCGATCTTGCACCCACACCCGCCACCATGGGCCAGCGACGTCAGGCGGGGTTCGGCGGCATCCAGCAGGGCGGTCATCGGCTTCTCCTGATCCTTGGGCGCAAACCATAGCGCAGGGCGGTGGCGATGTTCCAGCGCCTGCCGCGGCAATCTGCTTGCAGGCCCGGCTGCACATGACTAGAACGGCGCAAATTTACAGGCCGCCGCGGATCGGTGGCCCTTCTGTCTATGAGGGTAAGATGCAGGTCAAGGAAACGCAGAACGACGGTCTGAAGCGCGGGTATCAGTTTACGCTGCCTGCCGCCGACCTGGCCGCCGCCGTCGACGCCAAGCTGAAAGAGGCGCAGCCCGAAGTCGAGATGAAGGGCTTCCGCAAGGGGAAGGTCCCTATGGCGATGCTGAAGAAGCAGTTCGGCCCGCGCATCCTGGGTGAGACCATGCAGGACAGCATCGACACCGCGCTGCGCGAGCATCTGGAAGGCTCGGGCGACCGTCCGGCGACCCAGCCCAAGGTCGAGATGGAGAACGGTGAAGGCTGGAAGGAAGGCGACGACGTCGTGGTCAACGTGACCTACGAGACGCTGCCTGCCATCCCCGAAGTCGACCTGACCAGCCTGTCGCTGGAAAAGCTGACCGTTCCCGCCGAGGAAGCCGCCGTCACCGAGGCGCTGCAGAACCTGGCCAAGTCGTCGCAGTCCTTTGAAGATCGAAAGAAGGGCAGCAAGGCCAAAGAAGGCGATCAGGTTGTGATCGATTTCAAGGGCTTCGTCGACGGCGAGGCATTTGAGGGCGGCGAGGCCGAGGACTATCCGCTGGTCCTGGGCTCGAACAGCTTCATCCCGGGTTTCGAGGATCAGCTGGTCGGCGCCAAGGCCGATGACGAATTGAAGGTCGAGGTCAAGTTCCCCGAGGAATACGGTGCCCCGCACCTGGCCGGCAAGGACGCGACCTTCGAATGCAAGGTCAAGGCCGTGAAAGCTCCGAAGGAAGCCGAGATCGACGACGAACTGGCCAAGAAGTTCGGCGCCGAAGATCTGGACGCTCTGAAGAAGCAGATCACCGAGCGTCTCGAGGCCGAATACGCCGGCGCCGCCCGTGCCGTCATGAAGCGGTCGCTGCTGGATCAGTTGGACCAGAAGGTCAAGTTCGACCTGCCGCAGTCGCTGGTCGAAGCCGAAGCGCAGCAGATCGCCCACCAGCTGTGGCACGAGGAGCACCCTGAGGTGCACGACCACAACCACGGCTCGATCGAGCCGACCGAAGAGCACAAGACCTTGGCTGAGCGTCGCGTGCGCCTCGGCCTCCTGCTGGCCGAGATCGGCCAGAAGGCCGAAGTGACCGTCACCGACCAGGAAATGACCCAGGCCGTCCTGCGCGCCGCACGCCAGTATCCCGGCCAGGAACGTCAGTTCTTCGAGTTCATCCAGCAGAACCAGGGCGCCCAGCAGCAGCTGCGCGCACCGATCTTCGAGGACAAGGTCGTCGACCTGATCGCCGAGCAGGCAAAGGTCGAGGAGAAGACCGTCACCAAGGAAGAACTCGAAAAGGCAGTCGAGGCGCTCGACGAACTCTGATCCCATCAGGATCCACATCATGGGTCGCGCCTTTACGGCGCGGCCTTTTTCATGGCTGCGACTTATGCGGCATGCCGGGGTCTTGGAAAGCAGTCCAAGCGCGACTAGGTCAGGCGCATGACAGCGAAACTGCACATGATGAAGCTTTGCGTGGGCGCCGAAGGTCCGGGCGATCTTGCCGCTTGGCAGGCTCAGCGCTTCGGTAGCGGACCTGCGCGACACGTGACCCGCATGTGGCCCAAGCGGGAGGACGAACTGCTGGCGGGCGGCTCCATCTTCTGGGTGTTTAAGGGCGTGATGATGGCGCGACAGCGTATCCTTGCACTTGAGCCGGTGGAGGGGGACGACGGGATCCAGCGCTGCGGGCTGCTGCTTGATCGCGACCTTGTTCGCGTGGCCGCCGTCCCGCGCAGACCCTTCCAAGGATGGCGCTATCTTTCCCCAGCCGATGCTCCAGATGACCTTCCGCAAGGTCGCGCCCTCGAGGATCCGCTGCCTCCCGCGGTCGCAGCGGCCTTGGCCGAGATGGGCCTTCGCTGAGGCTTGACGCTGCCCTGAAGGTGCGTTACGCGAACAATACGCGGGTGTAGCTCAATGGTAGAGCAGAAGCTTCCCAAGCTTACGACGAGGGTTCGATTCCCTTCACCCGCTCCAATCTTCCTTCTGAAAATCACCGCATTGTCGGATAATTAGCTGATCATCCGCCTTATGGGATTTGTTCCCGTAGGCGGAACATTCGGCCAACATCGGGCAGTTGCGGTCCGCCTCTCCCAAAGAGTCCCGAAGAAACTCCCGAAGGATGTTCTTGATTCTGGCCATCGCACGTCCCGCTGATCAAGCTGAAGGTTGGTAGTCTTGGCAGGGCTGCAAGAGGCCGTTCGTTTCATCTAGTTGCCCGGTAGCAGTGGAAGCAAGCAGCGAAAGACAAATCATTGGCTTTTGCCTGTACCATAAACCGCCGTCGTCGTGAGCGATCACTATCAACATACTACGACAAGATGCTCGCTCCAGATTTCTATGGTATGCGGCTGCTTTGCTGACGGCGTAGTCCTCTTGACAGGGCGTGTTATACTCATCTGATTAGACGTGTGCTTAGGAGGCGGACATGTACGATGCGCGGCAGATCGCCAACTGGTTCATCAAGAAGGCGCAACAGCAGGGCAGATCGCTCTCGATCATGTCCCTGTTGAAGCTCGTGTATATCTCACATGGCTGGCACCTAGAAATGCGGAACGCGCCTCTCTTCAATAACAAGATCGAGGCTTGGCAGTACGGGCCAGTAATCCCTGACGTTTACTATGGGTTTCGCCGCCAAGGCGTTGTCTTGAATAACGCAAATCCTACTGTTCCCGAAGTGGACATCAGCCCTGCTGACGCTGACTTGCTTGAGCAAATCTGGAACATCTACGGCTCCCTGCCAGCCTTCCGCTTGTCAGACATGACACATGTTCCAGGTGGACCATGGGACATCGCGACTAAATCTGGCGGCAATTATGCTCGCATCCCGGATGAGCTTATTCGGCAACACTATGTCGATCTCCGACAGAGAGCGACCGCTGCTGCCTCATGACCGACCGGATCCCTGAAAACGTACCACGATCTGAGCAGCCGGTTCATCATCTGAGGCACTGTGTTTAGAGATGCGCCGGATTAGCTGTCTTCACGCCGAGCAAGGGCGCAGGAGGAACAGCCGTCCGAGAAGTTTGGTGGCGAGACCTATATCGTGCTAAGCGACTGGGACCCCTTGTGCAGGTAAACCTCCTTACCAGCCGTCTCGGAACCGAGGCCATGCCTCGTCGGTAAGCACGGCGCCCGTTCTAGCGAAGTAGTCATCGTAGTTGTATCCTGCGCCACCGCTGATGTGCTGAAGCAGTCTGAGGATGTTGTTATACCGGCGGCTGACTTTCTTATTGGTGTCGCTGAATGACGGAAGTCCGCAGCGACCACCGTCCACGGCAACATAAATGTCGCTGTAGACTAGGTTGCCGCTGTACAGAAAATCAATCCACCCGCTGCGGGGGTGCGGTCAGCGAAATTCGTAGCCCAATCTTCCTGGTAATGTTCCAGATGGCGCCGGCCCATGACGATCGAGATTGCAAGATCATCGCGATAGACAAACACCGAATGCGGGGCATCGGCCTCCAGCCATGGACGCGGCTGACCACCACCTGAAACTTGTCCTATAGAGGTATGGTAGACATTCTCGTTGTTGATTCACTGGGACGGATCACTGGCCTCAATGGTGGAGAAGTATTCTTCAAGAGTCATATTTCCTCCTTTCAAGCTATAAGCAGAACACAACTATACGATGAAGAAGGTAAGACAATCTGGAGGCCGTTGCCAAGGATCAGCCACACCTCGATCACCTGTAGATCCCGCGGCATGCCCTGCGACCACATCTTGTGCTGTTCAGGCTGCGGGACCATCACCACGTCCTTGATCTGGCGGCAGTGGCACCGCCCGCACGTCGCCCGTGCGCGCAGTTCGTCCTGGTGCAGCCACCGGGACAGGGCGACATAGCTCTCGTGCCCGCAGATGCAGCGCAGATGATAGTAGGTGACCGGCATGATGATTCCCTCTCACGGCCATGAGAACAGGAGAGGAACATGGCGACAAGCGGTCAGAAGTCCAACCTACCTCCGGCGCCACCTCGGCCGCACGTATCGCGGCTTCCTGCGCCTCACTGTGCGGCCATGGCTCGAGCTGCAGCCAGTGCCTCTTGCAGGCGATCGGTCGAGTTCTGCTGCAACTCCGCCTCGGCCAGGTCGGTCAGGATCTTTAGATCCGGCGACAGCTTTGCCAGGGCGTCGAGCACCGACTGGCGTGTATTCTCAAGGGTCGGGCCTACACCTGCGTCACCAGTCAATACACGCGCGGTCGCCAGCTTTGCCACGGTCATCAGCGCCGAGCCGGGGCTGTCACACTGCCTGAGGGCCGCCTGGCTCGGCTTTGGCACCGCAGAGGCCCTTTAGGCGTGAGAGACCAGTGCCCGACCATGTTGCACTTGTCGCATCGCCAGCTTCCGACCCATGCGGCCAGACGAAAGATGTCGCGCAGCCGTTGCCTCGTAATCCTCATCCAGGAGGTTCGGGAACAGTTCGAAGATTTCGCGCCGAGCGGCAGGTCCGACAGACTGCAGGGCCTGTGGCCCTGTGAACAGGGATTCAGTATCGGCACCGTTGGAGACGATCACCTCGTGGCGGTCGAAGAGGAGGTGGAAGTACTCGACCTCGTGGAGATCATCCGCCACGTCGATGCCGTCCAGCAGGAGCAATTGCTTTGCGGCCACCAGCACCTCGGCGGTACTGAACATGCGTTGCGCGATTTTCGAGCGGACGAGGATCCTGTGCTGCGGCGACACGACAAGGTCCCGGTCAGGCAAGTTAGGACCGATCGCACCGGCCTTGATGCGAATTGGCCGCAAATGGGGCTTTTCCGTCAGCATCGCCTTGTCGAGCCCTGTCGACCCGATCCACCGCACAGGCTGCGCATCATGGTCACGAGTCAGCACAAGGTCGCCCGGTTGGAGATCCTCGACCGGAACAGGGCCTTGGGGCGTCTCGATCATCGTGCCACTTGCAAAGCAGGTGACGTCCACCGTGATAAAGCCTGTATCGGTCGTGCCGGCGCCGTTGCCGATCTGATAGGTGAGGGTCTCAGCCCCAAGGGTCGTCGAAGCGTCGAATGTCAGCGTGCCGTCAGCATTCACGGTGACGATGGCGCCAGAGAGCAATGTCACGCTGTCTCCGGCAACAACATCCTGCCCGTTGATCTGGGTGATCGTCAGCGTCGCACCTTCCGGCGCGGTATCGTTCTCGAGCACGTCGACAATGACCGACCGACCCAGGCGCGCCTCTGCCGTATCGGCATTGGCGATGACGGCCGTCTGGACGCTGTCTGCCACAATCATGAGGTTTGAATCGTAGGTGGCGTCACCTGCATCGGCGATCCCGATCCAGATGTTGTTGACCTGACCGGGGTTCACGGGTGCCTTCATCGTCAGCGTGACGGTCAGGCCGTCCATCTCGGTGTTGTATTGGCTGCCGGTGTTGTCGAGGTAGAGGTTCTCGTTGCTGGGTGTGATCTGATTGCCGTCGACGTTCTGGCCACCCTGCGTGATGTTGCTGATCGAGATCTCGCCGCTACCGATCGACAGCTGCACCGTCTCTCCGTTGACGATGATCCTTACGGCATCGTTGAAGCCGGTCTGCGCGTATTCCGGGTACTCGTCGGATGAAAAGACGAGCTGCATCGTCAGCACCGGGCCGGTGGGGATGAAGTCGGCCTGGAGGATGGCGCCGTCAAAGGTTGGCACACCAGCCGCCTCATTCAAGATTGCGTTCCCATCTACGCCACCCGACATGTCCGCACCAAAACCACCCGACTGGTTCGCATCGCCCGAACCCGTCGCATTGGTGAAGTTCGAAGCGTTTCCCGTCGACAGAATGATGCCGCTGTCCGACGGGACAGCTCCCGGCGAGATTGTCTCGCCATTGGAGTAAATGCCCTTGGAAAGCGGGTCACCTGTGTAGGTTGCAGATACCAGCTGGACGCCGTCCCCGAACATGTTGTCCGCAAGCTGCGTGGCACTGACAGACGTATCCACTGGGAGTTTCGTTGCTTGAACCATAGGGTCCTCCGGGAAGAGCAGGAAATGAAGAGCTTGAAAATCTTGGTTAACGCATAGGTGTCGGCTCCACTTCGTCGGTAGTGGAAACACCCCGTAGGTCGATCATTCTCTAGTTGCGTTGCCCTACAGCAACACAACTATTAAATGTATGACACTTATTGGGCAGTATTCACTCTGTCGGGCACCCAGTAGGCTACGGCGTAGGCTACAAAAGCTCCAACCAATGCTGCCATGCCCGGTCCTGCAAGCGAGGAGGGTGCGATCGACGGCATCACCTCCGACCATGCGGCCGAAACCAAGGCCGCCACGCCACCTCCCGTCAGCAGTTTGTTCGTCGGCAGCGCAGAGAGTTGTTTTGCGAGTTGCATCGTTCAGGCTCCTTTCAGCCAGATGGGAACGTTGAAGCCAGGGCAGGCCTTGGTGGCGTATTCGTTGTGGCCGCTAATGCGCGTGATTGAGGTGCGCAGGCTGATCGCATCGATCGTCTGGCGCAGCGTCACGTCCTGCTGCTGGGTAGAGTTCTCGAGGAAGGCGTCGGTCTCGGAGGATCCATGGCCCCCGAGAAGACAGATCCCGATCGTGCCGGAGTTCCTGCCGACGGTGTGCGCGCCGATCTCGGTCTCGGCCCGGCCGGGCAGGACCTTGCCGTCGCGATCGATGATCCAATGATAGCCGATGTCGCGCCAGCCCTTGACGGTGTGCCAGCGACGGATCTCGGCGACCTTCTCGGCCAGCGGGCGGCCAGCCATCCAGTCCGGCTGCGTGGCCGCGCTGTGGACGATGATCTCGCGCACTGGATGCCGGGCGCTGCCCTGGTAGATAGTCGCCGAGCTCACAGGCTTCGGCGCCACGGGAACAGAGGCCGCCTTACCGCCAGCGGCCAGCCAGCGTTCCGCGGCCTCTTCGGTGTTCGGCCCGAACAGGCCATTGATCTTACCCGGCTTGTAGCCGAGCGTGTTCAACCCGGTCTGTATGGACCGGATGGCTTCGCGTGACATGCGTATCTCCATGAAAAAGCCCCGCGCGATGGCGGGGCGGTGTGACAGATGGGTCTGCACACGGTGCAAAAAGTTATGGACAGGAAGGCGTCTGGCTTCTTAAGGTTGCATTACGTTCATAAAACACTGCCATAGGTAAGCGTGGGTAACACGCCGCGGCGGTCCGAGGCGGGACAGGGCGCGGGGCTTGGGGCGCATCTTCAGCGCACACTCAGCCTATATTAGGCGGGTTGACCGAGTAACCCGAGCGAGGCCCCCGGTCTTTGGCCGGGGGCCGATCATCCTGACTTTGCCGCATGACGCGGAACCTGCTGCACTGCGGCGAGTTGGGTACCGGCCGCAGATTGGACCTCCCTCCCTTATCTGCGTCCGGTTACGAGTACGCCCCGTCTTCCTCACGAGACGGGGCTTTCGTTTTTCGATATGCCCCGCCGGTTTCATCAACAGTCGTCGCGATGGTTCCGCAGCAGGTTCAGGATCAGCGACAGCCGCCA
>JAYZBS010000113.1:0-3815 GCA_036338635.1 Pseudomonadota bacterium | reverse complement strand
AAATGGCGCACCCAAAGGCGTATCGGCATGATGACGATGTAGCCCAGGAAGCTCTCCGCAGTCTTGTCGTAACGGGTGGCGACGCGGTGGGCGTTCTTCAGCTTGTTGAAGCACCGTTTGACCAGGTTGCGCAGCCGGTAGAGTGATCGGTCCACGCCAATGCGCTTTTTGCGGGACTTGCGCATCGGAATGACCGGCAGGACATCCCGTTTGTCCATGGTTTCCCGAATGCTGTCAGCGTCATAGCCTCGGTCGGCCAGCAGAACGCTCGCTGTCGGCAGATTGTCGGCCTTGACCAGATCGAAGCCGAGATAGTCGGAGGTTTGCCTCGCGGTGATCGCGGTCCCTGCTGCATTGACGAGGAGGTGGATCTTGGTCGTGATGCCGCCACGCGAACGGCCAAAACCCTGTCGCCTTCGCCATGGGCTTGAACCAATGGCGCCCCTTGGCTTAGCGCCCGCTGCCTGATGGTGAGCGCGGATCACGGTGCTGTCGATCATTTGCAGTGCGGACCGCTCCGCTTTCGTTCAGGGCGTCCATGATCTGCTTCCAGCCCTGCCAGTGTCCAGCGCCGGAACTGGCGGTAGACGCCTGACCACTTGCCGAACTCTTCCGGCAGATCACGCCAGGGAGACCCCGTGCGCGTTCGGCATGGCCTTGAGCCGGTGGCGGCTCATGCCTCACTCTAAAAAAGTTATCGAGAACAAGACGATGATCGGTCGGTTAGCGGCCGTTCGGCGCGCGGACCGACACAATGAACCGTTCAAGGAACGTCCATTCCTCGTCCGACATCACGTCTCGTGCCAAGCTGGTCTCCATCGCAGATACCAGCTTGAGTCACGCCTTCCCCTCTGCGTAAAACCCTTTTGTCAACATGACCTAGTTTCAGGCAAACAGCGTCTATATAAGATAGGTGCCGCTGTCTGGGGGTACCGACTTTGCAGCGCCGCGTTGATTCTGCACATCTGATCGTGCGCTTGCGATTTTTCTCTTTAGCATTTCAGGGTTGTCGATCGTCCCCAAGACGACCTGATCGACGGCCCATAGCCAACCCTTACGGATCAACGGTGACGCCGTTAACTTATAATGGCCGCGCCGCCGAAGATCCCGCCTGAGGACACACGCGCTCGGCCTGAGCAAACCGGTTGAACTTCTTGCAGACGCTCCGAGGTAAGCCGCTCGAGCGAGAAAGATGCACTGCTGGCAAATCTCTTGGACGCCTGGCCTTTCTGAACAGATGATTTCAAAAGCATTCGGCAGCGCGACATGCCGCCACTAAAGCAGGAAGCTGCTGGATCAGGTTTGACATGCCTATGCGAGAGGTCAACGGTGGAGCGGCCGGGTGCTCTGCCGAAGATCTGGCGGCTTGCACCGGCCCTTCTCCGGTGGGCCGAGAAAGGGTATCGAGCACCTGCGTGAATATCACTGCGGCGCAACGACAACTGGAAGAACCGTTCTCGACCTTGGCGCGCGACGCGCATTATGTTGCGGGAGCATCGGAGCCCGCCTCTCTGCGCGATCGCATGATCCGGCAAGCGCCGGCGGTGCACAGGGATCAGGGATACCTGCCTTCGCGCCCGGCATTTGGTCACACCGCAGCTGCCTTGGGGATCAGCAGGCGTCTGGGAAGTTCGATCTCGGGAAAAGCGACGGGTTCGCCAGGTTCCGCGACACCGGCACGTGCGAGGGCGTAAAGCCTTTCATATCCTTCGACCATCCGTTCCTGGGAAAATCGCATCTCGACCCGGCGCCGGGCGCGCAGGCGCGGGATCTGCATCGCCCCGATCAGTGCCGCGTCCAAGTCCGATCCGTCAGGTGAGGCATAGCACCCCGCATCTCCGATGACGTCGCGGACCGCGCCCATGTCGACGGCGGCGACGGGGGTGCCGCACGCCATCGCCTCGATCGCTGTCAGACCGAACGGTTCGTCCCACTGCGGCGTGAACAAAAGCACCGATGCCGCCCCATAGGCGGTCGCCAAGTCGCCAGCCGAGGCGTGTCCGCCATAGCGGATCCCGCTGCCCAAGGCTGGCCGGATTTGGGTATCGAAATAGTCGCCGTCCTCGATCATGCCAAAGATCGTCAGCGGCACGCCCGCCTTGCGGGCCGCCGTGATGGCTAGGTGCGGCGCCTTGTTCGGGGTGATCCGCCCAGCCCAGACCGCGCTGCCATCGCCCTTGGGGCTGAACGGCCATGAAGACAGGTCGATCCCGTTCGGCACGACATGTGCCGTGTCGGGCGGGCCTTTGGGCCAGTAGCCGGCCAGATGGCGGGCGGAGCAGCCGGTGATCCGGTGCCACGGCGCGGGGCTTTCGCGGATGGCGCGCAGCAGCGCGTCGAAGGGCGGGACATGCAGCGAGGTCACCATCGGCACCCGCGCGGATCGCGACCAGCGGGGCGGGTAACGATGCAGCGTGTTGTTGTGGACGATATCGAAGCTCATTCCGCCGATCCGGTCGAGCGTGTCGGCATGAGCCGCATCCAGGTAGGCATTCAGCCTGTCGG
This sequence comes from Pseudomonadota bacterium, assembly GCA_036338635.1. GTDB lineage: Bacteria > Pseudomonadota > Alphaproteobacteria > Rhodobacterales > Rhodobacteraceae > Paracoccus. The sequence continues at coordinate 1,310 of JAYZBS010000113.1, read as the reverse complement.
TGCCGTGAAACTCGTGCCACGGGAAGTCGCGGTCGTAATGGCGCGGCAGCAACGGCTGCAAGGGCACCTGGACACGGCTGTCGCCGGCGGCGAACAGCACGACCTCGTGTCCCCGGGCAGCCAGGCCATGCGCCAGTGCGTGGGAATGAGCCTCCATCCCGCCCATGAAGGGAGGCGCGATGGGATGGCGGCAATGGGCCAGAAGCGCGATCCGCAAGGGGGTGACTGGCGGCTTTGTCAGGGCGGGCATCGCTATTCTGCGGCAGGCAGTAGCATCGCCTTCTGCGCCCGCTCTACCGCCGCCGTACGTTCGGCCGTCGTCAAGGCACGATCCGCCTTGAGCTTGTCGATGACCCGGCGGGAATTGGCATAGGGCATGTGACCCTGCTGTTCGCAAAGGGCGAACTCGTCCGGCCCCGGCTCTCGCAGCACGACGATGCCGCGCGGGGTGTTGGCGATCAGCCCCATCAGCTCGAAGGCGTAAAGCCAGTGCTCCATCGTCCGGTGGCCCCATTTGGCGGCGAAGACCTCGGTGTTGCGCAGGACGGAATGCAGGTGATGGACCGGCGGCATGCAATGGGGGTGATATTGGTGATAAACCCGCCCGCCCTTGATCCACCAGATCGGGGCGCCCGCCTCGGACAGGGCGCGGCCGAAGTCGGTATCCTCACCGCCATAGCCGGTGAAGGCCTCGTCGAAGCGTGGGCCGTGATGCCAGTCGCTGCGATGCATTGCGAAGTTCAGCGACCAGAAGCAGCGATAGTCCCCGCAGGCCTCGATCCCGCGCGCGGGCGGGCCCTGACGGTCAGAGTGCTTCACGGCGACGCCTGCGAAGCGGTCGAAGTCCAGCCCGTCATCCGTCGCCCCCTTGGGCAGATAGAGCACCTCGCCCATGAACAGGCCGGACCGTCCCTCCATTGCCTGAAGATAGCCCGCGATCAGGCCGGGCTCGGGGATGCAATCCACGTCGACGAAGACCAGGACATCGCCGCTGGCGGCGTCCGCGACGGTGTTCCGGGCGGCGGCCAGTGGCAGCTCGGGCGCGGTCACGCGGATCTGTCGGATGGGGAAGTCCGTCTGCGGCAGGTCGACATAATCCGCATCCTGCATGACGCCGATGATCAACTCGACCGGGGGATGCGTCTGCGCCTGAAAGCCCCTGATGACGTTCTTCAGATGGGCCTCGCGACCCGAAGCGATGGTCAGGGCGGATACTCGGGTCATGCGGTGGCTCCTTCTGTCTGTCGCGCCGATGGGTGATGGGAGGACCGGGGATCGATCGGGTGATCGCCCCAAAGCTCCCCTGCAAG
>JAYZBS010000112.1:0-50850 GCA_036338635.1 Pseudomonadota bacterium | reverse complement strand
TACCGGATCGAGAAGCGCCCGCGCCTGCGTGCCGCCCAAGGCGCCTATGCCGTGATCGGCATGGACGGCCGCGTCCTCAAGCGCGGGCACGACCTGGCGCAGGTGCTGCGGGTGCTGGACAGCAAGCTGATCCGCGCCGTGGATTAGGGCTTTCAGAGTTGCCTCCGCGCGGGGCGGCGTCTTGCAGAGCGCCAGGGCGACAGGTTCCTGCAGCATGCAGGATACGCTGGCAGCAAGGCGGCGCCACTGACGGGTGTCCGGGTTGACTTCAGCTTGGGGCGCCCGAACTGCTTTGAGACGAAGTTCGGGCCGGCGCACCTTGGCCTTGACCACGGCGCGCCAGATCCGATGCCGCTGGTCCGCAAGGGCACATCGACGCCGCTCCTCCGGCATCAGCTGAGCCCCTGCCAGCGAATCCCGAGATCTCAGGTGCCGCGCGGCTTGGCGCGCAGCGTCGGATCGGCGGCCGTGGGATCCTCGGGCCAGGGATGGCGGGGGTACCGTCCGCGCATGTCCTTCCTGACATCGGCATAAGAACTTGCCCAAAAACCCGGAAGATCCATCGTCACCTGCACGGGGCGCTGCCCCGGCGACAGCAGCGTGATGCGCAGCGGCCTGCCGCCCACGACCGGATGCCGCGTCACACCGAACAGCTCCTGCAGGCGCAGCTCGATCGAAGGCTCCTCGCCGTCATAGTCGATGGCCACCCGCCGCCCCAGCGGGGTCTCGAAATGGGCCGGCACCTCGCGGTCCAGCCGCTGCTGGCCAGCCCAGCCAAGCCGCGCCGTCAGCGGCTCTGACAGGTCCAGCGCCCGCAGGTCCTGCAGCGTCCTTGCGCTGACCAGCCATGGCAGCAACCAGTCGCCATCCGCCATCAGGCTGGCATCGTCCACCGGCGCCACATCAGCGCCCGAGGCATGCAGCAACGCGATCCGCGCCCGAAGCCGCGCTGCCGCAGGACTCCAGCGCAGCCCGTCCTGCCGCACCCCCTCCAGCGCGGCTGCCGCGACCACCGCGGGCGGGACATCGGACCAGGGTCGCTCCGACAGGACCAACGCCCCAAGCCTCTCCTGCACGCGCGCCAGTACGCGACCCTCCCGGCGGGACCACTCGCAAAGCTCGGTTAGGGCAATGCGGTCACCGTGCATCGCCCGCAGGTCCGTCTCGTCCAGCGGCGCGGCCAGCCTGATCCTGGCCTCGCGCTGATCGCCGTCCAGGTCCAGTGCCACGATCAGCCGTTGGCCCGCCAACGCATCGGCATTATCGATGACGGCACCTTTGCCGCCGGACAGGACGAACCTTGCATCGCTGCCACGGCGCCGCAGCCCGATGCGATCGGGATAGGCCAGCGACGCCATCGCCCCGGCCGTCAGCCGGGACTCGGTCGCGGGCTCAGGGCGCCGCAGGGGGGGTGCGGGGGGGACCTTGTCCCCCCCGCCGTCGCGGGACGCAATCACCCGGCCAAGGCGCTTGGCCTCAGTGCGGATGCGCTCCACCGCCGCCCGGTTCGGCTCCTGGCCGGTCCGGGCAAGGGCCCCGCGCGGGTCGCGGATCGCCTCCAGCCTCGGCTGAAGATCTGCGCCGATGCCGCGCAACGGGTCTCGCTCGGACAGCAGCGCCGCCAGCTCGGCCCCCTGTGGCCCCGCCCGGACAAGCATGTGCGCCAGCCGCGGATGCAGCGGCAAGCGCGCCAGCGCCCGCCCGTGGTCGGTGATCCGGCCGTCGCGGTCCAGCGCCTCGAGCGATGCCAGCAAGGCGCGCGCCTCGGCCATCCCCGCTTCGGGCGGCGGCGTCAGGAAAGCCAGCTCCTCCGGCCCCGCCCCCCAGGCCGCCAGCTCAAGCGCCAGGCCCGACAGGTCGGCCACGGCAATCTCGGGCGGAGCGAAGGCCGGCAGCGCCCCCTCTTCGGACCGGGCCCACATGCGATAGCAGATTCCCGGCGCGACCCGCCCAGCGCGGCCGCGGCGCTGGTCGGCCTCGGCGCGGCTGACGCGCTCAGTCACCAGACGGGACATGCCGCTGCCCGGATCGAAACGTGCCCGGCGCGCCCGGCCCGCATCGACCACGACCCGCACCTCGGGGATGGTCAGCGAAGTCTCGGCAATGGCCGTCGCCAGGACGATCCGCCGCGCCTGTCCCGGCGGGGCGAGGGCCGCCCTCTGGGCCGCCGCCGGCAGCGCACCGAACAGCGGCAGCACCTCGCAGCCGGATGCGCCCAAGGCCGCCGTCACCCGGCGGATTTCTCCCTCGCCCGGCAGGAAGACCAGGATCGTGCCGCCGAAGCTGCGCGTCTCCTCCTCGGCCTTCAGGATCAGTCGCGCGGCCTCGTCGGCCAGCCGCAGACCAGGGGGAAGCGGTCGGTCCAGCCATCGCGTCTCGACCGGGAAGGCCCGCCCTTCCGACACCACAACGGGCGCATCGTCCAAGAGCGCGGCCACCGGCCCCGCGTCCAGCGTCGCCGACATCACCACGACGGCCAGATCCTCGCGCAGCGCCCCCCGCGCCTCCCAGACCAGCGCAAGGCCAAGGTCTGCGTTCAGGCTGCGCTCATGGAACTCGTCGAAGATCACGCAGCCTACGCCCTCCATTGCGGGATCGGACTGGATCATCCGCGTGAGGATTCCCTCGGTCACCACCTCGATCCGCGACCCGCGCACCGACTCGCCCCGCATCCGATAGCCGACGCGCCCACCCACGGCTTCGCCCAGGCTTTCGGCCAGCCGCTCGGCGGCGGCGCGCGCGGCCAGGCGGCGCGGCTCGAGCATCAAGATCCTGCCGTCGATCTGCTCCATCAGCGCCAGCGGCACCCTCGTCGTCTTGCCAGCGCCCGGCGGGGCGACCAGAACCGCCCGCCCATACTGGGCGACAGCGTCGCCAACGGCGGGCAGGACATCGTCGATGGGCAGCGCATGTGACATGGGCCCGCTGATACCGCCTGGCAGCCTGGCAACACAATCGGCAATGCCGCCATTGCCACCCGGCCCCCCCGGGATTAGCCAATCGGCAGGGGATATCGTCCGAACCATCCGCGCCACCGGGCGTTGGGTGGCGCGGCAGGAACGACAGGGGCGGCGATTGGGCATCCGAAGCGACGTGTTGGAGGGGCTGGGCCTCTCGGATCCGGTGGTCCGGATCGGCGTGACCGGCCTATCGCGGGCGGGCAAGACCGTATTCATCACCTCGCTGGTCGCCAATCTGCTGGAACGTGGACGCATGCAGTCGCTGCGGGCGGCCGCCGACGGTCGTCTCAAAGCGGTCTGGCTTCAGCCACAGCCCGACGACACGATCCCGCGCTTCGACTTCGAGCGTTACCTGGCGGCGCTGACAGGCCCCGCCCCGCACTGGCCGGACGGCACCCGCCATGTCAGCCAGCTGCGCCTGTCGCTGCGGCTGGAAAGCGGCGGCTTCTTCGGTGGCCTGCGCGGGACACGCACGCTGCATCTCGACATCGTCGACTATCCCGGCGAATGGCTTCTGGACCTGCGCCTGATGGAGCGTGACTTCGCCCAGTGGTCGTCCGAGGTTCTGGACCGAATCGCGGGCCGGCCCGGCGCCGACCGCTTCACCGCCGCGCTGGCGGCCCTGCCGCGCAGCGACGCCTTCACCGAACCGCAGGCCCAGGAACTGGCCGACATCTACACCGTCCATCTGAACGCCGCTCGAGAGGCCGGCTGGTCAGACTGCACCCCTGGCCGCTTCCTCATCCCCGGAGAGCTTGCCGGCTCTCCTGCGCTGACCTTCGCGCCGCTGCCACCCGACCTGATGGACAGCAAGCTGGGCCGAGAGTTCCGCCGCCGCTTCGACGCCTACAAATCGCGCGTGGTGCGGCCGTTCTTCCGCGACCACTTCGCCCGAATCGACCGGCAGGTGGTGCTGGTCGACGTGCTGGGCGCCATCCATCAGGGCCCCCAGGCGGTCGAGGACATGCGCCGCGCCATGGCCGACATCCTGTCGGCCTTCCGCCCTGGCCGCGCGGGCTGGCTGGGCCAGCTTCTGGGCAGCCGCAGGGTCGAACGCATCCTGTTCGCCGCGACCAAGGCCGACCACCTGCACCACGTCCAGCACAACCGGCTGACCGCAATCCTGTCATCCATGCTGAGAGAGGCGCGCGATCGCGCCGATTTCCAGGGCGCCCGGACCGAGGCGATGGCCATCGCCGCCCTGCGCACCACGACCGAGGAGACGATCGCCCAGGGCGACGAGGAACTGCCCGCCGTGCGCGGCCGGCTGATCGATGGCCGGCAGGCAGCCTTTTTCGCGGGGGAACTGCCCGCGGACCCCTCGATGCTGCTGCACCCGGCGCGGCAGGGGGCGGCCGCCTGGCTGGACCAGGACTATGCCGTGATGAATTTCGCCCCCGCACCACTGACGACCCGTCCGGGCGATGGTCCACCCCATATCCGGCTGGACCGCGCGGCCGAGTTCCTGATCGGAGACCGGCTATGAGCCAAGACCCGAAGCGCCCCCGCCGTCCGGTGATCCTGGACCTGGACGCCGCCGAGAAGGCCCCGGTCCGTGGCCCCCAGCTGCGCACATCGACGGACGAGGCCCCCAGCCCGGCGGATGCCCCCCCCATCGACGCCAGCGACGCCCCCCTGCCCCGACCGCGCACCATGGAGATGGTGACCAGGCTGGTCGGGCGCGGCCCGTCCCGGCTGACACGGTTCTTCATCAACAGCGGGATTGCGCTCTTCACCTTCCTGCTCGGGGTGGCGGCGCTTGATTTCATCAACCGGCTGCTGACCAGCTATCCCCTGCTGGGGTGGATCGCCGTGGCCCTCTTCGCCCTTTTCACGCTGTCCTGTCTGGGCATGGCGCTGCGCGAGTGGTGGGCCTGGCGGCGTCTGGGGCGGATCGACCACCTGCAGCGGCAGGCCGGCGCGGCCCTGGCCGATGGCAGCCTGGACCAGGCCCGCGCGGTCACCGACGGGCTGATGGCGCTGTTCGCGCGCCGGGCCGACCTGAAGTGGCAGCGCGACCGACTGGCCGAGAGGCGCGCCGAGCCGCTGGACGCGCACTCCCTGCTGACGATGGCCGAAACCGAGCTGCTGTCCGGCCTGGACCAGCAGGCCCGGCGCGAGATTGAGGCCGCGGCCCGCACCGTTGCCGCGACCACGGCACTGGTGCCGCTGGCCTTTGCCGACGTGGCGGCGGCGCTGGCAGCGAACCTGCGGATGATCCGCCGCATGGCCGAGATCTATGGCGGCCGCGCGGGTGCCGTCGGCGGCTGGCGGTTGGCGCGCACGGTGATGACCCACCTGATCGCCACAGGTGCGGTCGCGGCGGGCGACGATCTGGTCCACACAATGGCCGGCGGCGGCATCCTGTCCAAGCTGTCGCGCCGCTTCGGCGAAGGTCTTGTCAACGGCGCACTGACCGCCCGCGTCGGCATCGCCGCAATGGAGGTCTGCCGCCCGCTGCCCTTCATGTCCCAGCCCCGCCCCAAGGTCGGCAATCTGATTGGCCGCGCGCTGACCGGCCTTTTCGACGACGACGAACGCCGAAGGTCCTGAACCGCAACCATCAGGAAGCCGGGCGGTCGTACCTCTGAAGCTGTTCATCCTGCTGCTGGACGCAGTCGGACCATGCCCGACGGTCGACAGGCCCTGGCTGCCGTAGCTGGCCCTTGGCGTGAAGGATCGCGGGTGTCGAAGTCGTAGCAATCGGGCTGGTCATCCACGCTCGAACCTGAAGCCGGCCCCGACGGTGATGACGGGACCAGCGTTGTATGGCGGCATGATGAGCGGCGGCGACGCCCCGATCCGCCCACCTGTCCCCTTCAAAGCAGTCTGACAAGGCACCTGGCCCGAAGGGCGCGGGCACCGTCAGGACTACCGCAACCGGCGGCGGACGCCTGTTCAGCCCAAGACCAGCTTGTATCCCAAGTGCGATGCCTTGAAGCCCAGGCTGTCATAGAACCGGTGGGCGTCGGTGCGGGATCGGTCGGTGGTCAACTGCACCATCACGCAGCGCTCGGCCCGGCAGCGGTCGATGGCCCAGAGGATCATCTGCCGCCCCAGCCCACGCCCGCGATGGTCGCGATGAACGCGCACGGCCTCGATCTGGCCGCGCCGGGCACCGCGATGCGACAGGCCGGCGATGAAGGTCAGCTGCATCGTGCCGATGACCTGGTCGTCCTCCTCAAGTACGCAGAGAAACTGGTTCGGATCGGCGTCGATCGCGGCGAAGGCCTGGCGATAGGGCGCCATGTCATCGGTTTCCCGCGCCGCCCCCAAAGTATCGTCCGCCAGCATGGCGACGATGGCGGAAAGGTCGGCGGCAGTGGCGCGGCGGAACATGGGCATCAGGGCGTCGCGCCGCTTTCGCCCGGCAGGTCCGGCGCTTCGGCGGGCTGGGCACCCGCGGGGGTCTCGTCGGCATCGACCAGGCGGTTGTCCTCCCATTCGCCAGAGGCGACCTGGCCGGTGGCATAGCGCATGACGCCCTGTCCCTGGCGCTTACCGGCGGTGAAGTTCCCTTCGTAGCGGTCGCCGTTGGCATAGGTCGCGACGCCGGCGCCGTCGATCTCTCCGCCCTTCCAGCCGCCTTCATAGACGAAGCCGTCCGGGGTGGTCAGCCGCCCCTGGCCTTCGCGCAACCCGTTCACAAAGCTGCCGGTATAGACCGTGCCGTCGGGATATGTCGCCTGCCCCTCGCCATGGCGCTGACCTTCCTTCCAGGCGCCGGAATAGACATAGCCGTCGGGGTAGGACATCCGCCCCTGGCCTTCGTTGCGCGCGTTCCGGAAGCTGCCTTCATAGACCATGCCGTTCGCGTAGGTGGCGCGGCCGTCGCCCTCGATCACCCCTTCGGACCACTGGCCGTCATAGGTCGAGCCGTCGGCATAGGTGATCTTGCCGGTCCCGTGTGGGCGGTCGGCGCGCATCTGGCCCAGATAGACCGCCCCGTCGGGGTAGGTGATCTGGCCGCGCCCCTGCATCCGCCCCTCGGCCCATTCGCCGACATACACATAGCCGTCGGCACCGGTGAAGGTGCCCTGCCCGTGGCGGCGGTCGTCGGCGAATTCGCCGTCATACACATCGCCGTTGGCATAGGTGGCGACGCCCTTACCCTGGCGCCGGCCGCCCTCCATCTCGCCCTCGTAGCGGTCGCCGGTGGGCTGGACCAGGACGCCGCTGCCCGACATCTGGCCGGCGGCCCAGATCCCGTCGTAGGTCAGCCCATCGGCCATCACCAGCTTGCCCTGCCCGGCCCGTTGCCCCGCCAGCATCCCTCCTTCGTAGGTCGCGCCGTCGGGGTATGTGATCCGGCCCTGCCCTTCCTTGACGCCGGCCGTCCAGTCGCCTTCATAGCGATAGCCGTTCGACTGCGTCAGAACGCCCGTGCCGTCATGCAAGCCCTTGACGAATTGGCCTTGATACATCGACCCGTTGGCATAGCGCGCGGTGCCTTGGCCGGTGATGTCGCCGTCGACCCACTCGCCTTCGTAGGTGCCACCATCGGCATAGGTGATCTTGCCAAGCCCATCCGGCTTGCCGCGCACGAACTGGCCTTCATAGACCGATCCGTTCGGAAACTCGGCCCGGCCCTGACCCATGATCTGGCCTTCGACCCAGTCGCCTTCATAGCGATAGCCGCTTGGCAGTTCATAGCTGCCGCGCCCGTGCTGCACGCCGTTGCGGAACGTGCCCTCATAGACGCCGCCGTCGTCGTACTGCTTCGTGACGACCTGGCCCGCCGCAGCACCTGCCAGAACCGCCAGAACCATCGCCGTGCCAAGTGCCGATTTCATGCGCCTGTGCCCTTGCCCGTGTTTGCGGCAGGTTTAGCCCAGCAGGCGCCCGCGCGCAAAGCCTGACTTTTCCTCTGGGTCACGATCCTCTATCCGGTTGGACAATTTAGAGGGAACCGACATGACAGACCGCTTCCGCCTGACCATCGGCCAGTTGAACGCCACCGTGGGCGACCTGGCGGGCAACGCCGCCAAGGCGCGGGCCGCATGGGAGCAGGCGCGCGATGCGGGCGCCGACATGCTGGCCCTGCCAGAGATGTTCATCACCGGATACCAGACGCAGGACCTTGTGCTGAAGCCCGCCTTCACCGACCAGGCCATGGCGGCCCTGATGGAACTGGGTACGTCGCTGATCGACGGCCCCGCCATTGGCATCGGCGGGCCGTGGCGCGACGAGGGCGGCAAGCTCTACAACGCGTGGTGGGTCTTCAGCCGCGGCACCCTTGTCGCGCGGGTGCTGAAGCATCACCTGCCCTACCAGCAACTGTTCGACGAACTGCGCCTGTTCCATTCGGGCCCGATCAGCGGCCCCTATCCCGTCGCCGGCGCCCGCATCGGCAGCCCGATCTGCGAGGACAGCTGGTATCCCGACGTGGCCGAGACCCTGGCCGAAACCGGTGCCGAGATCCTGATCGTTCCCAACGGCAGCCCCTATCACCGCGAAAAGCTGGACCTGCGCATGGGCCACATGGTCGGCCGGGTGGTCGAAACCGGCCTGCCTCTGGTCTATGTGAATCTGGTGGGCGGGCAGGACGACCAGATCTATGACGGGGCAAGCTTCGTGCTGAACCCCGGCGGCAGGAAGGTCGTGCAGCTTCCCGCCTTCGAGGAAGCCGTCGCCCATGTCGACTTCACCCGCTCGGTGGACGGCTGGTTTGCCGAGCCAGGCCGGATGGCGCCCCAGCCCGACGCATGGGAACAGGACTACTTCGCGATGATGCTGGGCCTGCGCGATTATCTGCGCAAGTCGGGCTTCTCGAAGGTCGTCCTGGGCATGTCGGGCGGCATCGACAGTGCACTGGTGGCGACCATCGCCGCAGACGCGATCGGCCCGCAGAACGTCCGCTGCGTGATGCTGCCCTCCGAGTACACGTCGCAGGCCAGCCTCGATGACGCCGCCGACTGCGCCACCCGGCTGGGCGCGCGCCTCGACACCGTGCACATCGAAGGCGCCCGCGACGCGGTCGAGGACGCACTGGCACACCTGATGGAGGGCACCAGCCCCGACATTACGGAAGAAAACATCCAGTCCCGTCTCCGTGGCGTGATGTTGATGGCGATCTCGAACAAGTTCAACGAGATGCTGCTGACGACCGGCAACAAGTCCGAAGTGGGCGTCGGCTACGCCACGATCTATGGCGACATGGCCGGCGGCTATAACCCGATCAAGGACCTCTACAAGACGCGGGTCTTCGAGACCTGCCGCTGGCGGAACGCGAACCACCGCGACTGGATGCTGGGCCGCGCAGGAGAGGTCATCCCGCCGCAGATCATCGCCAAGCCGCCCTCGGCCGAGCTGCGCCCCGACCAGAAGGACGAGGATTCGCTGCCCCCCTACGAGGTGCTGGACGCGATCCTCGACGGCCTTGTCGAGAAGGATCTGTCGCTGGCCGAACTGGTGGCGCAGGGCTTCGACGAGGAGACGGTCAGGCAGGTGGAAAAGTTGCTCTACATCAGCGAATGGAAGCGCTATCAGGCTGCCCCCGGACCCCGGATCTCGACGCGCGCCTTTTGGCTGGACCGGCGCTACCCGCTGGTGAACCGCTGGCGGGATGAACCTTGAGCAAGTGGATTGGAACTACTATCCCGTCCTGAGGGCTTTCCGGAATACTTGAGGACCGAGGCGGAAAGAAAACGCCCTGCCTGCCGGGGATCGCTCAGGTGCCGGGCATGGCGCCCGCTTCGGCCACTGTCATCGGCGTCCCGCGACGTGCTCGTATACAACGGACGAGATCGACAAGAGCGAACAGCAGCCCTTGGTATGTCTGCAGGGCGCAGGCGACCTGATGGCGACGCACGCCTCTGGCCGCAAGGGTCGCTTGGCCGCCCAGCCACACCCTGGCGATTTGAGGCATCTGCGCACCAGTCAAATCGATGAGGACGACGCGGCAAATCTTCCGGCACAAAACGCGCCGGTGGCGTCCGGTTCAGAAAGATCGACCGTTGCTTTGAGCGGCCGGTTGCATCAGCGTGACACAGATTGCTTTTGGACCCTCTCGACCTCTGCCTTCTGCGCTCACAAATCTTTCACGTTCATGACGCAGGCCGCCCGGCGTCTGTCGGCCTGTTCTATGGCAGCTTGGCTCGCGTGTGTCTTGAATGGTTCCCTGGCGAGCAGCACCGATCGCGCCCAGAGATACCTCTGCTTCCTAGGCAGCAGACGCCAGCACAGCGTTGTCAGCTTGCGCGCCGGCGCCACTGCCGCGACCTGGTGCCCGTTTTCGCACAGACATTCACAAGTAACGCGCGTTAAGCCCCCCGGCCTTTGCCACCGCCAAAGCCCGCTTAACGATCATGGCGCGCAGGTGGCTGCGGTCGATCTTGCTTGTCCGGCCATGCTGCCCACAAAGATCGTCAGGTTGACGCCCGTGATCGTCATCAACCGAATCGCCAAGGCGTCTTCCTCGACGCATACCGCCATTTCGCGATCCAGGTCGGCCTGAGTTTTTCTGAACGATCGAGTTCACCGACGACGCGCTCGATCGCGGCAGGCTCGTCCTCCGGCACAATTCGCCGCACCAGCCACGCCCGCCCCCGCTGGTTGGAGAAATCGGCATTCGGGCACGTCGGGACCAGATGTGCGGCAAGGATCGCATGAACCCTGTTCGGTGCCGCACGGTCTGGTCGTGTCGGGCGACGAACCCCACAGGCGCTCGGTCGCCGCGTCAAGATCTTGGGCAGTCGGCCGACTGCGCAAGGGTTTGGCAGTTTTCTGGCATCTACCGTTACGCACCACATGGAGGTCTGCAGTCGCATTGACCTGTAAGGGGTTGGCGATCCCGCCCGCGCCACGGATGGCGACAGCAGGCGTACCCCCCGCCATTCTGTTGCCCGTCGCCTCGATCACCACCACATCAACGGCGTCGAACGCCCTGCCGAAACTCTCTGGTGCGGTGCGGGTCATATCCCACTGCACTGCGTGGCGAAGGATAGTTCCGTCCCGCATCACGCCCCGAAAGTCCGTTGAAGATCATCACCGATCGCCCGTCGCGCCTAAGCCTGTTCCTCAACAACGGGATGTGCGCGGTGGATCGCCACGACACCCGCGGATCCGCGCACGCAGTGCAATCGGGCCAGTCGCAAGAGTGACCATCTACCAACGCGAGCCAGACCTGCCCTCATCTTCGTGCTTCCGACGCCTCTGTCCCGGATGCTCGCAGCAGACGCCACCACCGCACCGATGGCCGAAAGCGGCCTTCGGTCACCCCATACGGGATATGGAGTTTGACGGAATACTAAGGCTTCTGCTCTCATTTGGAGATGTCCGCGCAGGCTCAGGGCAGACAGCCCCCGGCGCCTTCGGGCCATATGGCTGGTCAGGGGATCTCGATCTTTCCGACCAGCGGCACGTCGTCCTGGGGGCCGACATTGTGGCGCTCGATCATCCGGTGGACCAGCGGATCGCCGTCGCCTTGATGAAGACCACGCAGGGCGACCGTCACCTCGGCGTCCGTCCGCGTCCGGCGCAGGTTGTGGCGGACATACTCGTCCCAGGTGGCGATATGATAGCTCTCGCTCCACAGATCCGGGTGTTCCAGGTCGCGCAGCAGGGCCCAGTTGCGGGCTCCATCGCGGCGGCGGATGATCCGGCGCCGGCGCATCAGGCGCAGGAATTCGGGGACGTCCTTCTGGTCGATGCGATAGTCGACCATCACCATGATCGGCCCCGACCGGCCCCTCAGGTCCAGACGCAGAGCCGGTTCGCGGAAGCGGTTCACCGGCTCCAGGTCGAGTGTGCCGAACTCGGGCGCGCGCAGCCAGAACCCAAGAACTGCACCCAGGATCAGCAAAAGACCCGCCGCAGTCAGCGCCGCATCAAGCCCCTGGGCGCCGGCGATCGCACCCCAGGTCCAGGCGCCGGTGGCCATGCCGCCGAATGTCGCCGTCTGATAGAAGGCCAGCGCCCGCGCCACAACCCAGCGGGGCGTGGACAGCTGCACCGTCACGTTGAACAGCGACAGCGCAAGAACCCAGGACGCTCCGGCCGGCAGCATGGCCAGCGCGTGCAGCCAGACGGATTCGGTCTGTCCCAGGACCAGCGCCGCGACGGCGAAGCCGGCGAAGGCCATGCGGACGACATGTTCGTTGTCCATGCGCGCCCGGATGCGTGGGTTGAGCAGCGCACCTGCGATGGCACCGATCCCGTAGCAGCCCAGAAGGCCGCCGAACAACAGGGACCCACCCTCGGGGTGGCTCTTGGCGACCAGCGGCAGCAGCGCCAGCACCGAGATCGCCGCAAAGCCGAACAGCGCCCCGCGCAGCATGACCCGCATCAGGTTCGGCGACAGCACAACATAGCGCAGCCCCGCGCCCATCGCGGCCAGGAAGGGCTCGGGCGTGGTGACGCGGGGGGCCAGATTGGGCTTCCACCGCAGCATGGCGCCGACCAGCGGCAGGTAGGACAGCGCGTTGACTGCGAAGGCGGCCGCCGCCCCCAGGGTCGCAACTATTAGGCCGCCCGCGGCCGGACCGACGCTGCGCATCAGGTTGAAGCCGACCGAGTTCAGGCTGACGGCCGCGGGAAGATCCTGTCGCGCGACCAGATCGCCCATGCTCGCCTGCCAGGGCGGGTTGTAGACGGCCTGCCCTGCGCCCAGCAGGAAGGTGAAGGCCAGAAGCAGCCACGGTGTCAGCGCGCCCGACCAGGCGACCACGGCAAGCGCCACCGACACGACGCTCATGAAGATCAGCGCCGCAGTCAAGAGCGTCTTGCGGTCGAAGATGTCCGCCAGCGCGCCCGAGGCGATCGCCAGCAACATGACCGGCAGCGTGTTCGAGGCCTGCACCAGTGCGATCAGTGTCGCGCTGTCGGTCAGCTGCGTCATCAGCCAGGCCGCGCCCACCGCCTGCACAAGCCCGCCGAAGTTCGAGACCAGCGTCGCACCCCACAGAAGGCGGAAGTCGCGATAACGGAAGGGGGCAAGTGCGCCGCCGGTCCTTTCGGGGCTGGGCGTACTGGGATCGGTCAAGCTCTTCACGTCGGGCCTTCTTGGGATCGCCGGGTGGTCCGGCATTGGACACAGGCTAGGCCGCGGACGCCCTGCCGGCAATCGCACACGGTTGTGTGGATGCGCCGAATCGGCAACAGTCGCCGAAGATCGTGCGGGGCCGCACGACGCGGGGATGAAACCGGATCACACGCCAAGTTGTTCCCCTCATGCGCAAAGTTGAACAGGCTGACGCCGCAGCGCCACATGGGTCGTAAACATTGCGCCAGGGATCATCCGAACCCTGGCGGCGGGGTTGACGCGGCTTGGCACTGGGCCCCATGGAACAATGTGCGAATCGCGATGCGGGTCCGGCCCGTCCGGCGATGGAATCAAACTGCTGCCTCGTGTCCGCCTCTGCCGGTGGATCCGACGATGAACAAGGAATGTGCAACGATGCGCCTCGCTTTTCTCTTCGCGGCGCTGGCCCTTGGGCTGGCGGCCTGTGGTCCCAGCCAGGAAACTGCCGCCCCTGCACCGCAGGGGCCGGTGGAGGTTCCCGACATCTACAAGGCCCGCGTCGATGAGGGTCCGAACGGCCAGCCGATCCCGATCCAGGCGGTGCGCCCGGCCTACCTGACCGATCGCAACACCCGCCAGCTGGTCCCCTACAACGGGTCCGAGGCGCCGGGCACGATCGTCGTCGATCCTTATGCGCGTGTTCTCTATCACGTCCAGCCTGGCGGGCAGGCGATGCGCTATGGCGTGGCGGTCGGCCGGGCCGGCAAGGGCTTCGAGGGGCGCGCCACCATCGCGCGCAAGGCCGCGTGGCCCAGCTGGCGCCCGACCGACAACATGCTGCAGACCGAGCCCGAGCTTTATGGCCAGTTCGCCGGTGGTCTTGAGGGCGGTCCGCAGAACCCGTTGGGGTCGCGGGCGCTCTACCTCTATCAGGGCGGCACGGACACCTATTACCGCATCCACGGCACGCTTGACCCCTCGTCGATCGGCAAGGCCACGTCGGCCGGCTGCATCCGCCTGTTCAACCAGGACATCATCGACCTGTTCGAGAACGTACCGACCGGCACCGAGGTGCTGGTCCGGTCCGAGGCGCTGAGCGTGCAGATGGAAGGCCCGATGGTCGAGACGCCCGAGGGTTACGTCGTCCCGGCCTCGCAGGCCGCGCCGACCGCCGACGTCATGGCCGTCAGTGGATCGCCCGTCGAATCCGTGGTTCACGCCACAGCGCAGGTGCAGACACAGCCGGTCATGGACCCCTATGCCGCGATGTCCGCGTCGCAGGTCGCCGCAGCGCCGGTCGAGCCGGCCGTGGTGACCGACCCCTTCGCGACGGCAGATGTAGGCTGGGTCTCGCCGGTGGAAAGCGCGGTCCCCGCCCGCTGATCCCGGCGCTTCCGCCGACAGAAGACTCTGGGGCCCCGCGCATCGCGTCGGGGCCTTTCCAATTGCAATGCCGTGCCTTCGGCGGCAAAGTCGGCGCGCAACGTCATCTCTGCACCAAGGGACCCCTTCATGCCGAACTACGCCAAGCGCGAACAGGAACTGCTGAGCGACGATCAGAACGAACTGATCGGGCGCAGCCGGCAACCGGCCCTTGCGCAGATGGCCGAGGCCGACCTTTACGACCTTGCGTCCCGCCTGCGCGGGTGGCGCGACGAGGCCGTCGCTGCCGACAAGGAGGACGAGGCCGGGATCATGCGCGCCGCCCTGCGCCGCCTGGATGCCGAACGCCGCAAGCGCGGGCTTCCTGCGCAGCCCGCGGCAGCCGCCAAGGCTCCGGCCAAGCCGGCCTCGGCCAAGCGCAAGCCGGCGACGCAAGCGCGCAAGCCCGCCGGACGCAAGCCCGCCGAAGCCCGCAAGACCGATCTGCGGACCGAACCCCACCGCGTCCCCAAGCGCCCCGCCCAGCCGGCCGAGGAGGTCACTGCCGAGGTCCCCGTGACAGAGGCACCCGCCCAGGTGCCTGCGAACGACAAGGCGGAAAAGCAGGCGGCCCGCCGGGCCGAGAAGCAGGCCGCGAAAGCCGCCGAGAAAGAGGCCGCGAAGGCCGAACGCAAGGCCGCCCGCAAGGCCGAGAAGGACGCCGTGAAGGCCGCGGAGAAAGCGCGCAAGGCCGCCGAAAAGGAGGCTGCCAAGGCCGAGCGCAAGGCCGCCCGCAAAGCCGAGAAAAACGCGTTGAAGCAGGCTACCAAGACCGCCGACGGCGCCGGGGGCGAGGCGAAATCGACCAAGCCCAAGGCCGCAAAATCCGGCAAGAAGTCCGGCAGCGGCAAGAAGAACAAGTAGGTTCACACTGACACGGCAACGGACAGGACGCATGACCAGGGCATGGCGGGCGGCGACCCGCCTCGGCCCTGCTGTGGCTTTGTGCCTGGCCGGGCTGCAGCCCGCCCTGGCACGTCCCGCCGTCGATGCCGTAGATGGTCGGCCCGCGCCCCGCGTCTCCGAGGACTATCGTTGCAGCGACGATGGCCGCGACTGCATTGCCAAGGCCACCTATGCCTCGGACGTCTGCAAGCTGATCGAGAGGAATGCCTCCGAACATGGGCTCGACCCTGCGTTTCTCGCACGGCTGCTGTGGAAGGAAAGCCGGTTCGAACCTTCGGCCATCAGCCCGGCCGGCGCCATCGGCATCGCCCAGTTCATGCCCGGCACGGCCGAGCTCTACTGGCTGGACGATCCCTTCAATCCGGCGCAGGCGATCCGCAAGGCGGCCTGGTACCTGGCGCAACTGAGCGAGCGTTTCGGCAATATCGGCCTGGCCGCCGTCGCCTATAACGGTGGGGAAAACCGCGCGGCCCGCTTCGTCGCCCAGCAGACGACCCTGCCCTTCGAGACGGTCGACTACGTTGAAGCGATCACCGGCTTCAGCGCCCATCGCTGGCGCGACAACCCGCCGGCGCCGTCCGATCTGCGGCTGGCGCTGGCCGCCGACACGGCCTTCCGCCCTGCCTGCGAGAAGATGGCCGGCGACCGCAGCCTGCGAGAGTTCCAGACCCAGCCCCCGGTCATGCCCTGGGGCGTGATTGTCGCCAGTCACCCCAGCCAGGCCGGTGCCGCCCAGCAGGTGGCGCGGCTGAACCGCACGCTTCGCCCGATCCTCGACGGCGGCGCAAGGGTGGGCTATGTCCGCAAGCGCATGAACGGCATGCCGAAAGCTGTCTACACGGCACAGGTTGGATACAATTCGCGGACCGAGGCGGCGCGGTTCTGCACCCGGTTCAAGTCACTGGGCGGGCGCTGCATCGTGCTGAAGAACTGACGACCGCTTGCCTTGCGGTCAGAGGAAACTCTGCGGATCAATATCGACCGACAAGCGCATGTTCGTGGGCAACTTCACAGGCGCCAGCCAATCGGCGATGGCCGACTGCAGCGGCGCCTGGCGGGGCGCGCGGATCAGCATCCGCATCCGGTGCCGCCCCCGGACCCGCGCGATGGGCGCGGGCGCTGGCCCCCACAGCTCTGCTCCGACCTCGGCCAAGGGCGTTGCCAGACCTGCCAGGTGGCGCGCGAAATCGCTGACCGCGCCGAGGTCGGGATGCGACAGGATGATCCCCGCCAGCCGGCCGAAGGGCGGCATTCCGGCGGCCTGACGGCCAGCCGCCTCGGCATCCCAGAACTGTTCGTCCTGGCCCGACAGGATCGCCCGGATCACGGCATGGTCGGGCTGGTGCGTCTGCAGCAGCGCCACCCCCGGCGCAGCCCCCGATTGCCGCCCGGCCCGCCCCGCCACCTGGCGCATCAGCTGAAAGCTGCGTTCGGCGGCGCGCAGGTCGGCGCCCTGCAGTCCCAGGTCCGCATCGACCACGCCCACCAATGTCAGGCGCGGGAAGTTGTGGCCCTTGGCGACGATCTGCGTGCCGATGATGATGTCGGTGTCGCCTTCGGCGATCTGGGCGATGGTCTCCTTCAGCGCGCGTGCCGAATGGAACAGGTCCGAGGACAGGACCGTGGCCTTGGCGTCGGGGAAACGCGAGGCCACCTCCTCGGCGATACGCTCCACGCCGGGACCGATGGGGGCCAGCTTGCCCTCGACGCCGCAGGACGGGCAGGCCAGCGGGATGGGCCGCGTCTCGCCGCATTGGTGGCAGACCAGGCGGTTCTGGAAGCGGTGTTCCACCATCCGCGCGTCGCATTGATGACAGCCGATCTGTTCGCCGCAGGCCCGGCAGACCGTCACCGGCGCAAAGCCGCGCCGGTTGAGGAAGATCAGCGACTGTTCGCCCTTCTGCAGCCGCGCCGTCACCGCCTGCGCCAAGGTGGGCGAGATCCAGCGCCCCGCCTCCATCGCCTCGGCCCGCAGGTCGATGGCGGCCATCTGCGGCAGCTCCGCCTCGCCATAGCGCGACCGCAGGTCCAGCCGGGTGTATTTTCCCGCCGCCGCGTTCACCCAGCTTTCCAGCGACGGCGTGGCCGAGGCCAGCACCACCTGCGCCTTGTTGATCGAGGCCCGCATCACCGCCATGTCGCGGGCGCTGTAGAAGACCACGTCCTCCTGCTTGTAGCTGCTGTCATGTTCCTCATCGACGACGATCAGGCCCAGGTCGCGGAAGGGCAGGAACAGCGCGGACCGCGCACCGACGACCAGGCCGACCTCTCCGCGGCCGGCCATGTGCCACAGGCGGCGTCGCTCGGTGCGGGTGATGCCGCTGTGCCATTCGCCGGGGCGCGCACCGAAGCGCGCCTCGACTCGGTCCAGGAACTCGGCGGACAGCGCGATCTCGGGCAGAAGGACCAGCGCCTGCCGCCCCTGTGCCAGGCATTCGGCCACGGCCTCCAGATACACCTCGGTCTTGCCGGACCCGGTGACGCCGCGCAGCAGGGTCGTGCCATAGCCGCCGCCCCGGATCGCGCCGCGCAACCCGTCCGCCGCCGCCTGCTGGTCGGGCGCCAGCGGCTTGCCCGGCAGCGTCGGGTCAAGGCGCGGATAGGGCTGGTCGCGCGGCGCCTCGATCTCGGCCAGCGCACCCTGGGCCACCAAGCCCTTGACGACCGAGGTGCCGACCCCCGCCAGCTGCGCCAGCTCGGACGCCGCGAAGCTGGCGCCGCCGTGATCGGCCATGACCTGCAGGACGCGGGCGCGGGACTCGGTCTGGCGACTGACCTCGCCCGATCCGGGTACGATGATGCGGCGCGCAGCGGGCGGCTGGTCGATGTCGGGCGCGCGCGTCGCCATCCTCAGCATCAGGGGCAGCGGCGTCAGCGTGTAGTCCGCCGCCCGCGTCAGGAAGTCCAGAAAGCCGGGGCTGAAGGGTTCGGCGTCCAGGATCCGCGCGACGGGGCGCAGCTTGGCCAGGTCGAAATCGCCCGTCCCCTCGCCCCAGACCAGCCCCAGGACCCGGCGCGGACCCAACGGCACCAGCACCAGCTGGCCCTGCCTGACGCCACCCTCGGGCGCCAGGTAATCCAGCACGCCCACGGGTTCGCAGGTCAGCACCGCGATGCGGTCACGGGGGGCGAAAAAGGCGGGAACGCGGTTCATTGCCCACGATAAAGACGGCCCCGCCGCCGGTTGCAAGCCCCCTGCCCCTTCCCGCGGGAAGACGTCTGCAGTATGACGGGTCCAAACCGCACCAGAGGAGCCGGCCATGAAATTCTTCGTCGATACCGCCGACGTCGCCGCCATCAAGGAACTGAACGATCACGGGATGGTGGACGGCGTCACGACCAACCCGTCGCTGATCCTCAAGTCCGGCCGCGACATCGCCGAGGTCACGCGAGAGATCTGCGAACTGGTCGAAGGCCCCGTCTCGGCCGAGGTGGTGTCGCCAACTGCGGACGAGATGATCCGCGAGGGCCGCCACCTGGCGAAAATCGCCGACAACATCACCGTCAAGGTGCCGCTGACCTGGGACGGCCTCAAGGCCTGCCGGGTGCTGTCGGACGAAGGCCGCATGGTCAACGTGACGCTGTGCTTCAGCGCGGCGCAGGCGATCCTGGCCGCCAAGGCTGGCGCGACTTTCATCAGCCCCTTCATCGGCCGGCTGGACGACATCCACCTGGACGGCATGGACCTCATCGCCGACATCCGCGAGATCTATGACAACTACGGCTACAAGACCCAGATCCTGGCCGCGTCGATCCGCAGCGTGAACCACATCGTCGAGGCCGCCAAGATCGGCGCCGACGTGATCACCGCGCCCCCCTCGGTCATCAAGTCGATGGTCAGCCACCCGCTGACCGACAAGGGGCTGGCCCAGTTCGACGCCGACTGGAAGGCGACCGGCCAGAAGATCGGCTGATGTCGGACACGGGCCTTGATCCGGTGATGCGGGAACGGCTGCTGGCCGATCCCGCGGCGATCCTGGGCGACCGCGACCTGATGCGCGCCCTGGTCAGCGCCCGAGAAGCCGAACTGGGCGCGAATGTCATTGACATCCGAGGCCGTGCGATGGAGGCGCTGGAACACCGCCTCGACCGGCTGGAGGCGACGCACGAAAGCGTCATCGCCGCCGCCTTCGACAATCAGTCGGGCATGGCGATGGTGCATCGTGCGGTGCTGGGACTGCTGGAATCGGCAGACCTGGCCGAGTTCGCAGCCAGCCTGCAGTCCGACATCGCACCCCTTCTGCGGATCGAGACGCTGCGCCTGATCGTCGAAGAGGCGCCGCCGCCTGGCCTGCCCGAAGACGTCATCGTCGCCCCCGAGGGCCTGATCGAGCGCATCGTCGCCGCCGGGCGGCGGGCCCCGCGCGGCACCGACATCGTGCTGCGCCCCGCGATGGTCGTCACGCGCCCGCTGCACGGCCGATCGGTCGGGTCAGAGGCGCTGCTGCCGCTGGATCTGGGCGGCGGTCGCCCGCGTGCCCTGCTGCTGATGGGCAGTGTCGAGGCGACGCGGTTCATGCCCGCCCACGGCACCGACCTGCTGCGCTTCTTCGCGCAGGTCTTCCGGCTTGTCCTGCTGGAGCGGCTGCGGGGATGAGCCACCATCTGGCCCTCGCCCCAGCCACCAGCGACGCGCTGGCCCGCTGGCTGGAAACCGAGGCCGCCACTCGCGATCTGTCGACGCATACCGTCACCGCCTATCGCGCCGACCTGATCGCCTTCCTGCACTTTCTGGGGGCCCACTGGGGTCAGCCCGTGGCGCCCAAGGCGCTGTCGGGGCTGACGCAGTCGGACATGCGCGCCTTTGCCGCCGCCGAACGCGGGCGGGGTCTGGGCGCGCGATCCCTGGCGCGGCGGCAGTCGGCGGTCAGGTCCTTCCTGCGCTGGATCTCGGATCGTGAGGGGTTCGACCTGTCGGCGGCGCTGTCGGCGCGCAGCCCGCGCTATGCCAGGTCACTGCCACGTCCGCTGACGCCCGCACAGGCGCAGGATGCGCTGGCACAGGTGGCGCTGAATGACACGCCCTGGATCGCGGCTCGCGACATGGCGGTGCTGACGCTGCTTTGGGGGTGTGGGCTGCGCATCTCCGAGGCGCTGGCGCTGAACGGCCGCGACTGGCCCTTTCCCGAGGCGCTGACCATCCGCGGCAAGGGCGGGCGCGAACGGCAGGTGCCGGTCCTGCCGGTGGCGCGCGCCGCGGTCGAGGATTACCTGCGCCAGTCGCCCTGGGGGATCGCCGCCGATGGCGCCCTGTTCAGGGGGGTCCGTGGCGGCCGTCTGGACGCGGGCGCGATCTCGGGGGCGATGCGCAAGGCGCGCGCGGCGCTTGGCCTGCCGGCCAGTGCGACGCCGCACGCGATGCGCCACAGCTTCGCCACGCATCTGCTGGCCGCGGGCGGCGACCTGCGCACCATCCAGGAGCTGCTGGGTCATGCCAGCCTGTCCACCACGCAGGTCTATACCGGCGTGGATGACGTGCGGCTGATGGCGGTCTATCGTGCCGCCCATCCGCGCGGGTGAACCACGCCCATTCCTGCCGCGTTTCAACGGCAACGCATTGAACGAGAGGGTCCGATGACCGATCACGCCATCTTCCACCGCCCCCTGGGTGCCAACCCGCCCGCCGGCTATGACCAGGCGATCTTCGGCATGGGCTGCTATTGGGGGGTCGAGCGACTGTTCTGGCAGCAGAACGGCATCTGGCTGACCGAGGTGGGCTTCGCCGGGGGCGAAACGCAGAACCCCACCTATGATCAGGTCAAGCGCGGCGACACCGGCCACGCCGAGGTGGTGCGCGTCATCTATGACAGCTCGCTGATCAGCTATGACCACCTGCTGCAGCTGTTCTGGGAAAACCACGACCCGACGCAGGGCGACCGGCAGGGCAACGACGTAGGGTCGCAGTATCGCAGCCTGATCATGACCTTCACCGACATGCAGGAATCCGCGGCCGAGGCGTCGAAGATCGACTATGACAACCGCCTGGCCGTTCAGGGCTATGGTCACATCACGACACAGATCCTGCCCGCCGGCCCCTTCTGGCCCGCGCACGAGGCGCACCAGCAGTACTTGGAAAAGAACCCGGACGGTTATTGCGGCCTCAAAGGCACCGGGGTAGAGGCCTCCATGCCCAATCCGGACCCGATCTGATGCCCACGTACACCGCCCTGACCCACGTTCAAGGCCGCGAGGCCGCCGAAGCCCTGTCGGAGGCCTGCGAGGACCTGACCCCCGAACCCGTCGGGACCGGCACCTTCGAGATCGAGGACGGGTCCGAACGGTGGGAGGTCGGCGTCTATTTCACCGAATCCCCCGACGAGATCGCTCTGGCATTGCTGGCCGCAGCCCATGGGGCGCAGCCCTTCGTCGTCTCGGAACTGCCCGAGATGGACTGGGTCGCGCATGTGCGGCGCGAACTGACACCGGTCCGGGCCGGCCGCTTCTATGTCTATGGCAGCCATGACGCCGACACCGTCCCCGAGGGGGCCGAGGGCCTGTGCATCGACGCGGCCATGGCGTTCGGGACCGGCCATCACAACACGACCAAGGGTTGCCTCGAAGCGCTGGACCGGCTGGCGTCTGACGGCTTCCAGGCCGGTCGCATCGCCGATATCGGCTGCGGCACGGCCGTGCTGGCGATGGCGGCCGCGCGGCTTTGGCACGTCACGGTTCTGGCCAGCGACATCGACCGCATCGCGGTCGACACGGCCGCCGCGAACGTCATCGCCAACGGCTTGTCCGGCCGCGTCGAGTGCATCGAGGCGGCGGGTTTCGACCATCCCGTGCTGGAGGAAGCCGCGCCCTATGACCTGGTGGTGGCCAACATCCTCAAGCAGCCGCTGATCGACCTGACAGGCGACATGGCGCGCTATGTCGGCGGCGGTGGCAAGATCGTCCTTTCTGGCATCCTGACCACCCAGGCAGACGAGGTGGTCGAGGCCTATCGCGCCGCCGGCTTCGGCCTGGATCGCCGCGACGACCTGGGCGACTGGTCGACGCTGGTGATGACACGCGACTGACACGCAGCCGGGCATGAAAAAACCCCCGCGAGCGCTTTGGCTTTCGGGGGTTCGTCCATGAGAGAGGCTGGCTTCAGAAGCCGCGCGCAATCCGCTCGATGTCGCCGCGGCAAAGACCGATATCGTCCAGCTCGCGGTCGGACAGGCGGCTCAGCTCGCGGCGCGTCACGCGGGTGTCTTTCCACGACGCAAACAGCGAGGAGAGGTGCGCGACGACGTGGCCCAGGCCTCCGTCAGCAATGCTGCGGTTCGTCTCGATCGTCGACATCATATCACCTGTTTTCAGATTGCCCCGTCCAGAGGCAGTTTTTGGATACCCAGCAGATAGTTTGCGCATCCGGCAAAGAGTAGCCGCGAAAGCGACAGACCCGCTATGCGCTTTGCGCAATGAAAAAAGGGCTTTAGCGGCTGCCGATGTCGTATTTGCGTCACATGATGCCGCATTGCAGCATCAAGCCGCTGCCCGATCTAGCGCCAGTCACCCAAGGCGGCCTGCCACAGCGCCAGCGCCGCCACCGCCGCGGTATCGGCGCGCAGGATGCGCGGCCCCAGACTGACCGGATGGACGAATCGCAGGCGCGACAGCTGCGCGCGTTCGGCTGGCGAAAAGCCGCCCTCGGGGCCGATCAGGATCGCCCAGGGGCCCTGGGGCAACCCCGCCAATGTCTCGGCCGGGCCGACCCGCGCCTCGTCCGCCCAGAGGATGCGGCGCGCGGGGTCCCAGCCGTCCAGCAGCCGCGACAGGGGCATCAGATCCGCCACCGGAGGAACGAAGGTCCCGCCGCATTGCTCGGCCGCCTCGACGGCATGGGCCTGCAGGCGGTCCTGCCGGATGCGTTCGGAATTGGTGTGGTCGGTCTGGACCGGCTGGATGCGGGCGGCGCCCATCTCGGCCGCCTTCTCGACGATAAAGTCGGTGCGGGCCTTCTTGATCGGCGCGAAGATCAGCCACAGGTCGGGCGGGTCCTGCTGCGGTGCGGTCTGCCCGCCCACCATCAGGCTGCCGCCGCGCTTGCCGGCCTCGGCCAGGGTCGCCGTCCATTCGCCGTCGCGGCCGTTGAAGACGCGCAGGTCGTCGCCCGCCTTCAGGCGCATGACGCCCGACAGGTAATGCGCCTGCGGTCCGTCCAGGGGAACGGGTTGTCCCTCGGCCAGCGGGTGATCTATGAACAGTCTGATCCTGGACATGATGGACGCGACGCTATGCAAAGCCGGACCGAAAGGCCAGACACCGTTTTCGATGCGCCCAGAGGCAACTGGGTCGACCGCCTGGCGCCGCCCGCCACGCGGCCCTGGCTGCGGCTGTCCCGCGCTGACCGGCCGATCGGGACATGGCTTTTGCTTCTGCCATGCTGGTGGGGGATCGGGCTGGCGATGATGGCCGACGGGCCGCGGGCGTTCGACTTGTGGATCGCGCTGGCCTGCACCATCGGCGCCTTCGTGATGCGCGGCGCAGGCTGCACCTGGAACGACATCACCGACCGCAAGATCGACGCGCAGGTCACGCGGACCCGCTCGCGGCCCCTGCCCTCCGGTCAGGTCACGCTGCGGGGGGCCTATCTGTGGCTGGTGCTGCAGGGGCTGGTCGGGCTGGTTATCCTGCTGACGCTTGGCCGGGCGGCGATCTGGATGGGCGTTGCGTCGCTGGCGCTGGTGGCGATCTATCCCTTTGCCAAGCGCTTCACCTGGTGGCCGCAGATCTTCCTGGGGCTGGCCTTCAACTGGGGCGTCATGCTGGCCTATGCGGCGCATATGGGGCGTGTCGATCCCGCGCCCGTGGTCGCCTGGCTTGGTGCGATCGCCTGGACGATCTTCTACGACACGATCTATGCTCACCAGGACGTCGAGGACGACGCGCTGATCGGCGTCAAGTCCACCGCCCGCCTGTTCGGCGCGCGCAGCCCGCGCATCCTGGCAGGATTCGCGTTGGCGGCGGTGGCGGTGCTGGCGGTCGCGGTGGCCCTGCCCGGTCGCAACCTGTTGATCGCATGGGCGGGCGTCTTGGCCTTCGGCGCCCATCTGGCTTGGCAGCTGCGGAATTTCCAGCCGGAACAGGGCGATGTCTGCCTGCGCCTGTTCCGGTCGAACCGCGACAGCGGACTGATTCTTGCGCTTTTTCTTGCCGTCGCCGGGTTGGCATGATTGCGCAAGGGGGACCCCGCAGCTAGAGGTTGTGCGCTTTCACAGACCAAGGTCCGCTCATGGCTTCGTCGCGTCGCATCACCACCTCTCTGGCCACCATTCTGGTGCTGACAGGCGCCGGGGGGCTGGCCTGGGTCGGTGCCGAAGCGGCCGCCACCTATGTCGAGGATCGCACCGCCGCCGCGGTCGGGCTGGCGCTGGAAGCGGGAGGGCATGACTGGGTCCAGTTCGAAACCGACGGGCTGCAGGTCCGCCTGACCGGCACCGCACCGTCCGAGGTCGAGCGTTTCCGCGCCACATCCCGTGCCGCCGCAGCCGCCGGCACGGCCCGGATCATCGACCAGATGACCGTCGCCTCGGTCGAGGAGATGGCGCCCCCCGACTTCCAGATCGAGTTCCTGCGCGGCGACATGGGCGTGTCGCTGATCGGCCTGATCCCGGCCGAGACCGACCGCGATGCAATACTGCAGCAGCTGCGGCCCACGGCCCCGGATCGCAAGCTGTCGGACCTGCTGGAGGCTGCCGACCATCCGGCGCCGGACGGATGGGAGGATGCGCTGCGCTTTGGCTTGCAGGCCGTGGAGATGACGGGGCAGTCCAAGATTTCGGTTGCGCCGGGGCACGTCCAGGTCGCAGCCCTGGCGCGCGATGCCGCCGATCAGGCACGGCTCGAGACGGCGCTTCTTGCCGCCGCCCCGGCCGGCGTGACGCTTGACCTTCAGGTCACCGCGCCACGGCCGGTGATCTCTCCATTCACGCTCAGCTTCGCGGTCAACGGGACTGGGGCCGAGTTCGAAGCCTGCGTCGCCGATACCGAGGAGGCGCGCGACCAGATCCTTGCCGCCGCGGCCGAGGCGGGTCTTGAGGGAAGCCCCGACTGCCTGCTGGGCCTTGGCGCCCCTTCGGCCGACTGGGGCGACGCGGCGGCGGCGGCGATCCGCGCGGTGGGCGCGATGGGCCGCGGCACCGTCACGCTGTCGAACGCCCAGATCGCGCTGGCTGCGCCGGAAGGTGTCGCTCGGCCGCGTTTCGACCGCGCCGTGGCCGACCTTCAGGCCGCCCTGCCCCAGACTTATACCCTGGAGGCCCGGCTACAGGAGCCCAAGCAGATCCCGCAGCCGATCGAGTTCCATGCCATCCTTTCGGATCGTGGTGCGCTGACGATGCAGGGCCGCATCGCCGATGCCGCCATGCGAGAGGCGGTGTCCAGCTTCGCCGCCGCCCGCTTCGACGTGGCGCAAAGCGGCCTGCGCGCCGACCCCCGCGTCCCCGAGGGATGGACCGTGCGCGTGATCGCGGGCCTTGAGGCGATGGCTGCGCTGCACTCCGGCACGGTGGATGTCACGCCCCAGCTGATCACGCTGCGCGGCATGTCGGGATCGCCCGCCGCCACCGAACGCGCGGCCGCGCTGCTGACCGAGCGTCTGGGTGCAGGCGCGCGGTTCGAGCTGGCCATCGGCTATGACCGCCGCCTTGACCCTTCCCTGGACCTGCCCGACGGCGAGGAATGCGCCCGCCGCCTGAATGTCATCATGTCCGAAAGCGAGCTGGGCTTCGAACCCGGCGGTTCGTCCATCGCAGGCGATCCCAATCCCACGCTGGCGCTGCTGTCTGACACGATGGCGGAATGCAGCGAATACCAGCTCGAGGCCGCTGGCCACACGGATTCCCAGGGGTCAGACCAGTTCAACGCGGAATTGTCGCGCAGCCGGGCGCAGGCGATCCTGATGGCGATGCAATGGGCCGGGATCGACGTGTCAAACATGACGGCGAGGGGCTATGGCGAAAGCCAGCCCATAGCGCCCAACGACACCGAGGCCGGGCGCGAGGCGAACCGGCGGATCGAATTCCGCCTGCTGTCCCCACATCCGGTCCGTGCGGAGGCACCACAGCCGCCCGAGCCTGTCACTGGCGTCACCGGAGAGCCGCTGCCTTCCCCCGAGTCCGAGCCAGAGCCGGTCTTGCCCTTACCGATGCCTGCCCAGATGCAGGGGCCGCGCCTGCCACCGGTCCAGGGACCGATGCTGGTGCCCCAGCCGATGCCGCCGATCCAGGGACCGCAACTGCCGCCCGACCTTGCCTCGGCCGGGACGACGCCCCTGACCCTGGGGGTGCAGGAGCAAGCACCAAGCGCGGCCGAACGCGAGGAGAACCTGCGCGTTCCGGTGCAGATCGCCGACGAGACCACCCCACGCCCCGGGCCCCGGCCGGGCGACCTGGCCGATCCTGATACCGCACAAGACGGAAGCCCTGACGAATGACCCGTACCGAATTCATCGCCGCGACCGCCCTGATCCTGTTCGGGGCCTTCGTTCTGGGGTGGCTGGCCAGCTGGCTGGTGCATCGCATCGCCCGCCCCCGCAAGTCGAGCATGACGGATCTGGACCGCATGGCGCACCAGTTGCACGAGGCCGAGGACCAGCATGCCCGCACCCTTGCGGCGCATGTCGAGCGTGAGGCGGCGCTGAGGAACGATCTGGCGCGGGTCGAGGCCGAAAACCGCGCCACGATCGAGGCGTTGCGGTCGTCGCGAAACGAGATCGAGGAGCTGCGGGACTACATCGAGCAGCGTCTGGCCCGTCGCTGACGAAGAAGGGGGGCGTTCCGCCCCCGTTTCCAACAGATATTTGCCGACCCAGGCAGGGGCCAAGCCTTGCCCTGCCTGGGATCAGATGCCCGCGTCGATGATGGCCCGGGCCAGGACCGGAACGGTGTCGCGATTGAGGCCCGCGATGTTCAGCCGCGAATCTCCCACCATGTAGATCGCGGCGTCGGTCTTCAGCTTCTGCACCTGCTCGGGCGTCGCCCCGAGGCGCGAGAACATGCCGCGGTGCCGGGCGATGAAGTCGAAGCGATCGCTGCCCGACAGGTCGCGCAGTTCGGCAGCCAGCTGGTCGCGCAGGCCCAGCATTGTGTTGCGGACCTCCTCAAGCTCTGCCGCCCAGTCCGCGCGCAGCGCCTCGTCGGTCAGGATGGTGCTGACGATGCGCGCGCCGTGGTCCGGCGGGAACGAGAAGTTCTGGCGGTTCAGGTAGGCCATCGACCCCTGCGCCAGGTCGCGCGCGGAGGTGTTTTCCGCCAGCGCCATCAGGATGCCGGTGCGTTCGCGGTAGATGCCGAAGTTCTTCGAGCACGAGGCCGCGATCAGCACCTCGGGAAGGCTGCGGGCCACCAGGCGCGTCGCCTCGGCATCGGCGTCCAGGCCGTCGCCGAAGCCTTGGTAGGCCAAATCGATCAGCGGAATGGCACCGGACTTCTCCAGAATGGCCACGACCTCGGACCACTGGTCCAGGGTCAGGTTGGCGCCCGTCGGGTTGTGGCAGCAGCCGTGCAGCAGGACGATGTCCCCCTTGCCCGCCCCGGCGATGTCGGCCTTCATGCCGTCGAAGTCGACACCCCGGGTTTCGCTGTCGAAATAGCGGTATTCTGTGAACGGCAGGCCCATGAACTTCATGATCGACAGGTGGTTCGGCCAAGTCGGGTCGGATACGAACACCCGGACGTCAGGATTCGCCAATCGCGCCAGTTCCAGCGCCTGCCGGATTGCGCCGGTGCCGCCGACCGAAGCGACCGAGGCAAGCCGGTCGGCCGGCACCTCGGACAGCACCATCTGCGCCATGGCGTTGCGGTAATCGGCCTCGCCGGCCAAGCCGGTATAAGCCTTGGTGGTCTGCGTCTCCCAGATCCGCTGCTCGGCCGCCTTCACCGCGCGCATCACCGGCGTCACGCCCTGCGGGTCCTTGTAGACGCCCACGCCCAGGTCGATCTTGCCCTGACGGGTGTCGGCCTTGAACTCCTCGATCAGCATCAGGATCTTGTCGGGGGCTTGCGGTTGCAGGTTGGACAGCATCAGGCGTCTCCGGTTGCGATATTCAGGTCGGGGAAGCTGCCCCATTCGGTCCAGCTTCCGTCATAGAGCGAGTGGTTGCGGTGGCCGATCCGTTCCAGCGCGTGGAACAGGACGGCGGCAGTGACGCCGCTGCCGCAGGTGGTAATGGCTGGCTTCGACAGGTCCACGCCAGCATCCTCGAAGGCAGCGCGGATCGCATCCGGGTCGATCATCGTGCCGTCGGCATTGAAAAGGCGGCCGAAGGGCAGGTTCCTGGCGCCCGGAATATGGCCCGCACGCAGGCCGGGCCGGGGTTCGGGCGCATCGCCGCGGAAGCGCTCCGGCGCGCGGGCGTCAATGATCTCGTGATCGGCCAGCTTGCTGGCGGCGGCGACCTGGGTCACGTCGCGCACCAGCGCAGCCTGACGCTGCACGGTGATGTGGCGGTCGCGCATGACGGGGGGCATGTCCTCGGTCGGGCGGCCCTCGGCCTGCCACTTGGGAAAGCCGCCGTCCAGGACGGCGACGTCGGTCTTGCCCATCAGGCGGAACAGCCACCAGACGCGGAAGGCGCTGCGGACGTCCGAATTGTCATAGATCACCACCTGGTGCCCGTCGCCCACGCCCATCGCGCGCATGCGGCTGATGAACATCTCGACCGGCGGGGCCATGTGCGGCAGGGCGCTGCGCTTGTCGCTGATCGCGTCGATGTCGAAGAAGCGCGCGCCGGGGATATGGGCGGCATCGTATTCCGCGCGGGCGTCGCGGCCGGTGGCGGGCATGTGCCAGCTGGCGTCGAGGATGCGCAGGTCGGGATCGCCGAGGTGCGCCGCCAGCCAGTCGGTCGAGACCAGAGTCTTCGGATCGTCCATTGCGTCCCCCTTGCCTGTGCCGCCCCGATCTACAGGGGCGGGCGCAAGGCTGCAATGGCGTGCGGGCGCTAACCCTGCTTCAGCAGCCGCTGTTTCTGGCGGTTCCAGTCGCGCTTGGCGCTGGTTTCGCGCTTGTCGGCCAGCTTCTTGCCCTTGGCCACGCCGATCTTCAGCTTCACGATGCCGCGGTGGTTGAAATACATCACCAGGGGCACCAGCGTCATCCCCTCTCGCGCGGTGGCCT
The DNA here is from genome assembly GCA_036338635.1 of Pseudomonadota bacterium. Lineage (GTDB taxonomy): Bacteria > Pseudomonadota > Alphaproteobacteria > Rhodobacterales > Rhodobacteraceae > Paracoccus. The sequence continues at coordinate 21,495 of JAYZBS010000112.1, read as the reverse complement.
GCCACAGGCGCGACAGTTCGCGCTTGTTGACCAACAGCTTGCGGCGGCGGCGCTCTTCGTGGCCGAAGACGCCGGCGCGGGCCAGGGCCGCGATATAGCCGTTGATCAGCCACAGCTCTCCATCCTCGACCGAGGCATAGCTTTCGGCGATGTTGGACTGCCCGACGCGCAGCGACTTCACCTCGGACCCGGTCAGCATGATGCCGACCTCGAGATCGCTCTCGATGAAATAGTCGAACCTGGCACGCCGGTTCTCGGCGATCACCTTGTAGTTCTTGCTGTCGTCGTCCTTGGCCATGGCTGTGTCAGATAGGGTCGCGCGTCGTCGGTGTAAAGGTTCCGTCGCGCCCTGCGCCGGGTCCTGCGGGCAGGAACGGACTGCACGGCCGTGGCAAATGCGTTGTTGAACTTTGGCCCGATGAGGGCCTTCATGATCGGGGCGCTGCGGCAGGGCCGCATGCGATGGATGAAAGCCATGAAAGGATGACAGATGCGGCACGGCGGGCAGATCCTGGTCGAGGCGCTGAGGGCGAACGGGATCAAGCGGGTCTTCTCGATCCCCGGTGAAAGCTTCCTCGCGGCGCTGGACGGGCTTTACGACAGCGGCATCGCCAACATCGTCTGCCGCCACGAAGGCGGCGCCGCGATGATGGCCGAGGCCGAGGGCAAGCTGACCGGCCGTCCCGGCATCTGCTTTGCGACCCGCGGGCCGGGCGCGACCAATGCCAGTGCGGGCGTGCATGTGGCGCTGCAGGATTCGACACCGATGATCCTGTTCGTGGGCCAGATTGCCCGCGGCGACACCGACCGCGATGCCTTCCAGGAGGTCGACTATCGCGCGATGTTCGGCCCGCTGGCCAAGTGGGTGGCGCAGATCGACCAGACCGACCGCATTGCGGAATACGTCGCCCGCGCCTTCCATGTCGCCTGCTCGGGCCGCCCCGGCCCGGTCGTGCTGGCGCTGCCCGAGGACATGCTGTCGGGCCGCGCCGACATCCCCGACCTTCCCCCTGCCCGCAAGCCGCTGGCAGAGGTCGCGCCAGAGGCTGCTTCCGCCATCGCCGAGGCGCTGACAGGCGCGGCGCGCCCCCTGGTGATCGCTGGCGGCGGCCTCTGGTCGCAGCAGGCGGCGGACGACCTTGCGGCTTTCGCGCAGGGCTGGGATCTGCCCGTGGCGGTTCCCTTCCGGCGGCAGGACCGGATGGACAACACCCTGCCGCATTATGTGGGCGATCTGGGCATCGGCATGAACCCCGCCCTGGGCGAAGCCCTGCGCGAGGCCGACGTGATCCTGTCGCTGGGGTCCCGGCTGGGGGATACGCTGACCGGCGGCTATGCGCTGATGGACCCGGTGCGGCCGCATGCACGGGTGATCCAGGTCCATCCCGATCCTGACGAGCTGGGACGCCTGTGGCGCGCCGATCCGGGACTGGCCGCCGATCCGCGCGCGGTGGTGGCGGCACTTGCACGCCTGCCGGCGCCAGCGGCCACCTGGTCGGACTGGCGCGCACGGCTGCGGGCGTCTTACGAGGGCTGGCAGACCCCCCGCGCCACGCCGGGCAACCTGCGGCTGGAGCAGGTGGTGGCTTGGCTGGCCGGCAACCTGCCGCCCGACGCGATCGTGACAAACGGGGCGGGCAACTATGCCTCGTTCCTGCACCGCTATTACCGCTGGCGGCGGTTCGGGACGCAGCTGGCGCCGACCTCGGGGTCGATGGGCTATGGCCTTCCCTCGGCCGTCGCGGCCAGCCTGGCTCATCCTGACAGGACCGTTGTCTGCCTGGCGGGCGACGGTTGCATCCAGATGACCCTGAACGAGTTGTCGACCGCCGCCCAGTACGGTGCGTCGCCTATCATCCTGGTCTGCAACAACGGCCGTTACGGCACCATCAGGATGCACCAGGAACGCCACTATCCGGGGCGGGTGTCGGGGACGGACCTCTATAACCCCGACTTTCCGGCCCTGGTCCGGGCCTATGGCGGCCATGGCGAACTGGTCGAGCGGGACGAGGATTTCGCACCGGCCTTCGAACGCGCCCGCCTGTCGGGCCGACTGTCGCTGATCGAGTTGCGCCTCGACCCCGAGGCGCTGACACCCGGCGCGACCCTGACCCAGACGCGGGAAGCTGCGGAGAAGGCGCTGGCATGAGGCAGGGCCCGCTGAACCTGATCACCGACGTGGCGGGGCTGCGGGTCGGCAATGCCCAGGACGCCGCGCTGCGGTCGGGGGTCACGGTGCTGACGGCGGACAGGCCCTTCGCGGCGGCCGTGCATGTCATGGGCGGCGCGCCGGGAACCCGAGAGACCGACCTGCTGTCGCCTGACAAGCTGGTCGCCGCCGTGGACGCGCTGGTGCTGTCTGGCGGGTCCGCCTTTGGCCTGGCCGCCTGCGACGGCGTCATGTCGGCACTGCACGAACAGGGCCGCGGCTTTGCGGTCGGGCCGGCGCGAGTGCCGATCGTCCCTGGCGCGATCGTCTTCGACCTGCTGAACGGTGGCGACAAGGGCTGGCGGACGAACCCCTACCCGGCGCTTGGCCACGCGGCGGTGTCGGCCGCGCAAAAGTGCTTCGGCATCGGCAGCGCGGGGGCCGGAACGGGCGCGCTGACCGGGTCGCTGAAGGGCGGCCTGGGCTCGGCCTCGGCCGTGCTGGCGAACGACACCACCGGCGGCGCGCTGGTGGTCGTGAACGCGCTCGGCCGGGCCACCGTCGGTGACGGCCCGCATTTCTGGGCCGCCCCGTGGGAGCTGGAGGCCGAGTTCGGCGGCCTCGGCCTGCCCGCGGCGTTCCCGGCGTCGCAGGAACCCTCTGCGTCGAAGCGGGTGGGAGAGGCCACGACCATCGCCATCGTCGCGACCGACGCGGCGCTGGACAAGCCGGCCCTGCAGCGCATGGCGACCGCGGCGCATGATGGGCTGGCACGGTCCCTGGTGCCCAGCCATACGCCGCTGGACGGCGATCTGGTCTTCGCTGTCTCGACCGGGGCGTGCGCATTGGCGGACCCCGTGACCGACGCCTTCGGCCTTGGGCATGCCGCGGCCTGCGTCCTGGCACGGGCAGTGGCGCGGGGCGTGCATGCCGCCTCGCAGGCGCCGGGCGATCCGCAGCCCTGCTGGCGGGTGGCCTTCGGATAGAGAGAAGGGCGGTGCGACAAGCGCACCGCCCCGAGAGATCGCCAAGAGGGACAGCCTAGCGATTGGACAGGAAACGCGCGGCCCGCCCCCCGGTTGCATGACACCGAAAATAATCGCTTCACGATCCGGTCATCGGCGGATCCATCCCGCTGCAGGGGTGCTTTGACAAGCGCCGGGGCGCATGTTCATCTGCCCTGACCCCCATGCCCGAGGACGCCATGACCAAGCATTCCACCGATCTCAGAACCCTGCTCCGCGACCCGTCGCTGCTGGAAACCCGTGCCTTCGTCGCCGGCGCCTGGGTGGACGCCGACGACGGAGCCACCTTCGAAGTCAGGAACCCGGCCCGCGGTGACGTCATCACCCAAGTCGCCGATGTCGGCCGGCCCGAGGTCGCCCGCGCCATCGATGCCGCGCACGAGGCCATGAAGGACTGGGCCGCCCGTCCCGCCAAGGAACGCGCGCAGGTGATGCGCAAGTGGTACGATCTGATGATGCAGAACCAGGACGACTTGGCCACCATCATGACCGCGGAGCAGGGCAAGCCCCTGCCCGAGGCCAAGGGAGAAATCGCCTATGGCGCCAGCTTCATCGAGTGGTTCGGCGAAGAGGCCAAGCGCGTCTATGGCGAGACCATCCCCGGCCACGCCACCGACAAGCGCATCAGCGTCATCCGCCAGCCGATCGGCGTCGTGGGCTCCATCACGCCCTGGAACTTTCCCAACGCAATGATCGCCCGCAAGGCCGGTCCCGCGCTGGCCGTGGGCTGCGGCTTCGTCGCCCGCCCGGCGGCGGAAACGCCCCTGTCGGCGCTGGCGATGGCGGTCCTGGGCGAACGCGCGGGCCTGCCCAGGGGCATCCTGTCGGTGGTGCCGTCGTCGCGGTCCAGCGACATCGGGAAGGAGTTCTGCGAAAACCCCAAGGTCCGCAAGCTGACCTTCACCGGCTCGACCGAGGTGGGGCGCATCCTGCTGCGCCAGGCGGCCGACCAGGTGATGAAATGCAGCATGGAACTGGGCGGCAATGCGCCCTTCATCGTCTTTGACGACGCCGACCTGGATGCGGCGGTGGAGGGCGCGATGGCATCGAAGTTCCGCAACAACGGGCAGACCTGCGTCTGCGCCAACCGCATCTATGTGCAGTCCGGCGTCTATGACGCCTTCGCCGAAAAGCTGGCTGCGGCGGTCGACAGGCTGAGCGTGGGCGACGGTTTGCAGGAAGGCACCACCACCGGCCCGCTGATCAACGAAAGCGCCGTCGAGAAGGTCGAGGATCACATCCGCGACGTCCTCGACGGCGGCGGGCGGGTCGTCACCGGCGGCAAGCGGATGGACGGGCTGTTCTTCCAGCCGACCGTCGTGACCGGGGTCACCGACGCGATGAAGGTTTCAACCGAGGAGACGTTCGGCCCGCTGGCACCGCTGTTCAGGTTCGAAACCGAGGATGAGGTCGTCGCCAAGGCCAACGACACGATCTTCGGCCTCGCCTCGTATTTCTATGCCCGCGACATCGGCCGCATCACCCGCGTCCAAGAGGCGCTGGAATACGGCATCGTCGGGGTAAACACCGGGCTGATCTCGACCGAGGTGGCGCCCTTCGGCGGCGTCAAGCAGTCGGGTCTGGGGCGTGAGGGCAGCCACCACGGCCTCGACGATTACCTGGAGATGAAATACATCTGCCTCTCCGTGTGACCTTTTTCCAACAACCGCAACGCCCTATGCGCCAGGCGGGAACGCTTTGCCAGCGGCGCGCATTGTTCCCGCGAAAGATCGCCACAGGGGCGGTCGGGGTTTGAAAAGGACACGTCATGGAAGGTATCGGCTGGTTGCTTGCAATCATTCTCGGCGCATTGGCCGGCTGGATTGCGGAAAAGATCATGAAGTCCGACATGGGCCTGCTGATGAACATCATCGTCGGCATCATCGGTGCATTGATCGGTAACTTCCTGTTCGACCTGATCCTGGGCGGCAGCGCAGAGGGCAGCGTGATCGGTCAGCTGATCATCGCGGTGATCGGCGCCTGTATCCTGATCTGGCTGGTCCGGCTGGTGCGCGGCCGCACCTGACCCCGGGTCACGACACCAAAAGGGCCGGTGCGGTTGATCCGCACCGGCCCTTTTTTCGTCCTGCGTCCGACCTCAGCGGCGGTCGTCCTCGTCATCATCGTCGTCCGCGCCGTCCGGCAGGTTGAAGAAGCTGTCGGCATCGCGCGACGGCTCTTCCTTCGGCTCCTCGCGGGTCAAGCTGAAGTTCTCAAGCCCTGCGATCGAGGTCGGCAGGCGCGGCTCCTCGGACATCGACAGCGAGGTTTCGGTGCTGACCAGCTTGCGGCGTTCATCATCGGTCATCACCACGCCTTCCGCCGCGCGTTTCTTGGCGGCCTTCTGGACGGCGGCGTCCAGTTCGGTCTGCCGGCAAAGCCCCAGGGCGACCGGGTCGATCGGCTGGATGTTCTGGATGTTCCAGTGCGTCCGTTCCCGGATCGAGCCGATGGTCGGCTTGGTCGTGCCGACCAGCTTGGCGATCTGCGCATCGGCCAGTTCGGGGTGGAACTTGACCAGCCACAGGATCGCGGCCGGGCGGTCCTGACGCTTGGACAGGGGCGTATAGCGCGGGCCGCGGCGCTTTTCCTCGCCTTCGGACGCCGGGTTGTGCTTCAGGCGCAGCTTGTAGGCGGGGCTCGCCTCGGCGCGCTTGATCTCCTCGGCATCCAGCTGGTTCGAGGCGACGGGGTCGAACCCCTTCACGCCCGTCGCCACGTCGCCATCGGCGATGCCCTGAACCTCAAGCTCGTGCAGACCGCAGAAATCGCCGATCTGCTTGAAGCTGAGCGTGGTGTTGTCGACCAGCCAGACGGCGGTGGCCTTGGCCATCAGCGGCTTGCTCATGTCAGTCTCCTTCGCGTGTCTGTCCCGAACATAGGAAGCTTGGGCCGGAAAAACGGCTTTGGCGGGTGCCATTCCTCGTTTTCGGGGGGAATTGCCGGGTCATATAGCGTTTCGGACCGCCGGGGAAAAGAGGATTCGCACGATTGCCGGGTGCGGACGCCTGAAAACGGCGATAGGCTTGCGGCATGCGCATGCCGATCGCCGCCCTCGCCCTTCTGCTGTCCCCCCTGCCCCTGGCGGCGCAGGACGTGGCGGGGCAGTTCGACTATTACGTTCTGTCCCTCAGCTGGCAGCCGGCCTGGTGCAGCCGCACCGGCGACGAACGCGACGCGCCCGAGTGCCGCGACGGCACGGGCCGGGACTTCACCGTCCATGGGCTCTGGCCGCAATACGACCGCGGCTGGCCCCAGGATTGCGCCACGTCCGAAAGGGACCCCTCGCGCCGCGACAGCGAGGGTATGGCGGACATCATGGGGTCGGGCGGGCTGGCTTGGTATCAATGGCAGAAGCACGGCCGCTGCACGGGCCTGTCGGCCGAAAGTTATTTCGCGGCGACCCGCACGGCACTTGAGACCGTGACGATCCCTCAGGTCTTCGACGACCTCGATCGCGACATCAGCCTGTCCCCCGGCATCGTCGAGGAAGCTTTTCTTGAGGCCAATCCCGGCCTCGGCCCGGACGGCGTGACGGTCACCTGCCGCGACGGCGCCCTGGCCGAGGTGCGGATCTGCCTGACCCGCGACCTGCAGTCGCGGGACTGCGCGCCTGATGCAAGGCGCGACTGCAGCCAGCCGCGTATCCTGATGGAGGAGGTGCGCTGACCCGGAGCCTTGGCCGGGACCAGCGCCTTCGTCAGCCGGCCACCTTCAGGACGATCTTGCCGATGTGGCCGCTGCTCTCCATCCGCCGGTGGGCGTCGGCGGCCTCGGCCAGGGCGAATTCGCTGTCGATGGTGACGCCGATCGAGCCTGCCGCGATCATCGGCCAAAGCTGCTTGCGGATCGCGTCGGCGATCTCGGCCTTGGCGACGTCGGACTGCGGCCGCAGGGTCGATCCGGTGATCGTCAGCCGAATCACCATCACCTGCGCGAAGTTCAGTTCGACCTTCGGGCCTTCCAGGAACGCGATCATGACCAGCCGCCCGTCGAGGGCCAGGGACCTGATGTTTCGCGGGATATAGCTTCCGCCGACCATGTCCAGGATCAGGTTGGCGCCGCCCGCCTCGGCCAGGATCTTGACGAAGTCCTGCGTCCTGTAATTGATCGCCGTCGCGCCCAGGGCCTCGATGGCTGCGCATTTCTCGTCGCTGCCGGCCGTGGCGAAGACACGGGCCCCCAGGGCGCGCGCGATCTGGACCGCCATCATGCCGATGCCGGACGTACCACCATGGACCAGGAACCGCTCGCCCCCCGTCAGGCCGCCCCGCTGCACGACGTTCGACCAGACGGTGAAGGCCGTCTCGGGCAGGCAGGCGCCTTCGCGCAGGGTCATGCCCTTGGGGATGCGCAGGGCGTGGTCGGCGTGGCAGACGGCGTATTCGGCATAGCCGCCGCCGGGCAGAAGGGCGCAGACCTGTTCGCCCTTCCTCCACCGCGTGACGCCGGCGCCCATGCCGACGATCTCGCCCGAGGCCTCAAGCCCCGGCAGGTCCGAGGCGCCGGGCGGCGGCGCATAGCTGCCGGCGCGCTGCAGGACGTCGGGGCGGTTCACCCCGGCATAGGCGACCTTGATCAGGATCTGGTCGTGGCAGGGCACCGGCACGGGGCGGGTCGTCGGTCGCAGCTGGTCGGCCGCGCCGGGGGCAGCGATCTCGATCGCCGTCATCTGGTCGGGGAACATCGTCTCTCCTTAGCGTGTCTTGCCGGGAAGCGCACGCTCGCGCGGTGCGCGGATCCAGCCGAAGGCGGCACGGGTCAGCGCATCGGCGCCAGGCAGCTTGCGCAGCCGCGACTTGGCGGATTCGAAGTTCATCACCCCGTCGATCCGGCGGTCGATGAAGGCGCGGGTGTCGGCCTTGCCCTCTGAATCGTCACCCAGCCAAAACAGCACCGTGGCCGAGATCACTGCCGACAGGATCGCGCGCTTGGAATACCAGTTCACGTCCTGCGACCGGTCGCCAAGCGCGGTCCAGATGACGTCGGCGCTCTCCCAGACCAGGCGCGACGCCAGGGCCGCGTTCTGGGGCAGCGCCAGCGTCGCGGCGCCGGCGCGGACCAGTTCGGGATCGACCAGTTCCAGCCGCCTCCAGACGGCCTCGGCCACGCGGTCGCGGAAGCGGCCCTCGGGCGGGGTTTCGCCCAGCCAGACTCGCAGCGCCTGGTCGGCATCGCGGTGGTAGGCTGCGGCCAGGCTGGCGCCACCTTGCGGGAAATGCACGCGCACCAGCGACGGCGACATGCCGATGTCGCGGGCGCCGGCGGCCAGGGCGTGGTCGTTCATCCCCTCGAACGGGACGTGGATCAGCGCGGCCTCCTGCAGCGCGTCGCGGTCGGTCTGGGTCATGGCACACCTCGTATGGACAAACGCGCCCGGCTTTGATAGGGGGACGCTTCCTGCAATCTTTGCAACTCTAACCTAGGAAGGTGGTGACAACCACATGCAGGTCAATGTTCGCGACAACAACGTCGAACAGGCGCTCCGCGCTCTGAAGAAGAAACTTCAGCGCGAAGGTGTCTTCCGCGAAATGAAGCTCAAGCAGCATTTCGAGAAGCCGTCGGTCAAGAAAGCCCGTGAAAAGGCCGAGGCCGTTCGCCGCGCCCGCAAGCTGGCCCGTAAAAAGGCACAGCGCGAAGGCGCGCTGTAAGACGACGCGATCTTGTGTCATCCGAAAACCCCCGCGACCCCGCGTCGCGGGGGTTTTCAATTCTGGACCGGGATCGCCGTGGTCCGGAACACCGTCCGCAGGGCGAAGCTGGAATGCATCTGGGCGACGCCCGGCAGGCGCGACAGGTGCTGGCGATGGATGCGGGCGAAGTCGTCGGTATCCTCGACCACGATCTTCAGCAGGTAATCCGCCGTGCCCGCCATGAGGTGGCATTCGAGCACATCGGGGATGGTGCGCACGCCGCGCTCGAAGGCGTCCAGCACCTCGTCCGCCTGACCTGACAGGGTGATCTCCACGAAGACGGTCGTCTGGCGGCGCAACGCGCGCGCGTCCAGCAGCGCGACATAGCCCGAGATGACGCCCGCGTCTTCCAGCCGCTGCACCCGCCTGTGGCAGGCCGAGGGCGACAGATGCACCCGCACCGCCAGTTCGGCGTTGCTGATTCGTCCCTCGGCCTGCAGCAGGGCGAGAATTCGGCGATCTATTGCGTCAAGGTCGGCCATTTCCGCAGCTTCTTCGAAAATGCCAGGCCACGCCAGAAGGAACTTCGCGGATCGGGGCGGATTTTGCTGCAGCTTCGCAGCACCTTTCAGGCCGACGGTGGCAGGATGGTGCAAACGGCCAAAAGGAGACAGCCATGAAGATCGGATGCCCGACTGAAGTCAAACCGCAGGAATTCCGCGTGGGCCTGACCCCCGCCGCCGCCGCCGAGGCTGTCGGGCGCGGACACGAGGTGCTGGTCCAGACGGGCGCGGGCGTCGGCGCGGGCTTCACCGACGAAGACTATTCCGCTGCCGGGGCCAGGATCGCGCCCGATGCCGGGTCCGTCTTCGACGAAGCCGAACTGATCATCAAGGTCAAGGAACCCCAGGCGGCCGAACGCAAGATGCTGCGCAAGGGCCAGCTGCTGTTCACCTATCTGCACCTGGCCCCGGACCCCGACCAGACGCGCGACCTGCTGAAGAGCGGCGTCACCGCCATTGCCTATGAAACCGTGACCGACGCGCGCGGCGGCCTGCCCCTGCTGGCACCCATGTCCGAGGTCGCCGGCCGTCTGGCGCCCCAGGTCGGATCCTGGGCGCTGCAGAAGGCCAATGGCGGGCGCGGCGTCCTAATGGGCGGCGTGCCCGGCGTCAGGCCCGCGAATGTCGTCATCATCGGCGGCGGCGTCGTGGGCGCTGCAGCCGCGCGGGTTGCCGTGGGCATGGGGGCGAACGTGACGGTGATGGATCGTTCGGTCCCGCGGCTGTCCTATCTGGACGACATCTTCATGGGCAAGCTGACCACGCAGTTCGCCAGCGCCGCCGCCACGGCCGAGCTGATACAGACCGCCGACATGGTGATCGGCGCAGTGCTGATCCCCGGCGCCGCCGCACCCAAGCTGGTCAGCCGTGCGCAGCTGTCGAGCATGCCGCAGGGATCCGTGCTGGTGGACGTGGCGATCGACCAGGGTGGCTGCTTCGAGACGTCGAAGGCGACCACGCATCAGGACCCCATCTACGAAATCGACGGCGTCGTGCATTACTGCGTGGCGAACATGCCGGGCGCGGTGGCCCGCACCTCGACCCAGGCTCTGGGCAACGCAACTATGCCGCACCTGATGGCGCTGGCCGACAAGGGCTGGCGGCAGGCGGTGACGGACGACCCCCACCTGCGGGCGGGGCTGTCCGTCCACGAGGGGCAGCTGACCTCGCCCCCGGTCGGCGAGGCGCTTGGCCTGGACGCGACCACGCCCGAGGTGCTGCTGTCGCTGTAACCGCCGGGCTCAGGCCGCGCTGGCGCGGTCGGCCAGCAGGTCGCGGATCTGCGCCAGCAGTTCTTCCTGGCTGGGGCCAGTGGGGGCGACGGCCTCCTTGGCCTCTTCCTGCCGGATCGCGGCCCGCTGGATGCGGTTCACGACCTTGACCAGCAGGAAGACGGCCCAGGCCACGATCAGGAAGTTCAGAACCGCCATCAGGAACGAGCCATAGGCGAAGATCGCCGCGCCCGAATCGCGCGCGGCGGCCAGGCTGGCCCCATCGGGCACGTTGCCAGACAGCACGAAATACTTGTCTGTGAAGTCGATCCCACCGGTCAGCAGCCCCAACACGGGGTTGATCAGGTCCGCCACCAGCGAATTGACGATGGCCGTGAAAGCCGCGCCGATAATGATGCCGACGGCAAGGTCGATCACGTTGCCGCGGGCGATGAACGTTTTGAATTCTTGGATCATGCCATCCTGTCCGTGTGGCGAATTGTCCTGTCGCGCGCGAAGTCTGGCACCGGGATCATAAAAAAGCAATCGCTCCGGGGCGTGCGCCCGGCGGAGCCGCCGGGCGCGACCGGTCATTCCGCCGGGGCGGCGTCGGCCAGCTTGGTGTCGATGATGTCCTTCATGCTGTCCCAGGCCTGGTTTGGCACCTTCTCGTCGCCGATGATGAAGGTGGGCGTCGCCTCGACCTCGTCCGCGGTGGCGTTCTGCTGGAAGGTGGCGATCAGCTGTTCGACCTTGGCGGTGTCGTCCCAGCAGGCGGTCATCTGGTCTTCGGTCATGCCGGCCTTCAGGCCGATCTTGCGCAGGTTCGCCGCGATCTCGTCGCCCGAGCCGCCGGCCAGCCATTCGCCCTGCTCCTCGAACAGCATGTCCGAGACGGCGTAGTACTTGTCGTCGCCGCCGCAGCGCGCCAGGATCCCCGCCCAGAGCCCGACCTGGTCGAAATAGATGTCGCGCTGGATGAAGCGGACCTTGCCGGTGTCGATGTATTCGGACTTCAGCTCGGGGAAGACGTCGTTGTGGAAGTTGGCGCAATGCCCGCAGGTGAAGCTGGCATATTCGATGATCGTCAGCGGCGCATCCTCGGCGCCCATGGCGATGTCGGGAAGCGGTTCGGGCGCAGCTTCCTGGGCCACGGCCGGGACGGCCAGGGTCATCGCAAGTGCGGTCGCGACAGAGCGGAGAAACATCGGTTGATCCTTTCAGCGGGTCTGGAACGGGTCAGCCTTGGCGTTGCCTGCGGCCGGCGACGTTCATCGCCAGCCGGGCCATCGCCTCGGCCAGGGTGGGGTCGGTGAATTGCCGCGCGACGCCGTCGGCCTCGGCGATCAGCGCCGGGTCGGGGGGCTTGGGCGCGCGGGGGGCGTGGCCGAAGCTGGCCTGCCCTTCGGCGAATCCGGTCGCGGCGGTCTGGGTCAGGGCGATCCGCTGCACGGCGTTGTAGCCATAGCAGGCGTTCACCCGATCGCGCAGTCGCGGAAGCTGCATTTCGACCATGGGCGCCATCGGGCCGGTGGTCAGAAGCGTCAGCGTCGCGCCGAAGCCGCCGCGGCTGTGACTGATCCTGACGGGTCGGGTGACGGCGGCAAGCTGCGGGCCCGCGATTTCGGACCAGTTGGTCAGCAGACGGGCGACAGCAAAGCCACGACCCTCGGCCGCCTTCTGCACCCTGTCGGCCAGCAGGGACGCCGCCGGCTGAAAGCCGCGGCTGCGGCGGCGGGTCGCCTTCCGGCTGGCATCGGGTGTCTGGGCCATCTGCGCCTGTTCTGCTAATACGGGCCGACCTTAGCCAGCCATCCACCCGGATGAAAGCGCGCCAATCCGACAAAGGCCACATAATTGCGTGACAGCAAGGTGATCGCCCCCGACCTTCTGAGCTGGTATGACCGCCACGCCCGCAGCCTGCCCTGGCGCGTCCCGCCCGGCGGGCCGCCCGCCGACCCCTATCGCGTCTGGCTGTCCGAGGTGATGCTGCAGCAGACCACCGTCGCGGCGGTCAAGGCGTATTTCCTGCGTTTCACATCGCTTTGGCCGACGGTCCAGGACCTGGCCGCGGCCGAGGATGCGCAGGTCATGGCCGAATGGGCGGGGCTTGGCTATTATGCCCGCGCTCGCAACCTGCTGGCCTGCGCGCGTGCCGTCACCACCCTGGGTGGCTTTCCCGACACGCGGCAAGGGCTGGCAGCGTTGCCGGGCATCGGCCCCTATACCTCGGCCGCGATCGCGGCGATCGCCTTCGACCGGCCCGAGACGGTGGTCGACGGCAACGTCGAGCGCGTGGTCTCGCGCCTGTTCGCGGTCGAAACGCCCCTGCCCCGCAGCAAGCCGGAACTGGTTGCCTTGGCCGACGGGCTGACACCGACCGCACGCCCCGGCGACTTCGCGCAGGCGATGATGGATCTGGGCGCGACCATCTGCACGCCGCGAAGGCCCGCCTGCGGCATCTGCCCGCTGATGGCCGTCTGCGACGCACGGGCGCAGGGGATCGCGGCCGATCTGCCGCGCAAGGCCGCGAAGCCCCCCAAGCCCGAACGTCAGGGCGTCGTCTGGCTGGGGCGCCAAGGCGATGCCCTGCTGCTGGAGCACCGCCCCGAGAAGGGCCTTCTCGGCGGCACGCGGGCCTTTCCCTCGGCCGGGTGGGACGGGCGGGATCTTCCGCCGCCAGGTCCTGCCGACTGGCGCCCGATCGGACAGGTCCGCCACGTTTTTACCCATTTTACGCTGGACCTGCAGGTCATGCTGGGCGATCTGACCGGCAACCCGACCCGAGGAGAACTGGTCCCCATGGCCCGGATCGACCGCGACGGGCTGCCGGGGCTGATGCGCAAGGTCTGGGATATGGCGCAGGACGCCTTGGCCGCGTAGCATCGCCGGCATGTCCGAGTCGCCCACATCTGCCGTACCGGCCGCAGCGCCATTCTGGCTGTCGCTGGCGCTTCTGCCGCTGGTCGCGCTGGCGGCGGCGCGGGGCGGCGCGTGGTGGATGCTGATCCCCGCTTATGCCTGGTACCTGACAACCGCGCTGGACGGCATCCTGGGCGAAAACCCCGCCAATCCCGACCCCGGAACGAACGACAGCCTGTTCTGGCACCGCGCCATCACGATCATCTGGTTCCCGCTGCAGGCCGCGGCGATCTTCGGGTCGATCTGGTATGTGCAGGCGTCCGGCCACCTGTCGGGATGGGAAAAGCTGGGCCTCTTCTTCGGCATCGGGGTCCTCTCTGGCAGCATCGGCATGGTCTATGCGCACGAGCTGCTGCACCAGAAGCCCGCGCATGAGCGCTGGCTGGGCGACCTGCTGCTGGCCAGCGTCCTCTATTCGCATTTCAGGACCGAACATCTGCTGGTCCACCATTCCTGGGTATCGACCCCGCGGGACGCGGTCTCGGCCCGCTATAACGAGGGGTTCTACCGCTTCTTCCTGCGCGTGCTGCAAGACGGTCCGCGCAGCGCGTGGCGAGCCGAGGCCTGGTTCCTGGCCCGTGCCGGGCGCCGCATCTGGGACCGCCGCAACCCCTTCTGGCGCTATGCGGCGCTGCAAGGGGGAATGCTGGCTCTGGCTTTGGCTCTCGGTGGCTGGACGGGGCTGGGGCTGTTCCTGTTTCAAGCCGTCGTGGCGGTCTGGCAGCTTGAGCTGACGAACTATGTCGAACACTATGGCCTCTCGCGCAAGTATCTGGGCGGCGGCCGGTACGAGCCCATCCGCCCCCGCCACAGCTGGAACGCCGCCCATACCGCGACGAACTGGCTGCTGATCAACCTGCAGCGCCATTCCGACCACCACTTCAAGCCCGACCGGCGGTTCCCCCTGCTGCAGACCTATACCCCGGACGAGGCGCCGCAGCTTCCCTTCGGTTATCCGGCGATGACCTTCGTCGCCATGATCCCGCCCCTGTGGCGGCGGCGCATGAACCCGCGCGTGCGCGCCTGGCGCCGCCAGTTCTATCCCGAGATCGCGGACTGGACACCATATAACAGGGGCACCCTGCCGATGCCCCGCAACGCGCCCTAACCGGGATCAGCGCGGAATCGTCTTGCCGGGGTTCAGGATCCCCTGGGGGTCCAGCGCGTCCTTGATCGCCCGCATCACCTCCAGCGCCACCGGGTCCTTGTGGCGCGACATCGAGCCAAGCTTCGACAGCCCCACCCCGTGTTCGGCCGAGAAGGTGCCGTTCATCGCCACCGCAAGCCTGTCGATCTCGGCCCGCAGGGCGTCCTTCAGTCCAGCGTCGTCGCGCGACGGCCAGCAGGTATAGTGGATGTTCCCGTCGCCCAGATGCGCGACCGACAGCACCTCGCAGCCGGGGTCCAGTGCCTTCAAGCCGGGTTCGATGTCGCGCAGGAAGTCCCCGACGCGGTCGCGCGGCAGGGCGATGTCGGTGTCGATGACCGGACGCCTTGCGAAGGCGATTTCGGCCGCGGCCTCGCGCCGCGACCACATTTCGCGCCGCTGGCCCTCGCTTGCGGCGATGACCGCGTCGCTGATCGCGCCATCCTCCAGATACGCGGCGAGGACCTGTTCCAGCACCGTACCCAGGCTTTCCTGCCGCGTGGCCGCGAGTTCGACCAGCAGGTTGACCGCATGCGGCGCCTCGAAGGGTTCGCGCGCGTCGGGGCGCAGGGCCAGGTGGCCCTCGACATGCGCGCGCGACATGAACTCGAACGCGACGACGGCATGGCCGGACGCATCCTGCAGCGCGTTCAGCAGGTCCGTGGCCCCGTCCAGCGACGCCATCGCGACCATCGCCGTCACGCGCCCCTCGGGGCGCGGATGCAGCTTGACCACGGCCGCCGTGATGATGCCCAACTGCCCCTCGGCGCCGATCATCAGGTCACGCAGATCCAGGCCCGAGTTGTTCTTGTGCAGCGCCTGCATGAGGTCCAGCACCCGCCCGTCGGCCAGCACGACCTCCAGCCCCAGGCAAAGATCGCGCGTGTTGCCATAGCGCAGGACATTCGCGCCGCCGGCATTCGTCGACAGCACGCCGCCGATCATTGCCTGCCCGCTGGCACCGAAGGCCAGCGGAAAGGTCAGGCCATGCTCCTCGGCCGCGGCATCAAGCGTGGCGACGACGACGCCGGCCTCGACCACGGCGGTGCGGGCGCGGGGGTTGATCTCGCGGACACGCCGCATGCGGTCCAGCGACAGCATGATGGCGCCCTTCCCCATGGCGCCGCCATTCAGGCCGGTGTTTCCCGACACCGGCACCACCGGCAGACCCCGCGCGCCCGCCAGCCGCAGGATCGCCGCCACCTGGTCGCGATCGCCGGGGCGGGCGACGGCCAGGGGTTCGCCACGATACTGGTCCGTCCAGTCGCTGGCCCAGGGCGCGGCATCCGCGCCGGTCGCCACGTTCGCCTGCCCCACGATCCCGGCCAGCGCCTGCACCAGATCATCCATCTTCGTCCCCGTTCCTTGGCTTTGTCACGGGCATACATGACCGCGCCGCCGACACCAATCGCCGGTAGCCATGAAAAAGCCTCGCCATGCTTGGGCACGGCGAGGCAAGGTGGTCCCGCCGCGCGGGCGCAGGCGGAACTTGGCGAACCGAATGGCGGTCAGTTGGGGCGGGTGACCTCGCCTTCCATCTCGGCGCGGATCTGCTGGCGCAGGATGTCCAGCGGGATCATCTTGCCTTCGCGACGGAAGTGCCAATAGGTCCAGCCGTTGCACGAGGGCGCGCCTTCCAGCGCGGCGCCGACCTGGTGGATGCTGCCTTTCACGTCGTTGCCGATCAGGCTGCCGTCGGCGCGGACCTTGGCCTTGTGGCGGTTGCCGATCGAGAACAGCTCCTCGCCCGGACGCAGCATGCCGCGCTCGATCACCTGGCCGAAGGGGATTCGCACCTCGGCCCGCTTGGCGCGGGTGGTGGCGATGGCGTCGGCGTCAAAGCGGCGGACGCGGGCCAGGCGGCGCGCGGCGACCTCACGGTACGCGTCCTCGCGTTCGATCCCGATATAGTCGCGGCCCAGCATCTTGGCGACGGCGCCCGTGGTGCCGGTGCCGAAGAATGGGTCCAGCACGACGTCGCCGGGGTTGGTCGTCCCGACGATCACCCGGTGCAGCAGTGATTCGGGCTTTTGCGTCGGGTGCGCCTTCTCGCCCGCCGCGTCCTTCAGACGTTCGCCCCCGTTGCAGATGGGAAGCACCCAGTCGCTGCGCATCTGCGTGCCTTCGTTCAGCGACTTCAGCGCCTCATAGTTGAAGGTGTATTTCGAGGTCTCGGACTTCGCGGCCCAGATCAGCGTCTCGTGCGCATTGGTCAGGCGCTTGCCGCGAAAGTTCGGCATCGGGTTCGACTTGCGCCAGATCACGTCGTTCATGATCCAGAAGCCCTGGTTCTGAAGCTCGGCCCCCACGCGGAAGATGTTGTGATAGCTGCCGATGACCCAGATCGCGCCGTTCGGCTTCAGCAGGCGCCGGGCGGCCGCGAGCCAGTCGCGGGTAAAGGCATCATAGATGGCAAAGCTGGAAAACTGGTCCCAATGGTCGTCCACCGCATCCACCCGGCTGTTGTCGGGGCGGTGCAGGTCGCCCTTCAGCTGCAGGTTATAGGGCGGGTCCGCAAAGATCAGGTCGACGCTGCCTTCGGGCAGGCCGTTCATGATTTCGATGCAGTCGCCGCCCAGGATCTGGTTCAGCGGTAACGGACGCATGGAATCCACGCGTTTGTCCTTGGTTTTCATCATGCTCTGCCTTCGGGGAATGCCGACTTTTGCCGGTCTGATATGCCCCCAAAGATGATTCAGAGCCGATTCGGCGTCAATTTCTTTTTTGAATCAACCACTTGTCGCCGGGGCTTTACACAAGATATTGTGGACCGGCGCAAAGGACCGCCTATGATGTGGGGTCACACCCAAATCTAGCAGCGCAAGTTTGTGGGCGGGCGTCGGGTATCCGGCGTTCGCCTCCCAGCCATAGCCCGGGTGCTGTTGCGCCAAATCCACCATGACGCGGTCGCGCAACACCTTGGCGATGATGGACGCGGCCGCGATGGTCAGGCTGCGCGCGTCACCCTTGACGATCGCCTCGCCGGGGCAGGACAGGTCGCGCGGCACGCGGTTGCCGTCGACCAGCACCAGGCAGGGCCGCTGGCGCAGACCGGCGATGGCGCGGCACATGGCGGCGTGGCTGGCGTGATAGATGTTCAGGCGGTCGATCTCGTCCACGCCGACATGCGCCACCGACCAGTCGCAATGGGCCATCAGCCAGTCGGCCAGCGCCTCGCGCCGGGACGCGGTCAGCTGCTTGCTGTCGTTGAGGCCGTCCGGGATGTCACGCGGATCGAGGATTACCGCAGCCGCCGTTACCGGCCCAGCCAGCGGCCCACGGCCGACTTCGTCCACGCCGGCGACCAGCCGCGCCCCCCGCGACAGCGCCGCGGCTTCAAAGGCATAGTCGGGCATCAGCCGGTGATCCTGACTGGGTCGATGCGCACCTCCTCAAGGTTCACGCCCCCGCCCTCCCGGTCAACGACCAGGAAATCGGCAGCCCGGTCCAGCGGCGTCAGGACACCGTGCCAGATGCCGGCGTGCAGGTTCACGCCCGTGCCGCCGGGCACCAGGAACGCCAGCGGCGTACCAGGGCGGCCACCTTGATCCGGGGCCACGACCGACAGCCAGTCGTCAGGCCCCAGCGGCATGAACGCCTGGCTGCCCAGGGGGTGGCGCTCCAGAAGTTCGCAGTCATAGGGCAGGCTGACGGGTTCGCTGCGGAAGATCGAGATGATGGCCTCGCCTCCGCCGCGTTGAACCGTGGCCAGGGCATGGTGGCGTTCGCAGCGCCCTGCATTGATCATGCGGTCGGGGACGGGACGGGGCTGCAGAACGTCGCCGAAGGGGGCGAAGGCCGCGGCAGTCAGGGGCTGGATGCGGATCGTGGTCATGTCGGGGTTCTAGCGCGCCGCCGCCAGCCCGTCGAGGATCAGTCGCAGCAATCGCGGGCGCGCTTCGGGATCGCGCAGGTGCGCAGCCTCGGACCTGGCGGCGGCGGACATGGCCTGGCATTCGGCCGGATGGGCGCGGGCCCAAGCCAGCTTGTCCTCGATGTCGGCGGCATGCCTGGCCACCGGGACATAGTGCTGCCACGGCCTGAAGCGGCCGGAATAGAAGACCTCCCAGCCGTCCTCCTCGGCCAGCAGGACAGAGTTGCTGTCGATCGCGGCGATGAAGTTCGACCCGTGGTCATAACCGGTCAGGCACAGTTGATAACGAAAGCGGCGGAACGTCCGAGGGCCGGACCTGGGCTTGCAATAGGGCGCCAGCAAGGGGTCATGGGCCATCTGCCGCCAGCCCCATGCCATGACCACGCCCAGGTCGAAATCCGGATGGTCGAAGAACCGCCGTACGAAGTCCAGCCGGTTGGTACGGCAGAGCCCCTGCCAGGCCGCATCGCGGTTGGCAGGGGTGGCGGCCTCGGCCAAGCGGGTCAGCCAGACATGGGCGGCGGGCCCGGGCTTGACCCCCGGCCGCATTTCGGAACCCGAGATCATGCCGCGCCAGATCAGCCGGTCCTCCTTCTCCTCGAAGGGGACGGGGTCGGGACCGGCATCGGGATCGAAGCCCGGCAGCCCGATGGCGTGCTGGTCCGGCAGCGGCCACAGGACCGCGTTCACGGCGCCCGCCCTGCGGTTGTGGCACAGCACCGGCCGGTCGAGCGCCGCGCCCTGTGGGCTGCCGAACCAGCGCGAATCCTCCATGTCGATCCAGGCCGCGTCGCGCCGGCCCAGCCGCAGGATGTCGTTCATGACGCCCTCGGCCCGGATCAGCTTGAAGTGCCGCCCCTCGCGCGCCAGTGCGACGGGGGCCATGCCGGGCGGGGCGGTGACCGCGAACTGGCGCGGCTGGCCATGGCGGTCGGTGACGCGGTTGCCGTCCCAGTGGCAGGCGAAGGGCGACATCCCCTCGGGGCCGCCCTTCGCCGCCGGGTCGAAACCGCGCAGGCAGAAGCGCGCCACATCCTCGGCCCAGCCTTCGGGGGCTGGCGGCGGGTCGGAGCGATCCAGAAGATCCATCACTTCCGGCGTCGCCAGGAAACCCGGCCAGCGTCGAAACGGCACCGTCCCCATCGGCAGGATCGGGTCCAGCCGTGCCGCAAGGGCGGCCGGGTCGTCGCCAGGCCTGACCAGGATCAAGCGCGGATCGCCGTCGAAAAGCGCCAGCGTGGCGTCCACATGTTCCGCAAGGCGCATCTGCCATAAAGCCGGCAGCGCCGCCGCGGGCAGGTCTTCGGCGAAGGCGTGGCACCGCAGCGCTTCGGTGCCGCTGCGCCACAGTGACCACTCCTCGGGTGGTGGCAGCGTCAGGATGAAATGCGCGCCCGGCACCTGGTCGCGCAGGAAGCCGACGCAGCGCCAAGCTTCCAGCGGGGGGCGCCAGTGCGGGCGGAACCGCCAAAGGCCGGTGAAGAGCCGCACGTCCGGCCTGTCCCTCAGAGGAGGCTGCCCCCGGCCCATCGCATAGATGATGTCCTGCGCCAGAAGCCCATCCTCGTGACAGGCGGTCGCGTGACCGTTGGCACGGAACAGCCGCTCCAACGCCCGGTCCATCGGCCCGTCGGGTCCGACATGGAAGACGGTGGGCGCCGCCACGGCGCTAGGCCGTCAGTCGGTCGCGGCGCGGCAGCAGGATCGTCAGCAGCCCCAGCACCGGCAGCACCGAGCAGAGTCGGAACACCGTTTCGATGCCCTGTGCATCGGCCAGCACCCCCAGTGCCGCCGCCGCGATGCCGCCCATGCCGAAGGAAAAGCCGAAGAACAGCCCCGCGATCATGCCCGTTCGGCCCGGCACCAGTTCCTGCGCGAAGACGACGATGGCCGGGAAGGCCGATGCCAGGATCAGACCGATCACCATCGCCAGCACCCCCGTCGCCACCAGCCCCACATGCGGCAGGACCAGCGTGAAGGGCAACACCCCAAGGATCGAGAACCAGATCACCGTCAGCGGACCGACGCGGTCGCCGATGATGCCGCCCAGCATGACACCGCCGGCCATGCCCAGCAGGAACAGGAACAGCATGATCTGCGCGCCCTGCGTGGACAGGCCGAAACGCTCAATGGTGAAGAAGGTGAAATAGCTGGTCATCGAGGCGGTGTAGATGTTCTTGGTGAAGACCAGCACCGCCAGCACCGCGATCGCGCGCATCACGACGCCGCGGGGCAGCCGCAGGCGCCGGTCGTCTGACCCGGCGCTGGCGCGGCGCCGTACCTCGGCCCAGGCCCCCACGCGCCAGAGGATTGCCGAACCCAGGGCGGCGGCCACCGCGAACCAGGCCACGGCCGGACGGCCAAGCGGCACCACGATGAAGGCCGCCAGCAGCGGCCCCAGCGCCTGACCGCCATTGCCGCCCAGCTGGAACAGCGACTGCGCGGTGCCGAACCGCCCCCCCGACGCGATCCGCGCCACGCGCGAGCTTTCGGGATGGAACACGGCCGATCCGATGCCGATCAGCATCGCGCCCGACAAAAGCCAGGCATAACCCGCGGCCATGCCCAGCATCAGCACGCCGCACAGCGTCGAGGCCATGCCGAAGGGCAGCGACCGCGGCTGCGGGTGGCGGTCGGTGGCCATCCCGATCAGCGGCTGCAGCAGCGACGCGGTGACCTGGAAGGCCAGCGTCATCACGCCGATTTGGGCATAGGACAGGTCGAATTCGACCTGCAGCAGCGGATAGATCGCCGCCAGCATCGACTGCATCACGTCGTTGATCATGTGAGACAGGCTGATCGCCATCAGGATCGGCCACGTCGTCCGGGCCGGGCCGGCCAGCGGGCGGCCGGTCGCAGGCAGGTTGTCACCGACGCTCATGGCGCGCTGTCCTCCGATCGCTTGCAGATGATGAAATATCATTCGCGGAGCGGCTTGGAAATCCCCGGCCGGCACAACCTGGACGCGGGG
>JAYZBS010000111.1:0-20244 GCA_036338635.1 Pseudomonadota bacterium | reverse complement strand
CTCGGCGCGCTGGTTCATCGGGAACATGATGACCTCGCGGATGTTCTGCTCGTCCGCCAGCAGCATCACGATCCGGTCGATCCCCGCCGCGCAGCCGCCATGCGGAGGCGCGCCATAGCGGAAGGCCTTGACCATGCCGCCAAACCGCTTCTCGACCTCGGAGGCCGGATAGCCGGCGATCTCGAACGCCTTGAACATGATCTCGGGCTTGTGGTTGCGGATCGCGCCGCTGATCAGCTCATAGCCGTTGCAGGCGAGGTCGTATTGGTATCCCAGCACCTTCAGCGGGTCACCATCCAGCGCCTCCATGCCCCCTTGCGGCATCGAGAACGGGTTGTGGCTGAAGTCGATCTTGCCGTCATCGGTCTTCTCGTACATCGGGAAGTCGACGATCCAGGCGAACCTGAACTGGTTCTCGTCGATCAGGCCCAACTCTCGGCCGATCTCGGTCCGCGCGCGGCCCGCGACGGCCTCGAACTGCTCGGGCTTGCCGCCCAGGAAGAAGGCGGCGTCGCCCTCTGCCAAGCCCAGCTGCTGACGGATCGCCTCGGTTTTTTCGGGGCCTAGGGCCTTGGCGATGGGGCCGGCGGCCTCGGTCGTGCCGTCCTCGGCCTTGCGCCAGAAGATATAGCCCATGCCGGGCAGACCCTGCTGTTGGGCGAAAGCGTTCATGCGGTCGGCGAACTTGCGGCTGCCGCCGGTCGGCGCAGGAATGGCGTGGACCTCGGTCCCCTCCTGCTCGAGCAGTTTCGCGAAGATCGCAAAGCCCGATCCGCGGAAATGGTCGCTGACGACCTGCATCTCGATCGGGTTGCGCAGGTCGGGCTTGTCGGTGCCGTATTTCAAGAGGCTTTCGGCATAGGGGATCAGCGGCCAGTCGGTGTCGACCCGGCGACCGCTGCCGAACTCCTCGAACAGGCCCTGGATCACCGGCTGGATCGCGGCGAAGACGTCTTCCTGCCGGACGAAGGACATCTCGAGGTCCAACTGATAGAAATCCGTGGGACTGCGGTCGGCGCGCGGATCCTCGTCGCGGAAGCAGGGCGCGATCTGGAAATACTTGTCGAAGCCCGCGACCATGATCAGCTGCTTGAACTGCTGGGGCGCCTGCGGCAGGGCATAGAACTTGCCCGGATGAAGGCGCGAGGGCACCAGGAAGTCGCGCGCGCCTTCAGGCGAGGACGCTGTGATGATCGGCGTCTGGAATTCGGTGAAGCCCTTGTCCCACATCCGGTTGCGGATCGACCGGATAACCTGGGACCGCAGCATGATGTTGTTGTGCAGGCTGTCGCGACGCAAGTCCAGGAAGCGATAGGCAAGGCGCGTCTCTTCCGGATAGTCCTGGTCGCCGAAGACCGGCAAGGGCAGCTCATCCGCGGGGCCCAGCACCTCGATCTCGGTGGCATAGACCTCGATCTCTCCGGTAGGCAGCTTGGGGTTGACCAGCGAGGCATCGCGCAGCTTCACGCGGCCGTCAATGCGGATCACGGTTTCGGCCCGCAGCTTGTCCATCGTGGCGAAGGCGGGGCTGTCGCTGTCGGCCAGCACCTGCGTCATGCCGTAATGGTCGCGCAGGTCGACGAACAGCACGCCCCCGTGGTCGCGAACGCGGTGCACCCAGCCCGACAGGCGGACGGTTTCACCGGCATTGGCGGCTTTCAGATCGCCGCAGGTATGGCTGCGATAGGCGTGCATGATCAGTCCCCGTTTGTTCAGCCCCCGCACAAAGCGCGGGACGAGCGGGAAGTCAACCGCTCAGAAGGGACGCTCGACATTGCCGGTATAGAAATAGGCGCCCATGCCGACGGTGAAAAGCACGTTGCCCGCGACGGCATGCAAAAGCCAGGCCGACGGCAGGCCGTGGCGCAGATAGGCGCGCGCGAAGATCAACCCACCGACGAAGGTCATGATCGCGACAATCCAGGACCAGTACATCAGGTGGGCAAAGGCGAAGATCGCGGCGTTCAGCACGATGGCCGACTGCCCCTGCGGCAGGATCGCGCCATAGCGGTGGAAGAACAGGGGGCGGAAGACCAGTTCTTGCGGCAGGGCGGACAGGAGGGGGTAGAACCCCCAGATGACGGGCAGGAACTCGGGCCGGTTGCGCGGAAGGGAAAACAGCGCCTCGGGGGCTGCGAGGGCAAGGATCACGACGCCCGCCACAAGCGTCGCCACGGCGATGCCCAGGACCTCGGCCCAGGGGATCCGGCTCCAGCCGCGCACGAGGTTGCGCCAGCGGAAGCCGCCCGTGAACCACAGCAGGGCCAGCCCCGCGACGCTGAAGAGGGCCAGGGCGGTGAACAACTGGCCCGGCGGCAGGAACAGGGCGATGGCCAGGGGCGCCCCGATGTAGAGCATCCCGAACTCGACCCGCAGCCAGCGGTGAGAGGTTACCGTACCAGACGTCTCTGCAACCATCCTGCCCAATCCGCTGCGGAACCGGCGAAGGCGTTCAGGTCGGTGTCGCCCTGAATGCCCGGGACAATCCCGGTGCCGGTATATTGCCAGAAGGCCCAACGCTGACCCGGATAGGTCCGGCTGGGATGATCCGCGACAGAGCGCAGCCAAAATTCGGCGTTCAGGCGACCCATCTGGTTCTCGCGGTAGAAATCGACGGTCGTGTAGATGATCGGGCGCTGGCCATAGTGCCGGCCGACCAGTTGCAGGAAGACCTCGGCCTCTCGCAGGACCTCGGCAGCCGGGGGTCGGCGGGGACAGTTGCGGGAATTGGCCCATTCCATGTCCAGCACTGGCGGCAGGGACCCTGCCTCTCGCGGGACGTTGCGGATGTACCAATACGCATTCTCAGCCCCCGACCGGCAGAAGTAATAGAAGTGATAGGCACCGCGCGGGATGCGGGCCTGCGCGGCCTCGTACCAATAGCGGCGGAAGTTCGGGTCCGAGTGGTCGCCGCCCTCGGTCGCCTTGATGAAGGCGAAGCTGATCCCCGCGTTCCGCACGCGGTTCCAGTCGATGTCGCCCTGCCAGCGCGAGATGTCGATGCCGTGGACGGCATGTCCGTAGGGGGCGCCGTTCGTCCAGGTATGCGGCTTGCGGTCGCCCAGCTGGGGATTGGCCCCCGGACCCGGCGCCGCCTGATATCCACCATAGCCGCCCGGCCCGCGCGGCGGTGTCCGCGCACACGACACCGCAAGACCAATCACTGCCAGCGCCAGCAGCAACCTGACCAAAACCTTCATCCCTGCCCCGTCCTTCCAGTCCCGTGTTCTTACCGGATGCGCGTTCCGCGTCCCTGAGCGACCTTATCTCAAAGGCGTGAAGGAATGTCATCGGATCTGACTGGTCACGGTTACGTCAGTGGGCCGGGGCGGCCCGCGGCGGGATCAATTGGCGGGCGCAGTCTCTGGCAGCACCTCATCGACCGGGCCTTCGGGGGCGCCGGGCTCGAACGGCGTCGCACCGGCGGGCAGATCCTCTGCGCCCACAGGTCCCGGATTGGCGGCGGCAGGCGTTTCCGCATCAGATGTCACGGGATCGCCCTCACCAAGGGTCGTTCCGGCCGCGTCGGTGACCGGAAGATCGCCCGGCGGTTCGGTCATGACGATGCCATCGTCGACCTCGTCTGCGCCGGGCGTGAAGATCAGGAATGCCACCAGCGCGACGGCCAGCGCCACGATGATGGCGATGATCGCGGGTTTGTGGCGGGGGGCGGCGCGTTCGGGTTCGTGATTGTGGGACATAATCTACCTCGGAGGTGGTTCACCATAAAAACGTGGGCCGGGTCGCGTTGGTTCCGGCCGGCAATGCCCTGCACGTGATGCAACCCCCTGATCGTAAAAGGCTTGGCAACAGGCATCCCGGTCTGTCATGCAACGGCTGCAGGGTCATGCCCGCGCCGACCGCCGACCGTCACAGATCAGGATCAATGCATGGACGTCCCCTCCCCCCCGCAAGCCCGCCAGCCCCAAGGTTTGCAGGCCGAGAGGCCCCGGCGCGCCGACTGCGCCTTCGTCACGTTGGTCAGCAACCCCGACTACCTTCCCGGCGCCGAGGCCCTGCTGAGGTCGCTGCGGCTGACCGGCACTCCGGCGGATCTGGTGGTGATGCATCGCGGTTTGGCACCCGGCCACCTGAACCGGCTGCGACAGCTTGACGCGCGGCTCATCGAGGCGGACCTTCTGCCGACCTCGCAGGAATTCGACCAGGCCCATGCGCGCGATGCCCTGCATGCGCGGGCGTCCTTCACACGCGGAGGAAAGCCCGACTTCCACACGCCCCTGGACAATTTCGTCAAGCTGCGGCTGTGGCAGCTGGACTATGACCGCTGCGTGTTCATCGACGCCGATGCCATTGTCCTGCGGCCGGTGGACAAGCTGTTCGACATGCCCGAATTCTGCGCCGCACCGAATGTGTATGACAGGCTGGACGGGTTCCACCGCATGAACTCGGGCGTCTTCACGGCCCGGCCGGATCCGGCGACCTTCGAGGCGATGCTGGCGCATCTGGACCGTCCCGGCGTCTTCTGGCGGCGCACCGACCAGACCTTCCTGCAGGACTTCTTCCCCGACTGGCACGGCCTGTCGGTCAACCACAACCTGCTGCAATACGTCTGGTACAAGATGCCTGATCTGTGGAACTGGAACGACATCCGCATCCTGCACTTTCAATACGAAAAGCCCTGGCAGGATCACGACAAGGCGGACCGCCTGCGCCCGCTGATCGAGCTGTGGCGCACCATCGCCGCGGGCGGCCCGGTGCCCGACCTGTCGTCGCTGCCCGGACCCGCCGGTTGATGCGGGTGGCGCTGACCGGCGCCAGCGGCATCGTCGGCGGCTTCGTCCGGGCGGCGCTGCTGCGGGCGGGGCACCGGGTCACGCCGCTGGACCGGGCGCATGGCTGGCAACTGGGCCAGCCCGCGCCGCTGGAGCGTCACGACGCGCTGATCCACTGCGCCTTCGCCCATGCCCCGGGCCGCTATCGCGGCGGCGAGGGCGATGACCCGCAGGGCTTCGTGCGCGCCAACCTCGACGGCACCCGCAGCCTCTTCGACCAGGCTGCGGATCAGGGGGTGGGGCGCATCCTCTTCCTGTCGTCGCGCGCGGTCCATGATGGGCACCCCGCTGGCACCCGACTGGCCGACGGCCTGAACCCCGCGCCCACAAGCCTCTACGGAGAGGTCAAGGCCCAGGCTGAGGCCCACCTAGCCGCGCTGAGGCCACACGGCATCGCGACCTGCGCCCTGCGGGCGACAGGCGTCTATGGGCCGGGGCCCGCGAACAAGTGGCGCGGGCTCTTTGCCGACCATATTGCCGGGCGCCCCGTCGAACCGCGCGTCGCGACTGAGGTTCACGCGGACGACCTGGCCCGCGCGCTGGTCCTTCTGCTGGACCATCCCGCGCCGCCGCCGTCACTGAACTGCAGCGACCTCATCCTCGACCGGCACGACTTGCTGGCCTTGCTCGACAGCCGGAATCCGCCGCCGCTCCGCGCCGACCGCTCTAGCCTGCGGGTGCCGGATTGCCGCGGCCTGATGCTGGCCGGCTGGCGCCCGGGCGGGATGGCGCTTCTGCGGTCGACACTGCCCGCGATGCTGGACGCGGCCGCCGATCTGTGATGGGCTGCGGGGCAAGCAGCCCCCGTTCGTGACATGCCCGATCCCACCCCCCGCACGCCCGGCAAGGGCACCCTCGGCCGCATGCGCCACGGGCTGCGCCTGATGCGCCAGCGCGGCCCCGATCAGGTGCAGTTCTGGCTGCTGGCGCTGGTCATCGGCATCGCCGCAGGCTTCGCCGCCCTGGGCTTCCGGCTTGGCATCGCGGCGCTGCAGCGCGCGATCTATGGCGCCGATGACGTGACGCTGGCAAGTGCCGCAGGCGGGTTGCCGTGGTTCTGGGTCATGGCCGTCCCGGTCGCGGGCGGCTTGGCGGTGGGCCTGATCCTCGACCGATTCACACCCGACGGCCGGGCCCGCGCCGTGTCGGACGTGATCGAGGGCGCGGCACTGGACGGCGGCCGGGTCGAGACGCGCGAAGGCCTGGCCTCGGCCACTGCATCGCTGATCACGCTCGGCACCGGCGGCAGTTCCGGCCGAGAGGGGCCGGTCGTCCATCTTGCAGGAGTCGTCTCCACCTTCGTGGCCCGCCGCCTCGACCTCGGCCCGGTCGCCGGGCGCGAGTTGCTGGGCTGCGCCGTGGCCGGCGCCGTTGCCGCCAGCTTCAATGCGCCCATCGCCGGCGCGCTGTTCGCGCACGAGGTCGTGCTGCGCCACTTCGCCGTCCACGCCTTCGGCCCTATTGCCATCGCCGCCGTCGCCGGCACCGTCATCAACCGGCTGCAGTTCGGCGGCCTGACCGAATTCACGCTGCCATCGACCCTGGACCTGGCCTTCTATGTCGAACTGCCGGCCTTCATGGCACTCGGCCTCGTCTCGGCCCTCGTTGCCGCGGCGCTGATGGGCGCGATTTTCCGCGCCGACAATATCGGCAACAGCGTCATGTCGCGCCTCGGCTGGCCCCGTTACTTGCGCCCCGCGATGGCGGGGCTGGCGCTTGGCATTATCGCGATCCCCTTCCCGCACATCATCGGCGTGGGCTACCAGACCACTGCCGCCGCCTTGTCGGGCCAGATCGGTTTCGCGCAGGCGATCCTGCTGGCGGCGGTCAAGGCGCTGGCGGTGGCGATCACCCTCGGCGGGCGCATGGGCGGCGGCGTCTTCTCTCCGGCGCTGGTCATGGGGTCGCTGACAGGGCTGGCCTTCGGGATCATCGCGACGGCGCTGGTGCCGCAGTATTCAGGCAGCGTGAACGTCTATGCCTTTGCCGGCATGGGCGCGGTCGGCGCGGCCGTCCTCGGCGCCCCCATCTCGACCGCGCTGATCGTGTTCGAGATGACGGGCGACTGGCAGACCGGCATTGCGGTGATGACCTCGGTCTCGCTCAGTTCGGCGCTGGCGTCGCGGCTGGTCAAACGGTCCTTCTTCCTGACGCAGCTTGAACGCCGCGGAATCCACATGGCCGAGGGGCCGCAGGCCTGGCTGCCCCGCCAGCTCAGGATCACCCCGGTGATCCGCCCGCTGGACGCGCCGGGCGCACCCGCCCCCGATCTTGTTCGGAATCTTGCCGAGGCCGGAACGACCCTTGCGCATACCTCAACCTTGGCCGAGGCGCTCCGCGCCTTCGAGGACGGCAGCGCCGCCTTCCTGCCGGTGGTCGGGCCGCCGGACGCCCAAGGCAAGTATCCGATCATCGGCACCGTCTATCACATCGATGCCTTGCGCACGCTCAACCGCGCACTTGTCGAGACAGCGGCCGAAGAGCACGGCTGATCGCCGCTGCATTGGTCCGGAAATATCCCAGGGGTTCGTGGGCTGGCCCCGGCCCTGCCGCTCAAGCGCGGCGCATCGCCGCCATCCCCAGAACCCGCGCACGCTTGCGTGGGTCGCTGTCGAACAGCGCCGCCAGCTGCTCGGTGATCGCCCCGGCCAGTTGCTCGGCATCGGTGATGGTTACGGCGCGTTCGTAATACCGCGTCACGTCATGGCCGATACCGATGGCCAGCAGTTCGACCGCGCGGCGCTTTTCCACCATGGCGATCACGTCGCGGAGATGGCGTTCCAGGAAGTTCGCGGGGTTCACCGACAGGGTCGAGTCGTCGACCGGAGCGCCGTCCGAAATCACCATCAGGATCTTGCGCGCCTCGGCCCGCCGGGCCAGGCGCTTGTGCGCCCATTCCAGCGCCTCGCCGTCGATGTTCTCCTTCAGCAGCCCTTCCTTCATCATCAGCCCCAGGTTCGGGCGCACGCGACGCCAAGGCGCGTCGGCGGGCTTGTAGATGATGTGGCGCAGGTCGTTCAGGCGCCCTGGCTGCGCCGGGCGACCTGCGGCCAGCCATGCCTCGCGGGACTGGCCGCCCTTCCAGGCGCGGGTGGTGAAGCCCAAAATCTCGACCTTGACGTTGCAACGCTCCAGCGTGCGCGCCAGCACGTCGGCGCAGATTGCCGCGATGCTGATCGGACGGCCGCGCATCGAACCCGAGTTGTCGATCAGCAGCGTGACGACGGTGTCGCGGAACTCGGTATCCTTCTCGACCTTGAAGGACAGAGGGGTCGTCGGGTTGGCCACCACGCGCGCCAGGCGGCCGGCATCCAGAACGCCCTCCTCCTTGTCGAACTCCCAGCTGCGGTTCTGCTGCGCCTGCAACCGGCGCTGCAGCTTGTTGGCCAGGCGGCTGACCGCGCCGCGCAGGGGTTCCAGCTGCTTGTCCAGATAGGCACGCAGGCGCTCCAGCTCGGCCGGGTCGGCCAAATCCTCGGCGCGGATCTCCTCGTCCCAGGTCTGGGCAAAGACCTTGTAGTCGGGGCTGGCCTCGCTGACGGGCGGCGGCTGGTCCGGGGGCGTTTCGGTGTCGGGCATCTCCGCCTCGTCACCCATCTCGTCCTCGGAGGCGTCGTCCATGCTGACCTGGGCCTGGCGCTCGTCCTGGGTCTGTTCCTGGCTGCGCTCGGGGCTGGCCTCGCTGTCCTCGCTCTCGTCCTGGTCGCGGGACTGGTTGTCGCCGGCCTCTTCCTCCTGCTCGGCATTCTCGTCGGCGTCGTCCTCTTCTGGCTCGTCGGGGTCCTCGCCCAGCTGGTCGCCATAGCCCAGCTCGGTGATGATCCGCCGCGACAGGCGCGCGAATTCGGCCTGATCGGCCAGCGCGGCGTTCACGTCCGCCAGCGCCCCCGAGGCCTGGCTTTCGACGAAGGGACGCCACAGGTCGGCCACGTGCTGGGCTCCCGGCGGCAGCGCCCGCCCCGTCGCCGCCTGCCGCAGGATATACCCCGCTGCGACCGACAGGGGTGCGTCAGAAGCCGACTTGATCTGCGCATAGCCTTTCTTGTCGGCCTCGGCGCCGATCTTGACGTCGATGTTGGACAGCGCACCGGGCATGTCGCGCGCCCCAAGCGCCTCGCATCGCGCCGTCTCCATCGCCTCGTAGAGTTCCTTGGCCATCGGGCCTGTGGGCGCGTACCGCGCGTGCAGGCCCGCGTCGTGATGCCGCATCCGCATCGCCAGCGCGTCGGCGGTGCCACGGGCCAGCAGGACCTCGTCACGGCCCATGCGGCGGCTGATCTGCGGCAGGCGCATCGTGTCGCCAGCAACCCCGGCGGGATCGGCGCTGAAGGTCACGTTCAGCTCTCGTTCGTCGGCCAGGGCGCGCGTGGCCTCGCCAAGCGCCTTCTTGAACGGATCGGCAGGGTTGTCGGACTTTTTCATGCTTCACATAGAACACCACCCGGCGCGCCAGACAAGAGGGGCCCGCCGCTGGCGCAGGGTGGCTGTGCGCGGATGCGAAGGTGGAAACTGAACCGCAGCAGGCCCATGCGTGTTGATCCGGTCGCACCGCATCACTTCATCCGAGGTTCACATGCCCAACCCCCGCATCGCCGTCATCATCAGCTCGACCCGTCAGGCCCGCTTCGCCGACAAGCCCACAAAGTGGCTGATGTCGCAGGTCGAAGGCCACCCGGATCTCGACTTCGAGCTTCTGGACCTGCGCGACCAGGACCTGCCCTTCTTCGACGAGGCCGCGTCGAACCTGTGGGTCGAATCGCAGGACCCGCGCGCCGTTGCATGGCAGCAGAAGCTTGCGGGCTTCGACGGGTTCCTGTTCGTGGTCGCGGAATACAACCACTCGATCACCGGCGCGCTGAAGAACGCGTTGGACCAGGCCTACAAGGAATGGAACCGCAAGCCGATGGCGGCGCTGGCCTACGGCAGCATGGGCGGCGCCCGTGCGCTGGAACAGCTGCGCCTGATCGCGGTCGAGCTGCAGATGGTGCCGTTGCGCAACGCCATCCACATCGGCGCGGCCGACTTCTTCAAGGTCTCGCCCCTGGGCGAAGATGCCCCCATGTCAGAAATCGAAGGGCACCTTCAGGGGTCGCTGAAGGCGACGCTGGAAGAGCTGACCTTCTGGGCCAATCTCCTCAAGGACGCGCCCAAGCCCTGAGATCACGACCGGGCGGACGCCTTGGCCGCCCGGATCATCCGCCCCTGATGCACGCCCGGCCCCCGCCTGCCGCGAACAGCAACGGATTGGAGTCGGCGTCGTCATCACCTCGGCGGCGAGTTGCCCGGCTGTCGGGCCGCGATGTGGATGCCGATCATCCCGCCTTGGCGACGGCGCTTTCGGGCAGTTCCTCGTCGAAGAGGCGCTGATAGAACTCGGCCACGACCTGACGCTCCAGCTCGTCGCACTTGTTCAGGAAGGTCAGGCGGAAGGCATAGCCCACGTTGTCGAAGATCCGCGCGTTCTGCGCCCAGGAAATCACCGTCCGCGGCGACATGACCGTCGACAGGTCGCCCTGCATGAAGGCGGTGCGCGTCAGGTCGGCCAGCGTCACCATCTGCCCGATGGTCTTGCGGCCCTTTTCGGTGTTGTAGTGCGGCACCTTGGCCAGGACGATGGCCGCCTCGGCGTCGTGGGACAGATAGTTCAGCGTGGCGACCAGCGACCAGCGGTCCATCTGGCCCTGGTTGATCTGCTGGGTACCATGATAGAGGCCTGTCGTATCCCCAAGGCCCACCGTATTGGCGGTGGCGAACAGGCGGAAGAACGGGTTCGGGGAAATCACCTCGTTCTGGTCCAACAGGGTCAGCTTGCCCTCGGCCTCCAGCACGCGCTGGATCACGAACATCACGTCGGCGCGGCCCGCATCGTATTCGTCGAAGACGATGGCGGTCGGGTTCCTCAGCGCCCAGGGCAGGATGCCTTCGTGGAAGACCGTGACCTGCTTGCCGTCGACAAGCTTGATCGCGTCCTTGCCGATCAGGTCGATCCGGCTGACATGGCTGTCCAGGTTCACCCGCACGCAGGGCCAGTTCAGCCGCGCGGCCACCTGCTCGATATGGGTGGACTTGCCGGTGCCGTGATAGCCCTGGATCATCACGCGGCGGTTATAGGCAAAACCCGCCAGGATCGCCATCGTGGTGTCGGGGTCGAACTTGTAGGTGCTGTCGATGTCGGGCACGCGCTCGGTGCGTTCGGCAAAGCCCTTCACCTTCATGTCGCTGTCCAGACCGAACACCTCGCGCAGGTCGATCTCTTCGGTTGGTTTGGCGTTCATGTCCAGCATCGGTCCGGCCCTTTCCAGCTTATCGGCGCATTGTTCGCGCATTCGCGGGACAGGCGCAAGGCGCGGCCGCGTTGACGCCCGAACACGGGCTTCCTAAGGTGGCGCGAACCGACATCAAGGACGTCCTGCCCGTGACCGACGCACGCCGAACCGAGCTTGAAGGCCTGATCGCGCGCGTGGCCCTGGGCGACCGGGGCGCCTTCGATGCGCTCTATGACGCGACCTCGGCCAAGCTGCACGCGATCTGCCTGTCGGTGCTGAAGGACCGCCCCGAGGCCGAGGAGACCCTGCAGGAAGTCTATATCCGCATCTGGCAGGGGGCCGCCCGCTATGCCTCGAACGGGCTGTCGCCGATGACCTGGCTGATCACGATCGCGCGCAACCGCGCCATCGACCGGCTGCGGGCGCGGGCTTCGCGGCCGGTGACGGCGCCCGAGGATGCGGCGGCGACCGTCCCCTCGGAGGAGCCCAGCCCCGAATCGGCGACGATCATGGCGCAGGAACGGCGGATGCTGCACGAATGCCTGGCGCAGCTGGCCGGCCCGCAGGCCGGGGCGGTGCGGGCGGTCTATCTTGAAGGCGTGACCTATGCCGACCTGGCCGAGCGCGAGGGCCTGCCGATCAACACCGTCCGCAGCTGGTTGCGCCGCAGCCTGCTGCGCCTGAAGGATTGCGTCACCCAATGAGCGACGAGGTAGAACTGACGCCATTGGAGGAGGACGAGGCGCTTGCCGCGGAACTGGCGCTTGGGCTTCTGGAGGGTGCCGAGGCGCAGGCGGCGGTCGATCGGCTGTCCACCGATCCCGCCTTTGCGCAGGCGGTCCGCGACTGGCAGGAACGGCTGGCCGGTCTGGCCGACCGCCTGACGCCGGTGATGGCCCCGGCCCGCGCCCGCCAGGGCATCCGCCAGCGTCTGGGGCACGCCCTGCCCCCGCTGGAGAACGACCCGCTGGAACGGGCGCCCTGGTGGCGCCGCCCGATCGGCGCATTGTCCGGCCTGCTGGCCGTGGCCGCCGTCGCGGCGTTCCTGTGGCTGCCGGGGCAGGACGCGCCTTCCGCCCCGCAATACGGTGCCGAACTGGTCGCGCAGGACGCCGACCTGCGCGTCGATGCCCGGGTCGAGGGCCGAGAGATGCGGCTGGCGCTGCAAAGCGGTCCCGCCGCCGAGGGGCGCGACTGGGAGGTCTGGTGGATCGGCGGCGATGGCGCCGCGATCTCGCTGGGGGTGATGCCCCGCGACGGAGAGATGCGGATGACCCTGCCCGAGGGGATGGACCCCTCGTCCCAGGTCCGCATTGCCCTGTCGGACGAGCCTGAGGGCGGTTCTCCGACCGGCCAGGCGACGGGGCCGGTGGTCGCGGTCGCGGATCTCACGCGGATGTGAAAGGCTGATCCGGGGACCGGCACGCAACTCTTGCGCCGCTTGCGCGTGTCTGTGCTCAGAGGGCGCCAGACGCCCCAGGCAACTCGGAGGAGTATCATGAACACCAGCATCACCAAACTCGGCGCCGGTCTCGTCGCCGCGACGATGGCCCTGTCCGTTCCCGCATTCGCCCAGAACACCATGGTCGGAGGGGCCGAGATGTTCCCCGACCGCAACATCGTCGAGAACGCCGTGAACTCGGCCGATCACACCACGCTGGTCGCTGCCGTGCAGGCCGCGGGCCTTGCCGAGACCCTGTCGGGTCCCGGTCCGTTCACCGTCTTCGCGCCCACCGACGCGGCCTTCGCCAAGCTGCCCGAGGGTACGGTCGAGGACCTGCTGAAGCCCGAGAACCTGCAAACGCTGCAGACCATCCTGACCTGCCATGTCGTCCCGACCGAGGCGTTTTCGCCCGCCGTCGGCAGGATGGTGCAGCAGGGCGGCGGCACCGCTGCGCTCGAGACCGTCGGCGGATGCACGCTGACGGCGTCGATCGACCCGACGACCAATGCACTGCAGATCACTGACGAGAACGGCAACGTCGCCACCGTCAACATCCCCGACGTGGACCAGTCGAACGGCGTGATCCACGTCATCGACACCGTGCTTCTGCCAGCGTCGTAAGCTTGCGACAGGCAGGGGGCTGCCTCTTCCCCCGATCGGGCGGCCCATGGCCCGCGCAGCGATGCGCGGGCCGATCTGTGCCTGATCTTCGACTTTCCGGCGAACCGGCTTGCCATGCGCGCGTTTCAAGATGCTGATGGGCTGCAAGCCCCATGGGCACCGGAACAGTCGGAGGATGATGATGAGCGGCCTGATCGCGCTTTTGGACGACGTCGCCACCATTTCGAAGGTGGCAGCGGCATCGATCGACGACGTGGCGGGCCAGGCCGCCAAGGCCGGGGCCAAGGCTGCGGGCGCGGTCATCGACGACGCGGCGGTGACGCCGAAATACGTCCACGGCTTTAAGGCCGACCGCGAACTGCCGATCGTCTGGAAGATCGCCCGCGGGTCCATCTTCAACAAGCTGGTGATCCTGCTGCCGGTCGCGCTGCTTCTGTCGGCCTTCGCGCCCTGGCTGATCACGCCGCTGCTGATGCTGGGCGGCGGCTATCTGTGCTATGAGGGTGCGCACAAGGTGGCGCATCTCTTCCACCACACCGACGCCCACGACAGCGAAAAGCACACCCACCCCGAAACCGACGGCGCCTCGCTCGAGGAAGAGCGCGTCGCCGGCGCGATCAAGACCGACTTCATCCTGTCGGCTGAGATCATGACCATCGCTCTGTCGACGATTCCCGTGCAGGACAGCCTTCTGATGAAGGCCGTGATCCTG
This sequence comes from Pseudomonadota bacterium, assembly GCA_036338635.1. Classification (GTDB taxonomy): domain Bacteria; phylum Pseudomonadota; class Alphaproteobacteria; order Rhodobacterales; family Rhodobacteraceae; genus Paracoccus. Next base: position 6,408 of record JAYZBS010000111.1, on the reverse strand, counting down.
GCGCTGGTGGCAGTCGCGATCACCGTGGCGGTCTATGGCGCGGTGGCGGTGATCGTGAAGGCGGACGATGTGGGGGTCCATCTGGCCACGCAGCGCCAGGGGGCGATCGCGGCGCTTGGCCGGGGCATCGTCCACGTGATGCCGCGCCTGCTGACGGCGCTGATGGTCGTCGGCACCGCGGCGATGATCTGGGTGGGCGGCCAGATCATCGTCCACGGCCTGCACGAACTGGGCTGGCACGCTCCCTACGAGACGATCCACCACCTGGCCGAGGCCGCCGTTGCCGCCGTCCCTTTCGCTCCGGGTCTGGTGGCCTGGGTCGCGACGGCCTTCTTCGATGGCTTGGTTGGACTGGCATTAGGATTGATCCTGCTGCCCATCGTAACGCGTGTCCTGAACCCGCTTCTGCAGGCCACTGTCCTGCCCCTGATCGAACGGCTGAAGGGCGCCAAGGCCACCTAGCGTCATTGTTGACCGCTTGGTCAAACACTGTCACAGTTCCTTCACAATTCTGTTGCGCGCCTGTCACCCATCGCCGCTAGGCGAGGTGCATTCAGTGCAACTCCATTGGGAGGAAACGAAAAATGATCCGTAAATGCTCCGCATCCGCGGTGGCGCTTCTGGCGTCGCTGGGTTCGGCCCAAGCCGAAACGACCATCGAATGGTGGCATGCCATGGGCGGCGAACTGGGCGCCAAGCTGGAAGAGATCGTCCAGGGCTTCAACGACAGCCAGGACCAGTACGCGGTCCAGCCGTCCTACAAGGGCACCTACCCCGAAACGATGACCGCCGCGATCGCCGCATTCCGCGCGAACCAGCAGCCGACCATCGTCCAGGTCTTCGAGGTCGGCACCGGCACGATGATGGCCGCAGAGGGCGCCATCGTCCCCGTCCACCAGCTGATGGAGGAGCATGGCGAGGGCTTCGATCCGTCGGCCTTCCTGCCGCAGGTCGTGGGCTATTACACCGACCCTGAAGGCAACATGCTGTCGATGCCCTTCAACAGCTCGACCCCGATCCTCTATTACAACAAGGACGTCTTCGAAGCCGCTGGCCTCGACCCCGAGCAGCCGCCCAAGACCTGGGCCGAGGTCGAGGAATTCAGCAAGCAGATCATGGAGTCGGACGCCGCCAGCTGCGGCTTCACCACCGGCTGGATCAGCTGGATCCAGACCGAGAACCTGTCGGCCTGGCACAACCAGCCCATCGGCACGATGGAGAACGGCTTCGGCGGGCTTGACGCGCGGCTGAGCGTGAACGGCCCCGTGCAGGTCAAGCACTGGGAAAACCTCAAGCGGTGGGCCGACGAGGGCATCTTCAAGTATGGCGGCCCGGTAGGCGGCGACAACGCGCCCCCGCTGTTCTATTCGCAGGACTGCGCAATGATCATGAACAGCTCAGCCAGCCGGGCGGGCGTCATCGCCAACGCGACCGATTTCGAGGTCGGCTATGGCATGCTGCCCTATTACGACGATGTCGAGGGTGCGCCGCAGAACTCGATCATCGGCGGTGCGACGCTGTGGGTGCTGTCGGGCAAGTCGGACGAGGAATATGCCGCCGCCGCGGCCTTCTTCGACTATCTCTCCTCGCCCGAGGTGCAGGCTGACTGGGCGTCCTTCTCGGGCTATCTGCCGATCACCGGCGCGGCGCGTGAGCAGATGGCCGATTTCTACGCCGAGAACCCCGGCGCCGACACCGGCATCAACCAGATCACCCTGAACGAGCCGACCGAGAACTCGAAGGGTTTGCGCTTTGGCAACTATGTCCAGATCCGCGGCATCATTGACGAGGAATTCGAGCAGCTGATGTCGGGCGACAAGGACGCACAGGGTGCGCTGGACAGCGTGGTGGAACGCGGAAACGCGCTGCTGGAAGAGTTCCAGGCCCAGAACCAGTAACCGCCGGCACTTCTCGACGGGGGCCGCGCCAGACGCGGCCCCCGATCATTTCCCGTTCCAGGATCACGGTCCCCGATGAAGCGCACCATCTTCCGCAACCAGCTTCTGCCCTGGCTGCTGCTGGCCCCACAGCTGATCATCACCTTCGTCTTCTTCCTGTGGCCCGCCGGACAGGCCGTGCGGCAGAGCTTTCTGCGAGAGGACGCCTTCGGCATCCGCACGACCTTCGTGGGCTTCGACAACTTCGTCGCGCTCTGGAACAGCCCCGAATACCTGAACTCGCTGCAGGTGACGGCGGTCTTCGCGATCTCGGTCACGGTGCTGTCCATGGGGCTGTCGCTTCTGCTGGCGATCGCGGTGGACCGAATGATCCGCTCGGCGCGCCTCTATTCGACGCTGCTGGTCTGGCCCTATGCGGTGGCGCCGGCGGTTGCGGGCATCTTGTGGTGGTTCATCTTCAACCCGACCATCGGGATCATGCCCTATGTGCTGGACCAGCTGGGCTATGACTGGAACCACATCAGCGACAAGGGCGACGCGATGATGCTGGTGGTCATCGCCAGCGCTTGGAAGCAGATCAGCTACAACTTCCTGTTCTTCCTGGCGGGCCTGCAGGCGATCCCTGCCAGCCTGCGCGAGGCCGCGGCCATCGACGGCGCGGGACCGGTGCGGCGGTTCTTCGACATCACCTTCCCGCTCTTGTCGCCGACCACGTTCTTCCTGCTGGTCGTGAACATCGTCTATGCCATGTTCGACACCTTCGGCGTGATAGACGCCACGACCGAGGGCGGCCCCGCGCAGGCCACCAACATCCTGGTCTACAAGGTCTACTTCGACGGCTTCGTGGGCCAGAACCTGGGCAGTTCGGCCGCGCAGTCGGTGGTGCTGATGGCCCTGGTGCTGGTCCTGACGGTGATCCAGTTCCGCTATGTCGAAAAGAAGGTCGAATACTGATGATCGAGAATCGCCCCGGCCTGAACCTTCTTGCCCACCTGACGCTGATCCTGGGCATCTGCGTCGTGGCCCTGCCCGTCTGGGTGGCCTTCGTCGCCTCGACCCATGGGCCGACCGACTTCATGTCGGGGACGATCCCGATGTGGCCCGGCCCCCACCTGGTCGAGAACTATTCGCAGATGCTGGGCGGCGGGCTATCCACCAGCGGCACGCCGCCGGTCGGCACGATGATGCTGAACAGCCTGATCATGGCGCTTTGCATCGCCATCGGAAAGATCGCCATTTCGGTCCTGTCGGCCTTCGCCGTGGTCTATTTCCGTTTTCCACTGCGGGGGCTGGCCTTCTGGTGCATCTTCATCACGCTGATGCTGCCGGTCGAGGTGCGGATCGTCCCCACCTTCCAGGTCGTCGCCGACCTGGGGATGCTGAACAGCTATGCGGGCCTTTCGATCCCGCTGATTGCCAGCGCGACGGCCACGTTCCTGTTCCGCCAGGTCTTCCTGACCATCCCGGACGAGCTGACCGAGGCCGCCCGCATCGACGGCGCGGGCCCCATGAAATTCTTCCGCGACATCCTTCTGCCCCTGTCGCGCACCAACATCGCCGCGCTGTTCGTGATCCTGTTCATCTATGGCTGGAACCAGTACCTCTGGCCGCTGCTGATCACGACCAGCTCGGATTATTATACCATCGTTGCGGGCATCAAGCGCATGGCTGACGCCGTGGACGGCCTGCCGCAATGGCACCTGGTCATGGCGACCGCGATGCTGGCGATGATCCCTCCCGTGATCGTGGTCATCGGCATGCAGCGCCTGTTCGTCAAAGGTCTTGTCGAGACGGAGAAATAAGACGTGGCTTCCATCACCCTGGACAATCTTGGCAAGATCTATGCCGGCGGCACCCGCGCCGTGGGCGACGTGAACATCGACATTGCGGACGGGGAATTCATCGTCCTCGTCGGACCGTCGGGTTGCGGCAAGTCGACCCTGCTGCGCATGGTCGCGGGGCTTGAGTCGATCAGCGAGGGCGAGGTCCGCATCGGCGACCGCGTCGTCAACGAGATCGAGCCCGCCGACCGCGACATCGCGATGGTGTTCCAGAACTATGCGCTCTATCCCCACATGTCGGTGCGCCAGAATCTGGCCTATGGCCTGAAGAACCGCGGCACCCCGAAAGCCGAGATCGAGCGTCGTGTGGGCATCGCGTCCGAGATCCTGCAGATCGGCCCCTTCCTGGACCGCAAACCGCGCGCCCTGTCGGGCGGCCAGCGCCAGCGCGTGGCCATGGGTCGCGCCATCGTGCGCGAACCGGCGGCGTTCCTGTTCGACGAGCCGCTGTCGAACCTGGACGCGAAGCTGCGCGTGGCGATGCGGCTGGAGATCAAGGATCTGCAGAAACGCCTGCGGACCACATCGCTCTATGTCACGCATGACCAGCTCGAGGCGATGACGCTGGCCGACCGGCTGGTGGTGCTGAATGGCGGCCGGGTCGAACAGATCGGCACGCCGCTCGAGGTCTATCGCCGCCCGGCCTCGGCCTTCGTGGCGGGGTTCATCGGCAGCCCGGCCATGAACCTGATCGACAGCCGCGCGGTCCCGCACCTGCCGGGCGCGGGCCAGGCGGGGCTGATCGGCATCCGCCCCGAGGACCTGTCCGTCACCCCGGACGGCCCCATCGAGATGCAGGTCCAAGCGGTAGAGGAGCTGGGTGCGCAACGCCTGGTCCATGGACAGACCGGCGGCGAGCGCATGACCATCACGCTGCCATCCGAAGGCAGCATCGCCGACACGCTGCGCCTGTTTTTCCAGCCGCAGGCGCTGCACCTGTTCGACAGGGAAAGCGGCAAGCGGATCGACTGACAGCCGCGAATAAAACGTGAACATCCACCTCTTGCCGGGCGGGTGTCTCATGCTACTTTAGGGCGATCCCTGTTCGGAAAGGACGCCCATGTGCCTGCACCTGTCCTCTGGCCATCACAACCCCATCGCCTGCATCGTGCCACCCTACATGCTGCGGGTGCTGGCGCTGCGCGGCGATCCGCAGGTCGCGCAGATGGCGCGCACGCTGCTGAAGCATGACGAGCTGCTGCGCCAGGACCGCGCTGCCCATACCAGTCCCGCCCAGCCCGAATCGCCGCTGGCCCAGGCCGACCCCGACCTCTGCTGCCCCGACCGCCGCATCCACGACGGAGAGTTCCGCGCCGCCCTGCCCGGTCGGCTGGTCCGGGCCGAAGGCGATCCCCCCAGTGGCATCCCCGACGCCGACATGGCCTATGACAGCGCGGGCCAGGTCTTTTCGCTCTTTGCCGAGGAATACGGCCGAAATTCCCTGGACGGGCGCGGCATGCCACTGGTCGCGACAGTGCAGCACCGGCGTGGATACAACAACGCCTTCTGGAACGGCGACCAGATGGCCTATGGCACCGGCGACGGCAAGGTTTTCCGCAGCTTCCTCGAACTGTCGGTCATCGGGCACGAGATGGCGCACGGAGTCATCCAGCATTCCGGCGGGCTGATCTATGAAAACCAGTCTGGCGCGCTGAACGAAAGCATTGCCGACGTCTTCGGCGCCCTGACCCAGCAGCGCGCCCTGGGACATGAGGTGCATCAGGCCGACTGGCTGGTCGGGCGCGGCATTTTAGGTCCCGACATCAACGGCACGGCCCTGCGCAGCATGAAGGCACCAGGCACCGCCTATTCCGATCCTCTGCTGGGTCAGGACCCGCAGCCATGGCACATGGACCACTTCGTCACGACGACCGACGACAATGGCGGGGTCCATATCAATTCGGGGATCCCGAACCACGCCTTTTACCTGTTCTGTAACTATCTGGGCGGGCGGTCCTGGGATCTTCCCGGCCGCATCTGGTACCAGGCGCTGCAGCAGCTGAACAATCCGATGGCGACCTTCAGCGACTGGGCCGACCAGACGCTGCGCACGGCGACCGGCATCACCGGCGTCGGAAGCCAGCAGGTCCTGCTGCTGCGCCGTGCCTGGAAGCTTGTGGGAATCGCCGTCTGATCCTAGGCTTTCCACCATGTCGTGGGGGCGGGAATGATCATCGAGATTTCGACCGAGGGCGGTTTCGGCGGCATTGCCGCCATTCCGCCCAAGCGCATCGACCTGGAGCGACAGCCTGCGGACCTGAGGCAGGCGCTGGCTTCGGCCTTCGCGCCGGCGGCGCTGAGGCGGATGGAGGCCGTGTCATGCCCCGGATGCCCGGACCGGCTCAGCTATCGCATAACGATCATCGAAAGCGGCCAGACCCGCCGGTGCGTGACGCTGTTGGAAAGCCAGATCCCGCCGGATACGCTGGACCTGATCGACCGCGTGTGACCCTGTCGCGCGTGTCGGCCCCGCTGCGATTGACACCGTGGCGGTCGCAGGCGACAACTCCTCCACACAAGACATTTCAGGGACGGAGGGCCGATGAAGAAGGTCTATGCCAATGCGGGGGAAGCTCTGGACGGGCTTTTGCATGACGGAATGACGATCGCGGCGGGGGGATTTGGGCTTTGCGGCATCCCCGAGCTTCTGATCGACGCGCTGGTCGAAA
>JAYZBS010000110.1:0-39656 GCA_036338635.1 Pseudomonadota bacterium | reverse complement strand
CCCTTGTCGATGACCGCGACATTGGTGATGCCGTGTTCCTTCGCCAGGTAATAGGCCGCGCCCAGCCCATGGCCGCCGGCGCCGACGATGACGACGTCGTATTCCGCCTTGGGCTGGCTGTCGGGCCACTGCTCGCGCCAGTTCTTGTGGCCGGTCAGCGCGTTCCTGAGCAGGGACATCGCAGAAAAATGGGTCATGGCGCGGGTCCTTCGGCGGTGTGGATTGCCCGATTTGTGACAGAAGATGACGGCGATTCACTGTATCTTTGCGTCATTGTCGTGTTATCTTTGCGCCATGCCCGCGAACGATCCCGCACCCGGCCTGCGCGTCGGCTTCATCCTGGCCCGTCGGTTCACGCTGTCGGCCTTCGCCAACTTCATCGACGTCCTGCGCCTGGCCGCGGACGAGGGTGACCGTTCGCGTCCCATCCGGTGCAGCTGGAGCGTTCTGTCCGCCAGTCGTGATCCTGTCCGGTCCAGTTGCGGAATTGCGGTGACCCCGGATGAGAGGCTCGGCGACCCCTCGCGCTTCGACTATGTCGTCGTGGTCGGCGGACTGATCGACCAAGCCGAGACGCTGGATCCCGAGCAGGCCGAGTTCCTGCAGCGTGCCGCCGGTGCCGGGGTGGCGTTGGTGGGGGTCTGCACGGGCGTCTTCCTGCTGCACCGGGCGGGGCTGATGAACGGCTATCGCTGCTGCGTCAGCTGGTTCCACCATGACGATTTCCTGGAACAGTTCGACGGGCTGGTGCCGGTGTCCGACCGCATCTTCGTAGTGGACCGCGACCGGTTGACCTGTTCTGGCGGCGCAAGTTCGGCGCATCTGGCCGCCTGGCTGGTCGAGCGGCATATCGGCCGCGCCGCCGCGCAGAAAAGCCTGCACATCATGATCATCGACGCAGCCATGGCCGCCGACGATCCGCAGCCCGGCTTGCCGCTAGAGCTGAACAGCCGCGACCCGCTGGTTCGTCGCGCGCTGCTGATGCTGCAGCAGAACCTCGACAATCCGCCCTCGGTCGCGCAGGTGGCCGAGCGTCTGCAGGTCAGCCGCCGCAAGCTGGAGCGTCACTTCACCGACCGCCTGGGCATGTCGCCGTCAGATGCCTTCCTGCGGGTCAGGCTGTCGCAGGTGCGGATGCTTCTGGGGCGGTCCGACCGGACCATCAGTCAGATCGCGGCCGAGACCGGGTTCTGCGACGCGTCCCACCTGATCCGCATCTTCCGAGAGAAGATGGGCGTAACACCCGAGGCCTGGCGGCAGGGTGCCGCGCCGCTGGAGAAGGCCTAGCCCCGCCAGGGCAGGACCTGACCGCCGCCACGCCGCCCCGTGAAGTCGGCCAGAAGGCACAGCCCGAACAGCAGCAGCGTCGACAGGACCGATACGGCGGCGGCGGCGGTCGAGTTCCCCTCGTATTGCAGCGAGAATACCATCACGCCGATGGTTTCATGCCCCGAGGACCACAGCAGCGCCGACAGCGTCAGTTCGTTCAAGGCCGTCATCACGATCAAAATCGCGCCCGCCAGCGCAGCGGGCAAGACCGATGGTGCGAAGATGCGCGTCAGCCGCGCGGGCAGGGCGATGCCTGCGATGCGCGCAGCCTCGTCCAGGGCCGGGTCGCCGCCCTGCGCCGCCGCCGCGACCGGTCGCAGCACCAGCGGCAGGAACCGCGCCAGGTAGGCGATCAGGATGATCGCCGCCGTGCCATAGAGCGACAGTCCGATCACCGGCAGCGGCGGCAGGAAGGCCAGGATCATCGCCAGTGCCACGACCGTGCCGGGCACGACCCAAGGCGCCTCGGCCAGCAGGTCCATCGCAGCGATCGCCGGATCGGGGCGGTTCACCGCCAGATAGGCCAGTGGCAGCGCCACCAGTGTGCAGATCACCGCCGCCGCGCCCGAGAGCATCAGCGAATTCGCGAATGCCCGCGCCACCGCATCATTGGCCAGCACCTGCCGATACTGGTCCAGGCTGGCCACCTGGAACGAAAACGGCACCCCGATGGCCGGGACCAGTGATGTCAGCACCAGCGCCAGAAGCGGCAGCACCGCAACGGCGAGCACGGTCGCCCAGACCAGCGCCTGCACCCAGACCGGCGCACGGCGCGTGGGACTGAAGCGGCGCCCGTCCTCGATCCGCATCCGCAGGTGGCGCATCATAAGCCCGCGCAGCGTCAGCGCCGCCACTGCCATCAGCGTCAGGATCAGCGCCAGCACCGCGACCTGCCCGGCGGCCGAGGGGCCGAAGGCGTTCAGCCGCTGATAGATCAGCGTCGTCAGCATCGGCACGCGGCCTGGAATGCCCAGAAGCGCGGGAACGCCAAAATTGCCAACCGCCGCAGTGAAGGCCAGCAGCGCGCCCGCCAGGGCCGATGGCAGGGTGATCGGCAGGACGATCCGTGCCAGCACCAGCCGGGGCGGGACGGCGGCGATGCGCGCCGCCTCGAGAAGATCGGCCGGCAGCGACTTCAGCGCGGCGCCGACGGCGATGAAAACCAGCGGCATGTGCTCGATCCCCATGATCAGCGCGATACCGGGGCCGGAATAGAGGGGGTTGCCGCTGCCCGGGGCAGGGGCCAGGCCAAGCGGCGCCAGGATCGGCGACTGCGTGCCCAGAAGCTCGATCCAAGCCAGCGCGGTCACCTGGGATGGGATGATCAACGGCATCAGCGCCAGAAAGGCCAGCACGGTGCGGAAGGGTATTCGCAGCAACCCCACCGCCAGGGCCAGCCCCGCGCCGAGCGTCACCGAAACCGCGACCGACAGCAGCGACAGGGTCAGCGTGTTCCAGAAGGCGCGGCCGGTCGCGCGCGACGACAGCGTGTCGCGCATGACGCCCAGCACCTGTCCCTCGTCGCCGGGTGCGAAGGCGGTCAGCAGAAGTTGTCCCAGTGGCCAGATGGTGATCAGGCCGACCCAGGCGCAGAGCGCGATGGCAAGCATACGCTCGCCACCGCCGGTCCTCGGGTCGCCGAACAGGCGCAGTTCAGCCGCCATAGAGGTCCGCGAAGGTCTGCTTGACCTCGTCGCCGTCGGCCAGAAGCTTGGCGTTGTCGGCCTCGATCACCGTCAGCGTGGCGGGGTCGGGATAGCCCTCTGGCGCCTCCATCCCTTCCAGCAGTGGGAAATAGCCCTGATCGACCGACTGCGCCTGCGCTGCCTGCGACAGTTGCCAGTCGACGAAGGCCTTCGCGGCCTCGGGCGCGTCGGTGTCGGCCATGATCGCGACCGGCTGCGTCACCGCCGTCACGCCCTCGGACGGGAAGACGAAGTCGACGGGCGAGCCCTGCTCCTTCGCGTTCATGGCCATGTATTCGACCAGCACGCCATAGGCCTTTTCGCCTCGCGCCACGGCCTCGAGGACGGTGCCGTTGCCCTGACCCGCGACCGCGCCGCCATCGGCCATCGCTTCGATGAAGTCCCAGCCCATGTCGGGCTGCTGCACCAGCGTTCCCACGTGTATCGCCGCGGCGCCGGAATAGAGCGGCGAGGGCATGATCGTCCGGCTGGCGACATCCGGCTTGGCCAGATCCGCCCAGGACGTCGGCGGCGTGTCCACCAGGTTGGTGTTATAGACGATGCCGGTGGTGATCAGCTTGGTGGGGAAGAACATCTGGTCGGCGTCCAGCAGCGCGGGCGAGATGCCTTCGGTCGGCGCCTGAGGATAGGCCATCAGGCGGTCGTCCTGCTTCAACTGCGTCATGGCGACCGCATCGGCGATCAGAAGCACGTCGGCGGGCGATCCGCCGGCGGCGAATTCGGCCTGAAGCTTGGCCATCACTTCGGTCGTGCCGCTGCGGAACAGCTCGACCTCGATTTCGGGATGCTCCTCGTTGAAAGCGGCGATCACCTCGGTCATCTGGTCCTGCGGCTGCGAGGTATAGACGGTCAGCGTTTCGGCCTGGGCCGACAGCGCAAGGCCGGTCAGGGCGGTCGACAGAAGAAGGGTGCGGGTCATGCGGTCCTCTCGGAGTTTGAAACCTGGGTGACGGGGGCCCGCCGCGGCAGCGTGGCCGACCAGTTGCCGCGGTCGTCGCGCGACAGGGTCAGCAATTCGCAGTTGCCGGGGCGGTGGAAGGGCAGGTCCAGCAGGGCCATGATCTCTCGGACGGTGCCGGAATGGGCGATGATCAGCGGCGGGTCCTCCGGGACGGTGGGGGCGGCGATGGTAATCAGGCCGGCGCGGATGCGGTCGCGAAACGCCTGCGGGCTTTCGCCACGGTCGGGCGTCGCGTCGCGGACCACGACGGCGCGGGGCTGGCCTTCCCAAGCGCCCCAGTCGCGTTCCGCCAGCAGCGGCGCAACCTCGACCCGCAAGCCGGAGCGCTGTCGGACAAAGGCATCGGCCGTCTGGCGCGCGCGCAGCAGGGGCGAGACGATCAGGCGGCCGAACGGCAGATCGCGCCAGGCCCGCGCCGCATCGTCCGCCTGGCGGCGGCCAAGGCTGGTCAGCGGGACATCTGTTGCGCCACAGACCAATTCGGCCGCATTCAGCGCCGTCTGGCCGTGCCGCAGAAGATGGATCACGGGATGGTCCAGAAGGCTCACCACGTCAGCCTTTCGCCCTCGGCGATGGGCCAGCCGCTGGCCGCGCGCAGCCGGTCCAGCGTGCCGGGGTCGCAGAAGGCGGCGATCATTGTGCGGGGCGCACAGGCGGCGACGATGTCGCTGGCGACGCTGAAGGATGGATGCACGTTCCAGCGGTGGAATTCGGCCTTGCCGGCGGCCAGCAGATCCTCGGCCATGCTGCCCCGACCGACATGTCCGGTCAACACGATCCTGGCGCCGCCGTCCTGCGCGATCCGCTGCGCCAGCGGGCGCGCGGTGCCGCCGTCGAGGTTCGGGCTGGCCGCAACCATGATGCCGCGCAGACGCGAGTCCTCCTCCAGCTGGCCGGTGTGCTGCAGTAGGTGGTCCAGCGCCTCGGCGCTGCCTGTATTCAGCCAGCCGGGAAAGTCGCGCAGCTGCGTGGCGACCTGACGGTGCGACGCGCAGATCGAGACCGGCAGCCCGTGTCGCAGGAAGGTCCAGGCAATCTCCAGCCCCCGGCCACCGGCGGGGCAGGGGAACAGCACCGGCCCGTCGGCCAGCGCGAGGATGGTCTGCATCTGCCGCCCCAAGACCTCGCCAAGGGCGCCATATGCGGTGTCCAGCACCAAGGCCCGTGCGGCAGGCGGCTGGCGATAGCGAAAGAGGACGCTCTCGGCGCTGATGTCTCCGGTGTAGAGCAGCCCCTGCGGACCGCCGATGCGCATCCAGACGGCGCCGGGGGCATGGCCGGCGGGACCCGTCTCCAGCGGCAGGCCGCAGATCTGGTCCAGCGTCTCAAGGGCGGTGGCCTGCTGCAGGGCCGGCTGTCGAGAAAGCGCGATTGTCGGCGAGGTGGCATAAAGCGGCGGCTTGCCCAAGCCTTCCCACAGCTCAATTCCGCCGGTGTGATCGACATGGCCGTGGCTGAAGAGAATCGCGTCGATCTGCGGCAGGCCCCGCAGGTCCGGCAGGGTCGCGCCATCAGGACCGCGCCCCAGGTCCAGCAGCAGGTTGCGACCCTGCATCCGCAGCAGGAAGCACGCCGGTCCCTTCACCCCCACGCCCGAGATGGCAAGCAGCTCAGGCATCGGCATGCTCTTTTGCGGACGTGTAATGGCTTCGTGCGCGGGGATCGTCGCCGATGACCCACCCGCCAGTGATGTCGATGCCGATCTGCGCATGTGCAGTCAACGGGCGATCCACTGCCAGCGACAGCGAGTCGATGTCGATGCCGCGCGGCAGGACATGCGTCAGATAGCGCCCGTGCAGGAAGGTCTGCGACAGAACCTCAGCCCGCAGGTGCCCTGTTCCGGCCGAGAGGCGCAGGTCCGGGCGGTGCAGGCACAGCCAGCCGCGTCCCGGTCGTGCATCGCCCGGCAGAGAAAGCGACGTGCCGCCGAGGACCAGATCGCAGCGGCCCTGGTGCGTTGCCGTGACCGCGACCGGCAGGGTGATGCCGTGGTCGATGAAGCGCGCGACCATCGGCGTCGCCGGGCGACGATATAGATCCTCGGGTGTGCCGACCTGCTCGATGCGGCCGGCATCCATGACGGCGATATGGCTGGCCACCGCCATCGCCTCGTCCTGGTCGTGCGTGACCAGAACGAAGGTCGTCCCGGTCGCGGCGTGCAGGCGCCGGAACTCGGCCAGCATGCGGTGGCGCAGATGCGCGTCCAGGTTCGCCAGCGGCTCGTCCAGCAGCAGCAGCGACGGGCGCAGCGCCAGCGACCGGGCCAGCGCGACCCGCTGGCGCTGCCCGCCGGACAGCTGATGCGGGCGCCGGTCGGCCAGATGGGCCAGACCCACGGCCTGCAGCATCTCATCGACCCTGGCTGCCCGTTCGGCAATGGCCAAGCGACGCGCCTTCAGCGCAAATTCCACATTCCCGCGCACCGTCATGTTGGGCCACAGGGCATAGGACTGGAAGACCATCCCCAGGTCGCGGTCCTCGGGCGGCACGAAGCGACCCGGACCCAGGATCACCCTGTCGCCGAAATGCAGGCTGCCCGCGTCGGGAACCTCGAGCCCGGCGATCAGGCGAAGAAGCGTGGTCTTGCCGCAGCCCGACGGCCCCAGCAGCGCCAGGAACGCGCCGCCCGGCAGGTCCAGGTCGATATCATGCAGCACGCGGGTACTGGAGAAGGACTTTGCCAGACCGCTGGCACGGATATTGCGCATTGCCGACACCTTTCGCCGCGGACCTACGGGTAAAACATGTACGGCCTGCGACATGAACATGAAACTCTGGTGACAGGTCGCATGGTTCCCGCGGAATTGCACAGGAACTTCGGGGCGCTGCCACGGTTCAGGGGCCTTAGACAGCAGGGGGCGCGGCGTGACGACGATCTATCATGTGATGTTTCTGCTGGCGGTGGTGCCGCTGGTGCTGGGGATGATCTCGGCCAGGTTGGAGCGGAGCCTGATCTCGACCCCGATCCTGGCGATGTCTGCGGGCATCCTGGCAGGGCCGGCGGTCTTCGGCTGGATCCGTCCTGAGGATTGGCCGAACTTGCATGTCATCCTGAGAGAAACGGCACGCGTCACCATCGCGATCAGCGTCTTGGGTATCGCCATCCGCACCCCTCCCGACAGCTGGAAGCGGGTCCTGAGGCCGACTGCGGTGCTGCTGACGCTGGGCATGGCGGGGATGTGGGCCATGTCCAGCCTTGTCGCCTGGGGGGCGCTTGGGGCAGGGGCCGCGACGGCGCTGCTGATCGGGGCGATCCTGACCCCGACCGACCCGGTCGTAGCCACCTCGATCGTGACGGGGCCGTTTGCGGAAGACATCCTGCCGGATCGGTTGCGCAGCACGCTGTCGCTGGAATCGGGCGCGAATGACGGATTGGGCTTTCTGTTCGTCATGCTTCCTCTGACGGTGCTGATGGACGGCCACACGCTCGACGGCATGCGGGTGGCCGAGATCCTGTTCAAGGAGGTGCTGGGTGCGGTTCTTCTGGGTTTGGGGGCGGGCTGGCTGGTGGCGCGGGCGCTGAAGGTCTCGGACCGTTACAAGCTGGCCGAGCAGCATTCGCTTCACGGGCTGACCATTGCGCTGTCGCTGGTGGCGCTGGGCCTGTCGCGCACGATCGGGGTCGACGGCATCCTGGCCGCCTTTTCCGCCGGCGCGGGCTTCTGCTTCTTTGCCGACCGGCGCGAGGACTTCGAGGAGCAGTCGGTGCAGGAGACGATCAGCAAGCTGCTGACGGTGCCGATCTTCACCCTGTTCGGGCTGGCGATCCCGTGGAGCGGCTGGGCATCCGTCGGCTGGCCGCTGCTGGTGCTGGTGGCGGGCATCCTGCTGCTGCGACGCCCGCCGGTCGTGGCGGTGCTGACCCCGTGGCTGGGGGGCGGCCTCTGCCGACGTGACCTGCTGTTCGCGGGCTGGTTCGCCCCCGTCGGCGTGGCCGCGATCTTCTACAGCCTGGATGCATCCGAAAGGACTGGCGACATGATCTTCTGGCACGTCGCCAGCGCGATGGTCGCGACCTCGATCGTGATCCACGGCGTCACGGCGGCGCCCGCCGTACGGCGCTATGGCGCCGCGTCGCGGTCGTGCAGTTCCGGGGGCGACAGCCGGAAGAGATAGGCCGCCATGTCGGCCGCCACGTCGCGCGGCACGTCGAGGTCCGGCATCGCGCTCAGCGGATCGACCTGCTGCGGGTCCATGATCCAGCGGATCATGTTCTCGGGCGTGTTCGGCAGCACGCCGGCGATATAGCGCCGCGAGCCTGCACGTTCCAGAGACGGCCCCACGTGAACCTGTCGTCCCACAAGGCCAGGGATAATGTGGCAGGAACGGCAGGCATATTGCTGCATCAGCAACGGGGCGCGGTAAGGATCGGGGTCCGACTGGATCGCGGCCGCAGGTTCCGGCCGCGTGGGCGGATCGGACGGCAGCAGCGCCTGATATTCGACCGGCGACAGGACCGGCAGCGCTTCGACCAGCGCGGTCACGTCCCACATCTCGTCCTCGGACATCCGCTGCTGCCAGGCGGGCATGCCGCTCATCTTCAGACCCTCGCTGACGAAGCGATAGATTTGCTCTGGCGACCGGTTCATCGCCATGTCCACCGGGTTCGTCGGCACAGGCAGCATGGCCAGCGCGAAATCCTCGGGCGGCAGGCCCGGTGCGCCGTGGCAGCGTGCACAGTTGTCCTGAAACAGCGCAGCGTTCCGCGGCGTGGCAACGGGTGCGAAATCGTCGGGTAGGTCGATGCCGCGGCTGTCAAGCGCGATCACCATGTCGCGGCCAAGCGCGATCGCGCCATAGACCCAGGCCGGGTGCTGCCGGATGGCCGAGAGGTTGTAGAACTCTCCCAGCAGCAGCACGCCCGCACCTGCCGCGGCAATAGAGCCGGTCGAGACCAGGAATGCTCCAAGCCAGCGTCTCATCATGTTCCCCCGTGGTCCAAAAGATAGCGGGCGATCAGCTGCGCCTCGTCCCCCGACAGGCCGAGGTCAGGCATCGCGCTGCGCGGGTCGATGGCCTGCGGATCGAGGATGAAGGCCGTCAGCATGTCGAGCGTATTCGGTGCCACCCCCGCAACATAGGCCTTTTCGGCCTGGCCTGTCAGCGGCGGGCCGGTGTTCGGCGCAGGTCCGGCCATGCCCGGCACCGTATGGCAGGACCAGCAGCCATGTGCGCGGATCAGCGCCTGCGCACGCGCGGTCTCGTCCTGCGACAACTGGCCGGGCGGCTGGCAGAAGCTCAGCGCAAGGGAAAACAGCAGCGGCGTCCTCATCTGGCGGTCCTCTGCATTCGGCGGTCGGTGTCGGCCAAGAGCCGCGCCATCAGCGAAACCGCCGTGCCGATGAAGATCGCGCAACAGGGGACCCACATGATCAGGCCGCCCAGCTGCTGGTCCTGCATGGGATCAAGGCCCCAGGCGCCGCCGCGATAGGCCGGATACCACAGCACCTGCGATGTCGTCAGCAGCGCCGCCAGCGCGCAGGAATGGACGGCGGTCGCGAAGACCGCGAAGAAGGCGCCGACCCGGCCCTCGGCCCGCGGACGCTCCAGCACGGCATGCCAGAACAGCATCGCCGCACCGAGGAAGCTGAAATGCTGCGCCGCGTGGACCACGTCCGACAGCAGTGCCGCCTGGTGCAGCGGCGGCAGGTGCCAGCCCCACAGGACCGCAAAATAGGTGATCCAGGCGCCAAGCGGATGCGACAGCCAGCGCCAGGGACGCGTGCCGCCTGCCCGCGCCATCCGCCCCCGCCACGACTGCGGCATCGCCCACAGTGCGACCAGACCGGGGCGACCCAGGATCATCAGCGGCGCGGCGATCAGCATCAGCGCAAAGTGCTGGATCATGTGCGCCGTCAGCAACAGCCGCGTCAGGTCCGAAAGGCGTGACAGCAGCAGCCCGGCCGCCAGCAGGTATCCCGCCGCGAACAGCGCAACCCGCGTGCGGCTGATCCCGCGCCCGATGCGCCCCTGCCGCCATATCCGCAGAACGCCCAAAGCATAGATCGCGCCGCCCACCGACAGTGGCACCAGCGCCCAAATGTCGTTGACCGGCGCGGCATGGCCATCATGCGCCAGCGCGGCCGTGGGCAGGATCAGCAGGGCAAAGAAGAGTGCTCTCATCTTCAGACTCCCGTGCAGAGGTCGATCCAGAAGGATCCGGCATATTCGACGACGATCCCGCCGCAGGCGGCGGCACAGAGCATGAAGCCGACCAGCGCCATCATGCGAAGACGCTCGGCGCTGCGATGGGGGCGCACCCTGCGGCCGCGGCGCAGCGCATGCAGGGCCGCGGCGAACCCCGCCGCGCACATGGTCAGCACGACCGCGGTCAGGACGTGATAGGGCCAGCGGACCTGGAATTCGCACAGCCACGGCGCCATCGCATAGCCGCCGCCCTGGTGCAGCGCCCAGGCCATCGGCGCCAGGAACCAGCCGACCCAGGGGGTCAGCGCCTCGCGCCCCTCCTGCCGGGCCAGGATCAGGTCGCTGTCCTCGTCCTTCGTCTCGGGCGGGCGATGGCTTTCAGGCTTGCGGGTCATGAAAGCACCCGTGGCACCCAATAAAGCACCAAGTAGATCGGCAGGAACACCGCCGCGACGAAATACCAGTAGAGGGTGTCGACAACGACGCCCAGCTGCCGCTCTGGCGTGAAATAGCCGCGCCAGGCCAGGACCGACACGACCGCCGTGCCCAGGATGGCCGACACGACATGGGTGTAGTGGAACCCCGTGATCGTCCACAGCATCGATCCATAGGCGTGATCGTCCCAACGGATGTCCAGGTCAGTGAACTGCACCGACCGAGCCACAAGCGCCAATGACGCGATGGCGACGCTGGCGGTCACGCCGATCGCCAGCTGCCGCTTGCGGCCAGCGTCCGATCCCTTGCCGGCCCACCACATCGTCCAGCTGCTGGCTGGCAGCAGGCACAGCACGATCGTCGGCCACAGAAGGTCCGGCGGATCGACGCCCTTTGGTGGCCAGGCCGGCGACTGCAGCGCCAGGTAGAAATAGCTGGTCAGCAGCGTGGCGACCACAGCAGCCTCGATCGCGACGGCGCCAAGGACACCCCACCACAGGGGGTGATGATGCGGGTCGTAGGAGGGATGTTCGGACGCATCGACGGTCACGCGGACATGCATGTTCACTCCTCCCGATAGGGGTGGCGGGGCCAGAACCACAGCACGAAGGTCGCGAAGACGGCCAGGATGCCCACGACATAGAACCACGGGCTGAAGATCAGTCCGATGAAGCCGACCGAGGCCGCGACGGCTGACACGAAGGGCCAGGGCGTCGGCCCCGGCAGCACCTGGACCATCGCCGGGCGCGCATCCAGCAGCGTGGTCACCAGCGTCTCGCGGCGGTCGTCGCGCAGGCCGCCGACCACGGGGCGTTCGTCGTCCTGCTGCCAGTCCCAGATCGGCGTGTGGCTGTCGATGACCGGTGGCTGCGGAAAGTTGCTGTTCAGGGGCGGCGAGGCGGTGGCCCATTCCAACGTGGTCGCGTTCCAGGGATTGTCCCCCGCGACCTTTCCGCGAAACACGCTGCGGATCGCGTTGATCAGCGTCAGACCGAAGCCCGCCGCCAGGACGAAAGACCCCGCCGTTGCCAGCTGGTTCAGGAACTGCCAGCCCATCTCGGGCACGTAAGTGTAAACGCGGCGCGGCATCCCCTCCAGCCCCAACTGATGCATGGGAAAGAAGGCCAGGTTGAAGCCAAGGAAGATCAGCAGCGCGCTCCATCGGCCCAGACGCTCGGACATCATCCGGCCGGTCATCTTCGGAAACCAGTAGTACAGCCCCGCCATCAGCGGAAAGACCGCGCCGCCGACGAGGACATAGTGGAAGTGCGCCACAACGAAGTAACTGTCATGCACCTGCCGGTCGAATGGCACCGAGGCAACCATGACCCCTGTCAGGCCGCCCGCGATGAAGACCGCGAAGAAGCTGAAGACGAACAGCATCGGTGTGGCGAATCGGATCTTCGCCCCCCACATGGTCGCGATCCAGCAATAGACCTGAACGCCCGAGGGGATGGCGATCATCGAAGACGCCGCCATGAAGAAGCTGCGTCCCATCAGCGGCAGGCCGGTCGTGTACATGTGGTGGACCCAGAGGCCGAAGGACACCATCCCGATGCCCACCATCGCCAGCACCAGCGCGGTGTATCCGAAGACCGGGCGCTGCGTGAAGGTGACGATGATCGTCGTCACGATGCCAAGCGCGGGGACCAGGATGATATAGACCTCGGGGTGGCCGAAGAACCAGAAGAGGTGCTGCCACAGAAGTGGCGACCCACCGCCCTCGGTCACGAAGAACTGCGTGTCCACCAGCCGGTCCATCATCAGCATCGCCGATGCGACGATGACCGACGGCATCGCGAAGAGCATCATGAAGGACATGACCAGAACCGCCCAGACGAAGATCGGAAGCCGGTTTAGGGACATGCCCGGGGCGCGCAGCTTGAAGATCGTCACGATCAGCTCGACTGCGGCGGTCAGGGCGGACACCTCGATGAAGGTGATCATCGTGGTCCAGATGTCGACCCCGTAGCCGGGGGCGAATTCCTTGTTCGACAGCGGGACATAGTTGAACCAGCCCGCCGCCGGTGCCATGCCCAGAAACAGCGACAGGAAGAAGGCCGATCCGCCGATCAGGTAGACATAGTACCCGAACGCATTGAGGCGCGGAAACGCCATGTCGCGGGCGCCGATCATCAGGGGCGCGATATAAATCGCCACCCCCTCCATCGCCGGGATCGCGAAGAGGAACATCATCGCCGTTCCGTGGACGGTCATGATCTGGTTGTACTGGTCCGGTGTCAGCAGGTCGTTCAGCGGAACCAGAAGTTGCAACCGCATCGCCAGCGCCAGAACGCCCGACAGCAGGAAGAACACGAAGGACGTCACGATGAACCGCCGGCCGATCGCCGTGTGGTTCACGGGCATGAACCAGCCCAGGAACCCCGTCGGCGATGCCCAGGTCCGCTCGATCCGCGCCAGGCGTTCTCGGCCTTCGCCGTCGGTGCGTTCCCGCAGGTCCAGCGCAGGTGTCGCGTCGGTCATTCCAGCGCCTCCAGATAGGTCAGCAGGGCATCGAGGTCGTCGGGTGGCGGGGCGAAGGCAGGCATCAGCGCGCCGGGCTTGATGTCCTGCGGGCTGGTGATCCAGCCGCCCAGGTTCCCGCGAGAGTTCGGGATCGTCGCGGCCGCAAGCGTGCGGCGCGAAGCCAGGTGGGTCAGGTCGGGGCCTTTCTGGCCATCGGCCGCAGTGCCGCGGATCGCGTGACATTCGCCGCAGCCCAGGTCCATGAAGACCTGAAGGCCGCGGCCCTCCGTGACCGCGGCGCCGGCGGCCTGTGCCTGCAACCAGCGGTCGAAGTCCTGCGGCGCGTCGGCCTGGACGACAAAGCCCATCAGTCCATGTTGCAAACCGCAGAACTCGGCGCACTGCCCGCGCCAGCGCCCGGCGACGTCCGGTTCGGCATAGAGCGTATTGACCTTGCCGGGAACCAGGTCGGTCTTGCCCTGAAGGTTCGGCGCCCAGAAGCTGTGGATCACGTTGTCCGACATCAGCCGCAGCGTGCTGCGCTGGCCGACCGGCAGGTGAAGCTCGTTTGCGGTGGTGGCGATGACGCGGCCATCGGCGTCCAGATACCGGAACTCCCACCACCAGCGCTTGCCGTGAACCTCGATGACGGGGCCGGAACTGCCGCCGTCGCCCTCGACCTCATCGCCGATCATCACGCCCGACAGGCTGACCGCGACAATGGCGGCGATGGGCGCGACGACGCCGCCGATCACCACCATGACCGTCGCATTGCGGAACGAGATGCGGCGCGCCTCGCGCCCGTGGCGCAGGGCGACCCCTGTGATCAGCAGCCCCATTGTGACGACGAAGATGAAGGTCGCTGTCGCGAACATCCACCAGGCCAGGTCGGCGATCATCCGCGCATCATCGCTGGCAGGCGACAGGACGGACTGCACCCCCTCGCATCCTGACAGCACGGCGGCCATCGTGACGCAAGGAACGACCTTTCGTGGCCTTGCAGCGATGCGGCGCTCAGGCCGCATGGGGGTTCCTGTCCCGCGCGGGGGCATGTCTGTCCAGTCCGTGGCGGACCGCGGCGGCTGTCATGCTGACGCTCCCTCTGTTTGACCGGACCGGCACCGGCGCCCGTCGTCCGGCTGCCTAAACAAGCAAGCGCGCCGGTTGTTCCTGCACCTGCCGCACATGCACATCGCTTGACCCGGCCGGTAGTTTTTTTACTGTCGGCGAAATTCAGGCGGCCGCGGGCGGCCCGTGCTGTTTACCGGCGCACCGATCGGTGATGCTGGTTCGCGACGGTTCCGTGCACCTCGCCCGAACCGCAGGTCATTAGGAGGAGATCCCATGCCGACTTCACTGGTTCTCGAACGCAAGGGTCAGCTGTCGCTGCGCGACTTCCCGCTGGACACGGACCTGGGGCCGACCGACGTGCGCATCGCGGTCCGCACCGTCGGCGTCTGCGGGTCTGACGTCCACTACTATACCCACGGCAAGATCGGCCCCTTCATCGTAAACGAGCCGATGGTCCTGGGCCACGAGGCCTCGGGCGTCGTGATCGAGGTCGGCCAACAGGTTCGTCACCTGTCCGTGGGCGACCGCGTCTGCATGGAGCCGGGCATCCCAGACCCGCAGTCGCGCGCCTCGAAGCTGGGCATCTACAATGTCGATCCGGCGGTGCGGTTCTGGGCGACACCGCCCGTCCACGGTTGCCTGACGCCAGAGGTCGTGCATCCCGCCGCCTTCACCTATCGGCTGCCGGACCACGTGTCCTTCGCCGAAGGCGCGATGATCGAACCCTTCGCGGTCGGCATGCAGGCCGTCATGCGGGCGCGCATCCAACCGGGCGACATCGCCGTCGTCACGGGCGCGGGGCCGATCGGCATGATGACCGCGCTGGCCGCGCTGGCCGGCGGCTGCGCCAAGGTTTATGTCACCGACATGGCCCAGCCCAAGCTGGACATCATCGGCGCCTATCCGGGAATCGAGGCGATCAACATCCGCGAGACTCCGGCGGCCGAAGCCATCGCCAAGGCGACCGATGGGTGGGGCGCCGACGTCGTCTTCGAATGCTCGGGCGCGGCGCCGGCCGTTCTGGGGGTGCCGCAGCTGGCGCGTCCCGGCGGCACCATCGTTTTGGTTGGCATGCCGGTCGATCCGGTGCCCTTCGACATCGTGGGCCTGCAGGCCAAGGAGCTGCGGGTCGAGACGGTGTTCCGCTATGCCAACGTCTACGACCGGGCGATCTCTCTGATCGGGGCGGGCAAGGTTAATTTGAAGCCGCTGATTTCACTGACGGTGCCGTTCAAGGACAGCATCGCCGCCTTCGACCGCGCCGTCGAGGGACGCGAAACCGACGTCAAGATCCAGATCGAAATGCCGGCGGAATAAGGGGACAGGGATGTATCTTGGACTGGATATTGGCACCTCGGGGGTCAAGGCGATCCTGCTGGACGGCAGCTTCGCCGAGATCGGCGCCGCGCATGCGCCCCTGACCGTATCGCGCGCCGCGCCGGGCTGGTCCGAGCAGGACCCCGACAGCTGGATCGCCGCCTGCGAGACGGTGATCGGCGAGTTGGCCGCATCCCGGCCAGAAGCGATGGCCACGCTGCGCGGCATCGGCCTGTCGGGCCACATGCACGGTGCCACCCTTCTGGACCGTTCGGACCGGCCGCTGCGTCCCTGCATCCTGTGGAACGACGGGCGATCTGGCGACCAATGCGCAGAATTGGAATCGCGGGCCGACTTCCGCGGCATCGGCGGCAACATCGTCATGGCCGGTTTCACCGCGCCCAAGTTGCTGTGGGTCTCGCAGAACGAACCTGACATCTTCGAGCGCACGGCCAAGGTCCTGCTGCCCAAGGACTATGTCCGGTTGTGGCTGACCGGCGAGCATGTATCGGACATGTCGGATGCGGCGGGAACGCTGTGGCTGGACGTCAAGCGCCGCGATTGGTCGGATGACCTGCTGGCCGCGACCGGCCTGTCGCGCAGCCACATGCCCACGCTGGTCGAGGGGACAGCGCTTTCCGGTCACCTGCGGCGTGATCTGGCGCAGCGTTGGGGCGTTCCGCAGGTGCCGGTGGCTGGCGGCGGCGGCGACAATGCCGCGACCGCCTGCGGCATGGGCATCGTCGCACCGGGGACGGGATTCCTCTCGTTGGGAACCTCGGGTGTGCTCTTCGCGGCCACCGACAGCTTCGCACCAAACACGCAGGACGCGGTGCATGCCTTCTGCCATGCGGTGCCGGAAACCTGGCATCAGATGGGCGTCTTCCTGTCCGCGACCGACGGGTTGACCTGGCTGTCCGAAGTCGCGGGACGTCCGGTCGCTGATCTGGCCGCGCTGCTGCCCACGCAGATCACCGCCCCTGCGCGCTCAGGCTTCCTGCCCTATCTTTCCGGCGAGCGGACGCCCCACAACGACCCCGGCGCCACGGGGGCCTTCTGGGGCCTGACACGCGCCGCAGGTCTACCCGACCTCGTGCAGTCCGTGATGGAGGGCGTGGCCATGGCCTTCGCCGACTGCGACCGCGCCATGCGGGCCGCCGGGTCGGGCCTCGACGCGGCCTATGTCGTCGGCGGCGGCGCGCGGTCGGATCAATGGCTGCAGATCATTGCGGCGGTGACGGGGCTGACGCTGCTGAAGCCGCGCTCGGGTGATCTGGGCGCCGCCCTGGGCGCCGCGCGGCTGGCTGCGGCTTGCGCCGAGGACGACATCTCGGACCGGATTTTCGCCGCGCCGGCCGTCGGCGGCGAGGTTCGGCCCGACCCGGAGTTGGCCGCAAACTACGCCGAAAAGTACGACACGTTCCGCCGCGCCTACCCGCAATTGCGCAGCCTGAGCTGAGACTTTTCGTCCGCGATCACCGGGGTGATCTTGGTTGGACGCCTTCAAAGGCACGCTGCATCGCAGCGTGCCTTTGCAGTTGCATCATCGCCCTCTGCGTGTGGACTGATGAAATACGGTCGCATCATGTAAAAAAAGTATCGGAAGAAAATCCCTGTCGTCGTGGCCTGGCATATCGCCAGGATGCTACCTTGCACCGGCGCCGACAGGAGGGTGGCACCGCAACAGCGGGCCGCGCCGGCGGGAGAGGGGGACATGATGCAGCCGGATCTGGAGCTGGTGCATATTCGCAAAGGTGAATCCTTTGCCGCCTGGAAGCACGGCTATCCGTTTCGGACGGTGCGCTGGCATTTCCATCCCGAATACGAGATCCATCTGGTCGTGGCGACGACCGGCAAATACTACATCGGGGACCATGTCGGCGAATTTGGACCGGGCCAGCTGATCATGACCGGCCCCAATCTGCCACAGAACTGGATCAGCGCCACCGGTCCTGACGAGGTCGTGCCGCAGCGGACCGAAGTCATCCAGTTTCCCGAAAGCTTCATTGAAAGCGCCCGTTCCACATTCCCCGAAATGTCCGGTGTGCAGCATCTGCTGGAACGCAGCCGTCGGGGCATCCTGTTCGACGACACGACCAGCCGGGCGGTGCGGCCGCTGATCGGTGCGCTGATCGAGTCTCGCGGCGTCCAGCGGCTCGGGCTGTTCTTTCAGATCCTCGACTTGCTGGCCAACGCGCCGCGGTCGCAGACGCTGGCAAGTCTCAGCTTCGTTCTGGATCTGGAACGGGCCGAGGAATCCGACATGAACCGCGCCATCGGCCACCTGCGGGAAAACCTGCACGAGCCGCTGAGCGAAGGCGAGCTGGCCGAACTGACCGGCCAGAGCACAAGCGCCTTCTCGCGGTCGTTCAAGCGCCATACCGGCACGACGCTGGTGCGCTATCGCAACCAGCTGCGCATCGACCTGGCGTGCCACATGCTGCTGTCGGACCCCGATGCGAAGGTGGCCGACATCTGCTTCGAGGTCGGCTTTTCGAACCTGTCGAACTTCAACCGGCATTTTCTCAAGCTGAAGAAGATGTCGCCGTCCGAGTTCCGCGCGACTTTTGCGGCCAACCGCACGATCCGCTTGGCAGGTTGACCGCAATACCGATGCCCCGGCCCAAACCGGGGACCACCAGCTTCATCAAAGGGAGGACCCACATGAAGACCCTGCTCAAGACCGTATCCATCGCCGCGCTCGGCGTTGCCGCCTCGGCGGGCCTTGCCGCGGCCCAGGGCGATCAGCTGAAGATCGGCATGACGTTTCAGGAGATGAACAACCCCTATTTCGTCTCCATGCAGGAGGCGCTGAACGAGGCCGCCGCATCCATCGGCGCCGAGGTCATCGTGACCGACGCGGGCCATGACGTCGCCAAGCAGATCTCGGACGTCGAGGACATGCTGCAGCAGAACATCGACATCCTGCTGCTGAACCCCACCGACAGCGCCGGCGTCGAATCCGCGGTGAGGATGGCCAAGGACCAGGGCGTAGTCGTGGTGGCGGTGGACGCCAACGCGAACGGCCCGGTGGACAGCTTCGTCGGGTCGAAGAACCGCGACGCGGGCTATCAGTCCTGCAAGTATCTTGCCGAAGCCCTTGGCGGCGAAGGCGAGGTCGCAATCCTGGACGGCATCCCGGTCGTTCCGATCCTCGAACGTGTCGAGGGTTGCAAGGCGGCGCTGGACGAGCATGAGGGCATCACCCTGGTCGACACCCAGAACGGCCGTCAGGACCGTTCGGTGGCCCTTGGCGTGGTCGAGAACATGATCCAGTCGCACCCGGACCTGGCCGGCATCTTCTCGGTCAACGACGGCGGCGCGATGGGCGCCCTGGCGGCGATCCAGGGGTCGGGCCGCGACATCAAGCTGACCTCGGTCGACGGTGCGCCGGAAGCGGTGCAGGCCATCGCCGACGGTGGCCCCTTCATCGAAACCACCGCGCAGTTCCCGCGCGACCAGGTCCGCGTGGGTCTTGGGATGGCATTGGCTCAGCACTGGGGCGCCAGCGTGGTTCCGAAAGAAGTGCCGATCGACGTTCAGGTCGTCGACGCGGAAAACGCCGCAGACTTCAGCTGGTAATCCGCGTGAACCCGCCGCGTCCCATCGGGGCGCGGCACCACCGACCGGCAGGGGGCCGACATGCTTGAACTGAAGGATATCCGCAAGAGCTTCGGGCGGATCGAGGTCCTGCACGGGGTCGACCTGCAGGTGAAGGCAGGCGAGGTGCACGCCCTTCTGGGCGAGAACGGCGCCGGCAAATCGACGTTGATGAAGATCGTCTCGGGCATCATCCAGCCCAGCAGCGGCACGATCGTCGTGGAGGGGCAGGAACGCCGCTTCGCCAACTATGACGAGGCGATCGCCGCCGGCATCGGCATTGTCTTTCAGGAATTCAGCCTGATCCCCTATCTGAACGCCGTCGAGAACATGTTCCTCGCGCGCGAGAAGAAGACCGCGCTTGGCCTTCTGGACCGCAAGGCGATGCGCGAACGCGCCGCCGCGATCCTGCGCAAGCTGGAGGTCGACCTTCCGCTGGACGTTCCGGTCGCGCGCCTGTCGGTCGCCGAGCAGCAGTTCGTCGAGATCGCCAAGGCGCTGTCGCTGGACGCCCGCATCCTGGTCCTGGACGAACCCACCGCCACCCTGACGCCGGCCGAGGTCGAGCACCTGTTCAAGGTCATGAGAGAGCTGCGGGCGGCCGGCGTGGCGATCGTCTTCATCTCGCATCACCTGGAAGAGATCTTCGAGATCTGCGACCGGATCACCGTCCTGCGCGATGGAGAATATGTCGGCAGCAGCACTGTTGCCGAAACTAACATCGACCAGCTGGTCGAGATGATGGTCGGCCGCCGGATCGAGAACAGCTTTCCCCCCAAGCCCGCCGCCGATCCCGGTGCCAAGGTCGTCCTGGAGGTCGAGGAGGTGCAGCTGCGCCGCGGCGGTCCGGTGTCGTCCTTCCAGTTGCGCTCGGGTGAGATCCTGGGCTTTGCCGGACTGGTCGGGTCCGGGCGGACGGAGACCGTGCTGTCGATCCTGGGCGCCTACCCGGCGGCGCGCTGCAAGGTCCGAGTAGGCGGCGTCGAGAAGCGCCTGCGCGACCCGGCCGACGGGCTGGCCCATGGCATTGGCCTGCTTCCGGAAAGCCGAAAGGAACAAGGGCTTGTGACGGAATTCTCGATTCTGCAGAATGTCTCGCTGAACAATTACGGCAAGTACCGGCAAGGCCACTGGTTCATCGACTTCAAGAAGGAACTGGCCTGCACCGAAGAAGCGATGTCGCAGGTCCGCGTCAAGGCGCAGGGACCGCGCGCCCGCGTCGACACGCTGTCGGGCGGCAACCAGCAGAAGGTCGTGATTGCCCGCTGGCTGAACCACGACATGCAGATCCTGATCTTCGACGAGCCGACGCGCGGCATCGACGTCGGCGCGAAGGCCGAAATCTATCAGCTGATGCGCGAGTTCACCGCGCGCGGCTATGCCATCATCATGATCTCCTCGGAGCTGCCGGAAGTCATCGGCATGTCCGACCGCGTCTGCGTGTTCCGGTCGGGCGGCATCGTCGCCACGGTCGAGGGCGACGCCATCGGCTCGGAGGAGATCATGACCCACGCAACCACCGGGAGGGTTCAACATGTCGCATGACGCCAACCTAGACGCCGCGTCGGCGGGCAGGGGCCGCAGGGCCGCCCTCGACTGGCTGCTCCATTCGCCGCTGGCCCTGCCTCTGGTCGGCCTGATCGTCGTGTCGGTCCTGATGGGCTTTGCCAGCGACAACTTCTTCACCATCAGCAACCTGCTGAACGTGCTGCGGCAGGTGTCGGTCGTGGGCATCCTGGCCGTGGGAATGACCTTCGTGATCCTGACCGGCGGCATCGACCTGTCGGTGGGGGCCGTGATGGCACTGGCCGGCACGATGGCGGCGGGTCTGATGGTGAACATGGGGCTTCCGGGCGGCGTCGGCCTGCTGGCGGCGCTGGCGGTCGGCCTGGGGCTTGGCGTCTTCAACGGGTTCATGGTCGCCTGGGGCAAGATGCCCTCGATCATCGTGACGCTGGCGACGATGGGCATCGCGCGCGGGCTGGGCCTGATCTACTCGGGCGGTTATCCGATCAGCGGGTTGCCGGGCTGGGTGTCGTGGTTTGGCGTCGGCCGCATCGGCATCATCCCGGTGCCGGTCATCATCATGCTGATAATCTATCTTGTCGCCTGGCTCGTCCTGCAGCGCACCCCCTTCGGCCGCCACGTCTATGCCATCGGCGGCAACGAGACCGCCGCCCGCCTGTCCGGCGTCCGCACGCGCATGGTCAAGCTGTCGGTCTTCGCCATTTCCGGCGTGACGGCGGCGCTGGCCTCGATCGTGCTGACGGGCCGGTTGATGAGCGGCCAGCCCAACGCCGGCGTCGGGTTCGAGCTTGACGCCATCGCCGCCGTCGTGCTGGGCGGCACGGCCATTGCCGGCGGGCGGGGCCTGATCCTGGGCACGCTGATCGGCGCGGTGCTGCTGGGCATCCTCAACAACGGACTGAATCTAGTCGGCATCAACCCCTACATGCAGGACGTCATCAAGGGCCTGATCATCCTGCTGGCCATCTATATCGGCCGGGAATGGCGCTGATGGCCGGGCATTTCATCGGCATAGACGTCGGCACCGGGTCTGCGCGGGCAGGGGTCTTCGACGCGGCAGGCTTGATGCTGGCCAGCGCGAAACGCGACATCGACCTCTATCGCCCATCCGGCGACATCGCCGAACAGAGCAGCGAGCAGGTCTGGTCCGCCGTCTGCCAATCCGTGCAGGAGGCCGTTCAGCGGTCCGGCATCGACGTGATTGATGTTAAGGGCATCGGCTTCGACGCCACCTGTTCACTGGTGGTTCGCGGCGACGAACCCGTGGGCGTCGGCGATATGGCGCATCCTGAACGCGACATCATCGTCTGGATGGATCACCGCGCGGTCGGGCAGGCCGCCCGGATCAACGCTGGCAGCCATGACGTGCTGCGCTATGTCGGTGGCAGGATCTCGCCGGAGATGGAGACGCCGAAGCTGCTGTGGCTGAAGGAAAACCGGCGCAAAACCTTCGATGCGGCGCGGCACTTCTTCGACCTGACCGACTTCCTGACCTGGAAGGCGACGGGCAGCACGGCGCGCTCCACCTGCACCGTGACCTGCAAATGGACCTATCTGGCGCATGCGGGTCGTTGGGATGCCGACTACTTCCGCAACATCGGCCTGGCAGAGCTGGCCGACGAAGGCTTTGCCCGCATCGGGACCGAGGTCGTCGAACCCGGCACGCCGCTTGGCGCGGGGCTGGCGCAGGACGCGGCCGAGGCGATGGGACTGCCGGCGGGGATCGCCGTCGCGGCAGGGCTGATCGACGCCCATGCGGGCGGCGTGGGCACCGTCTGCGCCAAGGGCGGCGCCGAGGAGCCGACGGCGTCGCTCGGCTATGTCTTCGGCACGTCCTCGTGCACGATGACGACGACGCGAGAGCCGGCCTTCGTGCCGGGGGTTTGGGGGCCCTATTTCTCGGCCATGGTGCCCGGCACCTGGCTGAACGAGGGTGGCCAGTCCATGGCTGGCGCGGCCATCGACCATTTGGTGTCAATGCATCCGGGGCATGCCCAGGCCCACACCGCCGCAGAGGCCGGAGGCAAGTCGCTGCCAGAATGGCTGGCAGACGAGGCGCTGAGCCGTGCGGGCAGCCCATCGCAGGCGGTGCGCTTGGCGGCGCAACTGCATGTCGTGCCCGAGTTTCTCGGTAATCGCGCGCCCTTTGCCGACCCCCATGCCCGTGCCGTCGTTGCCGGCGTAGGGGCGGACACACACGTGGACTCGCTTGTCGCGCTCTATGTCGCGGGGATTTGCGGCCTGGGCTATGGCTTGCGCCAGATCGTCCAGACGCAGCGTGCGCATGGCGCCGGCGTCGATCGCATTGCGATCAGCGGCGGTGCCGGGCGGCATCCGCTGATCCGCCAGATCCTGGCCGACGCCACCGACCTGCCCGTGGACGCCACCGCCAGCGAGGAGCCCGTCCTGCTTGGATCGGCTATGCTGGGCGCCGTCGCGGCAAGGGCTTTTCCAGATTTGGCCGCCGCCATGCCTGCCATGTCGTCGGTCAAGATGACCTATCAACCCGACCCCGGGGCACGGGCGCTGCATGCGGCCCGCTTCGACGCCTTCCTGGTGTTGCAGTCGACCGCCCGCGATATCCGGACGGCGACCGAGGCGGCGCTGGCCGGCTGACCCCCAACCCACTTGCGAGGCATCAGAATGCAATTCGAAGACAAATCCGTCATCATCACCGGGGCGGGCAAGGGCATCGGCCGTGCGACGGCGCAGCTTCTGGCGGCGCGGGGCGCCAAGGTCGTGGCGATCAGCCGCACGCAGTCCGACTTGGACAGCCTGACGGCTGAGACCGGCGCCACCGGAATTGCGGCCGATCTTTCGACTGCAAAGGGCGCCCGCGATGCGATGGCGCAGGCCGGGACCTGCGACTTCCTGGTCAACTGCGCCGGGACCAATGTGCTGGAAAGCCTGCTGGACATGACCGACGAGGGCTATGACATGGTCATGGACATCAACCTTCGCACGGCCCTGGTCTGCGCACAGGAATTTGCCCGCGCCCGAATTGCCGCCGGTGGTGGCGGGGCCATCGTCAACGTGACCAGCATCGCCGGCCATCGAGGCTTTCCAGACCATGTCGTCTATGCCGCCTCGAAGGCAGGCCTCGAAGGGGCGACCCGCGTCATGGCGAAGGAACTTGGTCCCCACGGCATCCGCGTCACCGCCATTGCCCCCACCGTCACCATGACCGAGCTGGCCGCCGCCGCCTGGAGCGATCCGGCCAAGTCCGCGCCCATGATGTCGCGCCATCCGATGGGTCGCTTCGCCGAGGCCGAGGACGTCGCCCGAAGCATTGCGCTGCTTATGTCTGACGATGCCGGGATGGTCACCGGGGCCGTGCTGCCGCTGGACGGCGGCTTTCTGGCCGTTTGAACACAAAGGAATTCGCGGGTCCGCCCGCAGGACGAAGGAGACTGACATGTCCATCAAACTCGACGGCAAGATCGCCGCGATCACCGGGGCGGCTTCGGGGATCGGGCTGGCCACCACCCGCGCGCTGCTGGACGCCGGCGCCACCGTGGTGCTGGTCGACCGCAACAAGGACGCGCTGGACCAACTGGTGGCCGAACTGGGCGACCGCGCCATCGCGCAGGTGACCGACCTGCTGGACGCCGACAGCTGCAATGCCATGGTCCCCGAGATCCTGCAGAAGGTCGACCACATCGACATCATGATCTGCAATGCCGGCAGCTATATCGGCGGCGATCTCGCCGATACCGATCCGGCGGCTATCGACCGGATGCTGAACCTGAACGTCAACGCGGTGATGAAGAACGTCCACGCCGTCGCGCCGCACATGACAGAACGCAAGACCGGCGACATCGTGGTCACCTGTTCGATCGCGGGGCACGCGCCGATCCATGTCGAGCCGGTCTATTCCGCGTCGAAATGGGCGGTGACCTGCTTTGTCCAGACCATGCGCCGCCAGCTTATGGGCCACGGTATCCGCGTGGCTCAGGTCTCGCCGGGGCCGGTGATCTCGGCGCTGCTTTCAGACTGGGAGCCCGAGCGCCTGCAGCGCATGAAGGACGCGGGCGCTCTGATGGAGCCGACCGAGGTGTCGGATGCGCTGATGTTCATGCTGACGCGTCCGCGCAACGTCACGATCCGCGACATGATCGTGCTGCCCAGCAATTTCGACATCTGATGGTACCGCCCGGCCTGCGCGGCCGGGCAGTCCCTCATTCGCCGCGGGGAAAGCGCTTGTTCTCCTCGAGCACGTTCAGGTCCATGTGGTTGCGCATGTAGCGTTCGGACGCCTTTTGCAGCGGCTGGTGGTCCCAAGGGTAATAGGCCCCGTTCCGCAGCGCCTGATAGACGATCCAGCGCCGCGCCTGGCTCTCGCGCACGGCGGCGTCGAAGTCGGACAGGTTCCAGCGTTCGGCCGCCTTCGCGGTCAGCCGCTTCAGCGTGTCGGCATGGGCAGGGTGGTCGGCCAGGTTCGTCAGCTCATCCGGATCGGCGTCCAGATCGAACAGCATCGGCGGATCTGCCTCACACAGAACCAGCTTCCACTGTCCATCCCGCAGGCCGACCAGCGGCGCGATCGAGCCCTCGGCGGCGTATTCCATCGGCACCGGGCCTCGACCGCCCGTGCCCAGGGCCAGCGGGGCCAGATCCTCTCCCTCGGTCCAGGGCGCCAGCGCGGCAATGTCCAGACCGGCCAGCCCGGCCAGCGTCGGCACCACGTCCATGGTGGACACAGGTTGCGTCACCAGCGCCGGCTGCCAGCCCGGCGCGGCGATCATCAGGGGCACCCGAGCCGAGCCTTCGAAGAAGCTCATCTTGAACCACAGCCCTCGGTCGCCCAGCATGTCGCCGTGATCGCTGACGAAGAGGATGATCGTGTCCTCCTCCATCCGGCCGCGCTTCAGGACGTCCAGGATCTCTCCGATCTTCTCGTCGACATAAGAGATGCTGGCGAAATACCCCTGGCGGGCGTGGCGGACGTCTTCGGCGGTGATGTCGAAGGCTTCGTGGTCGCAAGCCTCCAGCAGGCGCTGCGAATGGGGGTCCATGTCGTCGAAGGGCAGGGCGGGGACGGCGGGGTCCAGTGCCGGGCAGTCGTCGTACATGTCCCAGAACCGCCGCCGCGCGACATAGGGGTCATGCGGGTGGGTGAAGCTGACCGTCAGGCACCAGGGCCGATCGTCCAGCCGCCGCGACAGGTCATAGAGCTTCTGCGTCGCCTGATGGGCGACGTCGTCGTCATATTCCAGCTGGTTGGTGATTTCGGCCACCCCCGCCCCGGTGACGGAGCCCAGGTTGTGATACCACCAGTCGATCCGCTCGCCCGGCTTGGTATAGTCGGGCGTCCAGCCGAAATCGGCCGGATAGATGTCGGTGGTCAGACGCTGCTCGAATCCATGCAACTGGTCGGGACCGACGAAATGCATCTTGCCGGACAGGGCGGTGTGATAGCCCGCCCGACGCAGGTGATGCGCATAGGTCGGGATGTCCGACGCGAACTCGGCGGCGTTGTCATACACCCGCGTCCGGCTTGGCAGCAGGCCCGACATGAAGCTGGCACGGCCCGGCGCGCAGAGCGGACTGGCCGTATAGCTGTTGGCGAACCGCACCGAGCGGTCCGCCAGCGCCCGCAGGTTCGGCGCGTGAAGGAAGGGGGCCGGGCCGTCGGGGAACAGCGTCCCGTTCAGCTGGTCGACCATGAGGATCAGGATATTCGGCCGGCTCATGAAGTGATGCGACCTTACAAGCCAAGCGCCGCGCGCACGGCGGGTTCGGCGGGCTCGCCCTCCAGCGTCGTGACGCCGTCCAGCCACGGGGTCAGCGCATCGGAATTGGCGGCCAGCCATTCCTTCGCGGCATCCTTGGCGTCGGCACCGTCCAGGATCTCACCCATCAGGGTGTTCTCCATCTCGATGTCGAAGGTCATGTTCGTGAACAGCTGCGCGGCGTTCGGGCAGGCTTCGGGCCACCCGGCGCGGGCAAGGGTCCTGACCTCGGCACCGCCGAAATTCGGCCCGAAGTATTCGTCACCGCCTTCAAGATAAGTTATGTCGTGGTTCGTGTTCATCGGGTGCGGGGCCCAGGCCAGGAAGACGATGCCATCCTCGGATCGCTCCATCCGCGACACCTGCGCCAGCATGGCCTGTTCGCCGGATTCAACCAGTTCCCAGTCCCCCAGGCCGAAATCGTCGGCCTCGATCATCCGGGCGATGTTCTGGTTCGCGGGCGCGCCGGGTTCGATGCCATAGATCTTGCTGTCGAAAGCCTCGGCATGGGCATCCAGATCGGCGAAGCTGGTGATCCCCTGATCAGCCATGTAGGTCGGCACCGCCAGCGTGAACTTGGCGCCGGTCAGGTTGGTGTTCAGTACCTCGATGGCGTCGGCGGCCTGCAGATCGTCGATGAAGGCCGTCTGAGCTGGCATCCAGTTGCCCAAGAACACGTCGATCTCTCCGTTCTTCATCGATTCGTAACCGATGGGAACGGAAAGGAAGCTGATCTCGGGCACATATCCCAAAGCCTCGAGCACGACGGCGGCCACGCCGTTGGTGGCGTTGATGTCGGTCCAGTTGGGATCCGACATGCGGATCGCGCGGCAAGTGGCGTCGTCCGCCAAGGCGGAGCCCGCGCCCGCCACAACCGCGATGACGCTCAGTGCGCCGCAAAGGATAGCCCTGGTCTTCATGTCCGTTTCCCCTGTTCTGTCGCCATTGGCGTTGCGCGCCCATCGAAAGTCATTCACGTCGCAATGTATACAGTCATTTTCACCCCGGCCCCCGGAAATCCGGCGGCAGGCGATTCGTCTTCGTCTGTCAACTGTCGGGAACAACAGCGGCACATTATGGTTGAGAAGTCCCAAGGGATCGAATGGCAACAGCCGACCGATGCCCAAATAACCTGAACACCTCAGGAGGACCGACATGAGCGCCGAATACACATCTGACACGGCCAGGACCCAACAAACCTCCTCGACCATGAAGGACCTGAAGGACCAAGCCGGTTCGCAGGCCAACCGCCTGGCCGAGGGCGTCAAGGACGAGGTCTCGCGCCGCAGCGAGGAAATGCGCGGCAGCCTTGCCGACCGCGTCGACAATCTGGCCTCGGCCTTCCGGTCGGCCAAGTCCGAAGTGGGCGAGGAATCGCCGTTCGCCCGGATGTTCGACTACGCCGCCGAAAACGCAGAAGGCTTCGCCGACACCCTGGAAGGCGCCAACGTCGTCGACAGCGTTCGCGAGTTCGCCCGCGAACGCCCTGGAACATTCCTTGGCATCTCGGCCGTGGCAGGCTTCGCCGCAGCGCGCTTCCTGCTGGCGGGCAAACCCGGACGGACCTATCGCGGCGGCGGATCGAGCGACTATAGCAGCGGCGGGTCCAGCGTCTATGGCGGCAGCACCACCGGCGGCATGCCGACCGGACGCCCGGCGACGCGTCCCGGCGCCGCGACCACGGCGGGCAGCGCCTGGGAAAGCACTACCTCGGGCCCGAGGACCGGCGCAGCCACCGGCAGCGGCGTGGGCGCTGGCACCGGCTCGGCATCGTCCGCAGGCGCAGGCCGTCCAGGCGGCGCGGCAGGCACGACCGGCAGCACCGCCGGCGAAGGTTCGGGCAGCGGCGGTTCCACGACCGGCGTGACGAAGCCTGGCTACGGAGGTGACCGCAATGTCTGATCCCGTCCGCACCGATCCGGCCCCCCGGAGCGAAGGACCGGCATCGCTCGTATCAGACGTGATGCGACTGTCCAGCGACCTTGTCCGCAAGGAGATTGCGCTGGCCAAGGCCGAGGTCGGTCAAAACCTCAGCCGGGCCGGCAATGCGGTGGGCTTCATCGCCGTGGCCGGTGTCATCGGCCTTGTCACGCTAAACGTCCTTGTCGCCGCGCTTGTGGCCGCCTTGGCCGAGACCGACCTAGGCCCGATCTGGAGCGCCGTGATCGTCGGCGTAGTTCTTGCGCTGGTTGCGTTCATCCTGCTGAAGAAGGGCCTGAACGACCTGAAGCTGAAGTCCCTGATGCCCACGCGCACTGTGGACAGCGTCCAGCGCGACGCCCACGCGATCAAGGAGGCGTATCATGACAAGTGATCCGGACAGCCCCGAGCACATCGAGCGCGAGATCGAGCGCGACCGGAATGCCCTTCGCGAGACGCTGAACGAGCTTCAGGACGAACTATCCTGGGACGGCCTGTCGCGTCGCGTCAGCGAGCAGTTTCGCGAGCATGGGTCCGAGTGGGCCAATGCCGCCAGCGATGCTGCGCGGTCGAACCCGGTCGCACTTGCACTGACCGGCGTCGGCCTTGCGTGGATGATCTTCGGACGCGGCTACGACCCCACGCACCGGGCCATGACGCGGCGCCGCCAACCGTCCCGCCCGCGCTATCGCGACCCGACCTACCATTCGGACGATATCGATACCGAGATGCCCGAGGGGCAGTCCTTCGTGTCGTCTTCCAGCTATGGCCGCGCATCGACGTCGGGTCCCCACGCGGACAGCCCCGGCCTTGGATCGTCGGGCATGTCGGCGTCGCCGGCCGGGGTCGCGACGTCCTCGGGCGCCTCGACGCGCGGGACCGCTTCCCTGGGCACCGCCAGCCGGTCCGAACCGGGCTGGGCCCGCCGCACCATCAGCCGTGCACGCAGCCGCCTGCACGACACACACCATCAGGAGAGCAGCATGACCGACCACATGAAAGACCGGGCTCGCCACCTGCGCGACCGGCTGAGCGAGGGCACCGAGGATCTTAGTGAAGAAGCGCGCCGCCGCGTGCAGGACGCGCGCCACCGCGCCATTCGCGCCCGCGACTCCGCTAGCCGCCGGTTCAACGAAAGCTCGCGGTCCGTGTCCGACGGCTATGAGGCAGAGCCGCTGATTTTCGGCGCCGCCGCCTTCCTGGTCGGTGCGGGCTTGGCGACGCTGCTGCCGCGCACCCGCCGCGAAGAAGAGCTGTTTGGCAGCTACAGCCAGCACCTCTTCGAGGAGGCCGAAGCCATCTACGAAGAGGAGAAGGCAAAGGTCCGCCGAGCCGTGGATGCCGGCATGGAGGAAGCCAAGTCCTCGGTTTCCGACGTCAAGAACGCGGCCGCGGACGAGTTGTCATCAGGCTCGGACGCCGACAAGTCCAATACCAAGGCTAGTGGCCAAGGCACCAGCGTCTAACGCTTTGTGACAGCTTCTCACAAGGCCCCGCCTGCGGGGCCTTGTTGCGATCGCGCGCCGGTAAAGGCGATCTTGGCAGTACAGGCCTGCGGCTGGTTCGCGCTGATCTGCAAGCGCATCGCCTTGAGCCGCCAGACATCATCCCTGCTGAGTGCTTTGCCGGATGGAGACTTTCCCCAAAGGTTAGTCTCTGCAGGCCGCCATAGGATCGTTGGCTGACTGTGTTGCTGGTTTGTTGAGAACGAAGTCGAGATTACGACCAACGAGCTGGAAAGCTGATATGACCAAAAGGGAGCTTTGTTGTGGCGTCAAGTCAGAAAGCTGATCCGCCGATGTATGACTAGGATATAGCATACGCCACGCGCAACCTTGATCTGTCCGCATGTGTGGCCCACTTTGTGGGATAAGGGCGCTGACCGCAACCTGCGCTGCCTTTGCTGCAAACATTGCGTGTCGACGCAACCGAGATAATGGTTCTGAGCAAAGAAGTGGTTCAGCTTCTCATGAAGCATGACATCCTCAAGAGCGGTGAGACCATTCTACGACATGATTGGATGACAGCCGTCGAACGCTTCCCCGCGCGCGGTGATATGAAAGCAGCCCATACTAACGTGCACCGTCACATCTGACCAGCTGGTGCGCTTCGCAAAGTTCTGGAACTCGCGCGCTCCGGCCTCTCCTTTGGGCCCCACCACCCGACCGATGCCCGCAGCATCCATACCGCCCCGCTGATCACGGCAATTGCAATGAATTCCAATGTCGGAGATCTGGCTTGCGGCACGCGCTACGTCTTGCGCGGTGTTCCACAAGAAGGGTTGGTCTGCGGGCTATACCGGATCGACCCGCTGGTGCGACGTCGGCATAGCCTTGTCGCCTTGGCAAGCCCAAGGCCAATGGCCGACGCTTGTACATCCCCGACATCGGGCCGTTGACGGCCAGCGGCTCATCTGCAATGGCCAGACTAGGGCCTTAATTCTCAGCAAGATCGGCTGGCCTAGAAGCGGCTGGCCGATTTGCAAAATCACTGGAGCCTCGGTGGCTGGCTGCAAATCGCGGTGGTTCTGGACAATCGGCGGAAAAGGGATCCCCCGGATCGTTTTCTGATCATCCTCCGTCTCCCCGCGGGCAATCGGCTGCTCCATGAAGCCTGATCGCGACATGTCGCTGGCCATGGATGCGCGGATGACGACGATTAACAACCTGCGGCGGCGCTCATCGAAATTGGGCTGCTTCAGTCCGATCAAGGTCAGAGCATGTGCCATGCCAGCCTTACTTGGCCTTTATGGAACCGGCAGTAGCTCGACTTTCGAGGGGTTCCACCGTGCTCCTCTCTGGGCACCGACCGAGCCTCGGAAAGACGAATGGGGCATTGAATGAAGTGCTGCTAATCTTCGATATCAGGCACGCCTGCGCCGCTTCCATGCCTTGAAGCGCCTACGCAGGTGACGGATCGTGCTTGCCTTCGGGATCAGGTTCTGGCGCAGTTCAGGGTCGGGCGGAACTTGCAACGCTGCGGCAAGCTCCTCATCATATCCGACCAGTGAAGCGACTGCCTTATCCCGCACAAGACGCGCATCTGCGCGACCGGCATCGGACAGGCAGCGATCCAGCGCCGCCCGTAGATCCTCGTCGCTTGCCTTATCTGGATCGAAGACCTCGCTCCAGCCGAGCTTCTGCGCCTGACGCGTCACCTTGTCACCGCCGGCGACAGGATCGATCGCAATCGTCGGAACGCCGTTTTTCAAGGCCAGTACCATGCCATGGAGCCGGGTCGTCAGCATTGCATCAAGCCGGCCGCAGATGGACTCGAATTGCGCTGCGTTCGACAGACCGAAACGGTTCGTCGACGCTGGCACTGAAGTGTCCATCTCGATGAACGCCGCCCCAGACCCCTCGATCAGGCGCCGCAGCTTCTGTTCGGCCAAATCGCCCCTGTGGCGATTCCCGTACTCTCGCTGAAATCCGGTCAGGCACAGGCCGATGACGGGAACGCGGGGCGGATTCTCGCGGAAGCTCAGGTCCGCGCGCGTGATCCTGTCGCTGTCCCGCTCGAGAAGGACCTCGAACGGGTTGAAGGTGGCCGTCGGCGCGACCATCGTCAGGTTCACGCCGATATGCACACAGTGCTGAAAGCGGCCGAAGATGCTTTCGTGCTGCACGGCCATCGCAGGCGTCAAAGGGCCACAGATGACGATCAGGTGCGAATACCAGGCAGGATCCAGCGTCAAGCGATCCAACCATGTGCCGTCGACAGCCAAACGGGCATCGGTATAGGGCGCTACGTCGTAAGGCATCCCCAAAGCCTGCAGTTGCCGTTCTGTCTGCCGCAGAACCTCCACGTCGCCGACGGTGGAGAAATGCCCGACAAGAAGCGCCCGCCGCGGGGTATCGGCCAAGGGATGATGGTGCTTGGACATGTCAGGTGGACTCCCAGAATGATCCGATCGGGAATGTGGAGATAACCAGGATGGTCAAGCAGGCCTCAGATCCGGATGCTGCCGCAGGAACCGACGCAATGCACGGCGATAGGCCAGCGTTGCTCGACCGCGCGATGACCAGATATCCCATCGGCCATGTTGCCAGGGCTTCTTCGGCCCATGATAGTGCAGGATGACCGGGCTGCCGGGCGCTTTTCCAATAGTCGCCGAACCCGCCCGCGCCAGCAGCGCCCTATGCCTCCGGACGCGCCCCCATGAGGCGTTCCAAGCAGGGTCCAGCTGCATCAAGCGCGTTCCGAACAGGGCGTTCAGATGGTCCTGGTCTCCATGCGTACAGGCCGAGGCGGTGGCGACATCTTCAATTTGCGCCATGAAGTCGGGCCGAGATCTGATCGCATCGCAATTGAGCAGAAGAACACCCGCGTTGAAATAATCCTCGACGCATGCTGGGCTCATGAACCGCCGAATTTCCGCCAGCCGCGCATCCCGCTCAGCCGTCGTCTTCTCAGGTTCGGACAGCCAGTTGGTGATGTGGTAATCACGAACTACTCCAGCGAAGCAATCCTTCAGGTCGATCTGGAACAACTCTCCGACGTCGCCAGTGACGAGCGTGTCGCCATCGATATAGAGAACATGTCCCTCGATCAGCCGGGGGATGAACAGACGCCCCATCGTCGCCGCCGAGATATAGCCGGTAGGCCCGTAAGCGCTTTCAAGATAACCGCTGCCGATATCCTTGCAAATTAGGGTTGCTTGCGGCTGACCGGCCACGACCGTCTCGACAGTCGTCCAGTCTTCAGGCTGAAGACCGTCGCCCCAGACATGCAACTGGGCCGGGCCCCGAAGGTGCTGCAGCAGGCTCCAGATAGAGAAGAGCGTCGGCTTCAGAAAGCCGCGATCCGTGACATAGGCAACCTTTATCGTGCGCGGCATGGCGGACAAATTGCGTGCCTTTCAGTTCAGGCGCAAGGTGATACATTGCCAACTGCCGGCAAAAATGACCTTGTCAATGCCTGCTTAGCGATCCTGGTCACGTGAAGGCGAGGGATGCAGCATATGGTTATTGGACTAGCCGCTCCACCATCTGGCTAACGTGGCAGTCGGGATTTCCGCGGGGGCGGGCATTGGTGCAGCAAGTCGACTTGAGGCGCGACCTCCCATTTTCCTTCCAGGTTCAAGTCCTGCGGACGATCTCGGCGGTGCCGAGGGCATCGAAGCGTTTGACGAGCGCGATGCGGATATGGACTCCTCGGATCAACGGTCTGGGTCTTTCGCTCCTATGCGCTCTCCGCACGACTTGAGGCCCTGCATTCCTGCCTCGGTGCGACGTCGGGTGTGGTATCCAGCTCACCGCCTCCGGAACGCCCTGCCATGGTGTCATGTGGCGCGCAGGGTCTCGTGACGCGCCAGAGCGGTTCTCTTTCGATGGTCGGCCGTTTTTCCGGGCTAGGATGACTGCCGTGGCGCCGCACACGATCATGGCGCTGTGACAGCGGCGGTTGTCGCGGGAGCCGTCCGAGGTCACGATGCCACCCCCCTGTCCCGAGTGATCTGGTCGAGCAAGTTGGGCCGGACGGAACTGGTGCCTTTCCGGCGGGGTGAGCTTGGGGGTGCGTATGTCCGAAACGCCGAAGCCCACGGCCCGACGCGTCTTGCGCCATTGGCGGCGTCCCTGAATGCCATGCTTGCGGGCCTGTCATTCCCTTTCCTCGGCTTGCGCGGCCCCACTGGGCCAGGTCCCTCTTCTCACCCAAAAGAGTTGATCGCGGTGCCCTCCACCGGCAGGTTCCGCTGTTCATCGGCACGGTACCTGCAGGATCTTCTGTCTCCGAGAAAGCGTCGAGCAATTCGGAACCAGCCAATCAAGGCCGGCCAGTCGCAAGAGGCTCATGACTATCCCGGCGGGCTGCCTGAGCGGCAGCTAGAACAATACCTCAATCGACAAGCAGAGCTGGATTGCCGCATCAGGGAAATCGGTGGGTGTCCCGGCCCTCATGGGGCTCGTGCCATGGCATTGCCGTGTCCAGCCAGACCGGCACAGACCCGCGCCTGCGGAGCGCGGCGTTGAAGGCGGGCCAGTTCGTCGTGGAGCAGCGGACGGGCTTAGGTCTGCTCATGCCATCCGTCTGACCTCATGGATCCGTGGTCTGGATCCTTCACGGCGAGAGACCTGCAACAGTGCCCAATGGGGGTGAAACCTAGGTGTTGCACTACCTGCTGCTAGTCGGCTTCGATGATAGTAGCTGCGACCATGCGATAACCGGCGCGGACTCTCACAGCATAGAAACCTTCGACCTTAATACGTAAAGTAAAAGAGAGGAACTTGCTTCATTGATCTCACAATCTTCGAGTCGGTGAGAATGCTGCGTTGGCCGAGGGAGATGTCGCGCAGCGCCTGAGATGCCGGCTGCTCCATGGTCGTCACACGCGACGAGCCAAGGATCCCCGCATCGTGTCCCTGCGCATGAACTTGGTAGAAAGCATCTGCCCCAAGGTGGGGCAGATCCGGCTTTGCTTGATAGCAGTGCTGGGCGGGCGCGTAGGCCCGCCGCGCTATTCAGCTGTCAGCAGGGGCGTTTTGGACCTGCCGATACGAGGAGCATCGGGGCCGGTGATGTCGAAGACGGGCTTGTCATCCTCGATCTTCACCAAGACGACGCCACCCTTGGTCAGGCGACCGAAGAGCAGTTCCTCGGCCAGAGGCTTCTTGATGCTCTCTTGAATGACGCGCCCCAGCGGGCGGGCACCCATGCGGTCGTCATATCCCTTCTCGGCTAGCCAGTTCGCGGCCTCCGGGGTCAGTTCGATGTGGACATTCCGGTCCATCAGCTGAGCCTCGAGCTGCAGCACGAACTTTTCAACCACATGGATCACCACGTCGCGCGACAGCGGCGCGAAGCTGATGATCGCATCCAGGCGGTTACGGAACTCGGGCGTGAAGGTCCGCTCGATCGCGGCGGTGTCCTCGCCCTCACGGCGGTCGCGGCCAAAGCCGATGGCCGCCTTGGCCTGATCAGCGGCCCCAGCGTTCGAGGTCATGATCAGCACCACGTTCCGGAAATCGACCGTCCGGCCGTTATGGTCGGTCAGACGCCCGGCATCCATGATCTGCAGCAGGATGTTGAAGACGTCGGGATGCGCCTTCTCGATCTCGTCCAGCAGCAGGACGCAGTGCGGGTGCTGGTCCACGCCATCGGTCAGAAGCCCGCCTTGGTCGAAGCCGACATAGCCCGGAGGGGCACCGATCAGGCGGCTGACCGCGTGCTTCTCCATGTACTCCGACATATCGAAGCGGATCAGTTCGACCCCCAGGCTGGCGGCAAGCTGTTTTGCCACCTCGGTCTTGCCGACGCCGGTCGGACCAGCGAACAGATAGTTGCCGATGGGCTTCTCAGGCTCTCGAAGACCGGCCCGCGCCAGCTTGATCGCGCTGGACAGCGCATCGATCGCGTTGTCCTGGCCGAATACGACCCGCTTCAGTGCTGCATCCAGGTCGCGCAGAACCTCCGCGTCGTTCTTGCTGACGTTCTTAGGCGGGATGCGGGCGATCTTGGCCACCACGGCCTCGATCTCCTTGGGACTGATGGTCTTGCGGCGCTTGCTTTCGGCCACGAGGTGCTGCGCGGCACCCGCCTCGTCGATGACATCGATGGCGCTGTCGGGCAGCTTGCGGTCGTTGATGTAGCGGCTGGCCAACTCGACCGCCGACTTGATCGCATCATTCGTGTAGCGCAGGTCGTGATGCGCTTCGAAATGCGGCTTCAGACCCATGAGGATCTTGATGGTGTCGGGCACAGAAGGCTCATTCACGTCGATCTTCTGGAATCGCCGCGAGAGAGCGCGGTCCTTTTCGAAGTGCTGACGATATTCCTTGTAGGTGGTTGAGCCCATGCAGCGGAGCTTGCCGCCTGCCAGTGCTGGCTTCAGAAGGTTCGAGGCATCCATTGCACCGCCAGACGTCGCGCCCGCGCCGATCACCGTGTGGATCTCGTCGATGAACAGGATCGCGTCGGGATGCGCCTCCAGTTCCTTGACGACGGCTTTCAGCCGCTCTTCGAAGTCGCCGCGATAGCGGGTTCCAGCCAGAAGCGCCCCCATATCCAGCGAGAAGATCGTGGCCCCGGCCAGCACGTCGGGTGTCTCACCGCGGGTGATCTTCAGCGCCAGCCCCTCGGCGATGGCGGTCTTGCCGACGCCGGGGTCGCCCACCAGAAGCGGGTTGTTCTTGCGACGGCGGCAGAGAACCTGGATCGCGCGCTCGACCTCCGCCTCGCGGCCGATAAGCGGGTCCACGTCGCCCTTCTTGGACTTCGCGTTCAGATCGACGCAGTACTTGCCAAGGGCCGTCTCGTCCTTCTGCTCCTGCGCGGTCTCCTGCTTCTGCTCGATGGGTTCATCGGAGCCTGCGACCTTGCGAGGTTCGTTGAAGCTGGGGTTCTTGGCCACGCCATGCGCGATGAAGTTGACCGCGTCATAGCGGGTCATGTCCATCTCCTGCAGGAAATATGCGGCGTTCGATTCGCGTTCGGCGAAGATGGCGACCAGCACGTTGGCACCCGTGACCTCTTGCCGGCCCGAGCTTTGGACATGGATTGCCGCACGCTGGATCACGCGCTGGAAGGCCGCCGTCGGTACGGCCTCCGAGCCGTCGACGTCGGTGATGAGTGTGGAAAGGTCATCTTCGATGAAATCGCTGATGGTCTTGCGCAGCTCTTCCAGATCCACGTTGCAGGCGCGCATGACCTTGACCGCATCGGGTTCCTCGGTCAGGGCCAGCAGCAGGTGTTCCAGCGTCGCAAGCTCGTGTCGATGTTCGTTCGCCAGCGCGAGCGCTTGGTGAATGGCCTGTTCCAGAGAGGTCGAGAAACTTGGCACGGTCGTCTCCTGTCAGTCGGCTGGCGGTATGGGCCTGACGTCGCCCACCTGCCCAGACTGTCACGATGCATTTAAGATTTGGTGGATTTCGCCCGGCATCAAGTGGTTTTTCCGTCAGATGCCACGTTTTTCCCACGGTTGAGGCAGATGTGATGTCGCATAGCCCTCATTTCAAGCGGCAAGTGAACGGGGCCGCGACGGCCGGTCGCAGCGGAGAACTGTCAGAACTCGTCCTTCATCCGACGGAGTCGCGCGAACACCTGAGAATCCGTCGCACTGGGCATTCCCAGGGCATCGCGCAGCGCCTCGGTCCTAAGGAACGGGTTGGTGGCCGCTTCAGTTTCCAACGTGGCGGGCGCGCAGGGTGCGCGTGCCTCGGCGATGGCAGCCAGACGATCCTGAAGCGCCTGGTTGTCCTTGTCGACGGACAAGGCGAAGGCGCCGTTGCCGGTGCAATAATCATGGCCCGAACAGATCAGCGTGTCCCTGGGC
Organism: Pseudomonadota bacterium; assembly: GCA_036338635.1. Classification (GTDB taxonomy): domain Bacteria; phylum Pseudomonadota; class Alphaproteobacteria; order Rhodobacterales; family Rhodobacteraceae; genus Paracoccus. The sequence goes on along the minus strand of JAYZBS010000110.1, from coordinate 2,174 downwards.
AGCGCGTCCAGCCGCATCAGGCTGGCCCACATCATCTCGGGATCGCCCTCGAACAGGCGACCGCAGCCAAGCGCCATGAGGCTGTCCCCGGTAAAGGCCATGCCGCTGTCGGGGAAGTGGAACGCCACGTGGCCCACGGTGTGCCCGGAAACGTCGATGACGCCCACCTGTTCGCCAAGAACCTCCAGCGGTTCGCCGGGCCGCACGCGCAGGTCCAGGGGCGGCAGGCGATGGGCGTCGGCATCCGCGCCGATGACCCGCGCCCCGGTTTCCGCCACGATCCGCGGCACGGCCTGGACGTGGTCGTCGTGGTGGTGCGTCAGCAGGATCGCATCCAGCCGCCAGCCGCGCGCGTTCAGCTCGGTCAGGATGGGCAACGCCTCAGGGGCATCGATCAGCACCGTGCCGGCCTCGCCGTGCAGAAGATAGGCGTAGTTGTCCTGAAGACAGCGCAGCGTGACAAGGTCCAGCGGCATTGGCAAATCCTTCCCCATATGGTCACCTGAGCCTGTCAAAACCGGGACCCGCACGCAATGCATCATGACATCGACCAGCTGCGACGCTTCTATTATCAGCGGGCGCTTGGCCGGGTCGTGCAGCGGATCCTGCGCGACCGGCTGACGGGGCGGTGGTCGGCGCAGTCCTGCGCGGGAATGACCGTTGCGGGCTTCGGCTTCGCGGCGCCGATGCTGCGGCCGTATCTTCCGCATGCGCGGCGGGTGACGGCGCTGATGCCTGGCCCGCAGGGGGTGATGGGCTGGCCGGCGGGCCTTCCGAACCACTCTGTCCTCTGCGACGAGACCGCATGGCCGATCGAGACTGGAAGCATCGATCGCTTGGTGGTGCTGCATGGGTTGGAGACCAGCGACCACCCGAGCGAGCTGCTGGCCGAGGCCTGGCGCTGCCTGGGGCCCGGGGGAAGGATGATGGTGATGGTGCCGAACCGGGCAGGGCTCTGGGCCGCGACGGACCGGACGCCCTTCGGCTTTGGCCGGTCCTACACGGCGACGCAGATCACGATGCAGATCCGCCGGGCAGGGTTTCAGCCCGAATGGCAAGGTTCGGCCATCTATATCCCGCCGTCGGACCGCCGGTTCTGGCTGCGCAGCGCGCAGTTCTGGGAACGGACCGGCGCCCGGATCAGCCGCGTCCTGATTGCCGGCGTAATCCTGGTCGAAATATCGAAGCAGAGCAGGGCGCCTGTTGGCCCCGGCATCAAGATCCACGTCCCCAGCCCGCTGGAAATCCTGGACGGGGTCGCGCGGCCAAGGCCGGTGCGTTCCCCGCAGGGCACGGGCCGGCTGGGACCGTTGCCGCCCTCCTGAGCCTTGATGCGACATCCTGCCACAGGTAGGGAACCGTGGTCGTCGACCGCTGTTAGCGCTGGCCGTGGCCCGATTTCCTCAATCGCGCCCAAAGGTCGCAAAGGCTGCCCTTTCCGTGCCCTAGAAGGTTGCCGGGGGTGAAATCACCTGCTAGAGACGCCGCAGATTTGCACGACCCTCCATCAGCCGTGCGACCGCGACCCGCACCCCGCGACAGACCAGGCAGCAGCCCGGCCCGCCAGCGGGGTTTGCGCAAACCGTAAAGGATGACCGTGGCCAACTCTGTTTCCATGTCCCAGAGCATCGCCGGGCGCTATGCGCAGGCCGTCTTCGACATCACGAAGGAAGATGGGGGGCTTGACGCCCTTGCTCAGCAGACCGCCGATCTGGATGCCGCGCTGAAGGACAGCGCGGACCTGCGCGATCTGATCGCCAGCCCGATCTATTCGCGCGACCAGCAGTCGCGCGCCATCGCTGCGCTGGCCGCGAAGATGAAGCTGTCGCCGGTCCTGTCGAACACGCTGCAACTGATGGCGAAGAACCGCCGCCTATTCGTTCTGCCGCAGCTGACCGCCCGCCTGGCCGACCTGATCGCGGTCGAGCGGGGCGAGGTCACCGCCGACATCACCAGCGCCGTCGCCCTGACCGATGCGCAGCAGGAGCGGCTGAAGGCAACGCTGGCGGAAAAGTCCGGCAAGAAGGTCAAGTTGAACACGCGCGTCGATGAGACCCTCATCGGCGGCATGATTGTCAAGTTGGGCTCGAAGATGATCGACAGTTCGGTCCGCTCGAAGCTCGCTTCCCTGCAGAATGTCATGAAAGAGGTCGGATAATGGGAATCCAGGCTGC